>NZ_JBFJTH010000012.1:0-41085 GCF_041625495.1 Litorivivens sp. | reverse complement strand
TCATCTGGGAGCGAGAAGGCGTTGTTCACAAGAACATCCAAACGGCCTTGTTCCTCGCGCACGCGATCGAATAATGCGGCCACATCACTGTCGCTGCTGTGATCCACTCTGACAGCAATGCCTTTTCCGCCACGTTTCGAGCAGGCTTGTGCAGTCTCCCCCACAGTACCGGGCAGTGCGTGCTCACCGTGCGCAACGGTTCGGCCTGTCACATAAACCGTGGCTCCCTCACTCGCCAAAGCCAGCGCAATGCCCTTCCCTATACCGCGGCTCGCGCCAGTTACAACGGCAACCTTTCCCTCAAGACTCGCCATTCGCTGCTCCCTTCTCACTTCTGCGCGTATCTGTGATCGCGCTATGCCCTACCAAAAAACGTCTTACTGTAATCATCTGTGGTTTTCCCAATAAAATGACTACCACTGAATGACTGTCCCATTAATCCCTGCGACCAGTCTGCCGCAGCACCCCAGTCCTGATGCCAGTCATAAAGCATGGTGCGCTGGTAAATACGCCACTCATTGCCCCGTTTTTCCAATGCATCCAGATAGCGCCCACCGATGACAATATCCCGAAAGCGGTCAGCTCCATCCTGACCACTATCAATACGGTGGTAAGACATGACATGTGTTTCCACCCTGCTGTTATCTGACGATGCATTTGTCGGGTTGTCCGAACTCAGCTCGACAAGTGACTGCCCGAGTATATGTTGTGTCAGCACAACTGCCGGAGAACCAGGAAGCACCCAATGCAGATACTCTTTCAATGTTCCCGCAAAGATACCGAAATCCAGCTGCGCATCCGGCCAGAAGCATGCAACAAGCTCCGCTTCACAGCGCCGGTCCTCACCGCGTGCCAGTCGTGCTATGCAGTCACGAATTTTTTCCCGGTCAATAACGTTAATTATTTCGTTGTGCTGTTCACTCACGAAACCTGATCCAGATAGCATTTCAAAAATAAAGCCGGGCTAATGCCCGGCAGTGAATCAAGACTGTTGACTTTAAAAGTTGTAGCGGAAATTCAACCCGATTTCGCGCTCGGGTGTGACGCTGATTTCACGGTAGGTTGATGAACGTGTTTCACCGGATGCTGATGTGAACGAAGGCGGTTGTAATACCTGTACGCCGACACCCGCCGGGGTAGCACCACGGCTCAGCACTTCTTCTTCGTCGGCAATGTTTTTGGCATACAACATCGCCTCCCATTTGCCCTCACTGCCGCGGACACCAGTGTAAAGATTCAGGATATTGTAGGAGTCCACATTGTCGAATGCATTCGTCGGGTCGTTCTTTGACGAACCATAGACAGTCCACAAGCCGCGCACGTACGCATTGAGACCGGCGACTTCAAAGCCATACTCGGAGGACAGGGTGGTGGTCCACAGCGGTGCGTAATTGGAGCGGTAATCCACATCACAGGCACCGACATTCTGGCCACCCGTAGCGGCATCAATCTGGGCGACTGTGGGTGCAGAACCACTGGAATCAGGCTGGCCATCTGCCGGCGCGTAATCGTTGCAGGGCACAGTGCCGCCGTCGATTTCACCCTTGGCATAGCTGAACAGGGCGCCCACCGACCAAACAGAGCTGACCTGATAACGGGTTTCCACTTCCAGCCCGTAAACGTCTACCGGCACCGCAGCCACAAAGCTGTGCTGTTTGACAGAACGGGTTCCAGAGGAATCGGTTTCTACGTAGTACACACCTTCGCCACCCGCGCGATAGGGGTAGTTATCAAACGTCTGATAGTACAGCGCTCCGTTCAGTTGCATGCGCCCGTCCAGCAATGTGGATTTGGCACCAAACTCGATGGAATCCGAGGTTTCCGGATCGAGGCTCTCAAACTGTCGCTCGCGCGCACTTTTATTGCGACTGAAGTTGCCCACCACGTTAATACCCGGCCGCCAGGAGGAACCCGCTGTGGCGTATGCCATCAGGTCATCGCTGTAGTGATGCTTGTAAGACAGGGAGTAAATGGTTTCTGTCCAGTCTTCATCGGTATCGGAAATGGTAGCACCAGAGACCCTGACCTGGTTTTCGGTCTGGTAATCGATATATCGCAATCCGCCTGACAGTTCCGATTTCTCGTTCAGCATCCAGGTCACATTAGCGAAGACCGATTGCTCAGTGGATTCGCCCTGGGAGGTGACCGGCGTCTGAACCACAGTAGCCAGACCACCGCCAGCAAAGGACGGCAGGAACACTGGGGTAGGCCGCATCAGCTCGGTATCGGATTCATTTTCCTGATACAGCACACCCACCACATAGCTGAATTTGTCATTGATCAATTCCGACGGCGAGAGTCTGAACTCATGACTATGTCCATTGGTTTCGGTATCTGTCACCTGTCCGTAGTCCTGCAGACGCGGATCAGAGCCCGGACCAAACACATCACCGGAATCGTCCGCATCTTTCCAGTTGACCATCATATCGGTTGACGAGCCGGCGTAGTTCAGCATCAGGCCGCCCACTTCCCAGCCCAGTTCAAATCCGAGCCGGCGCAGGTCGTGGCGAGATTCAGTGGCGATATCGCTGACCGCTTTGCGGTCACCAGCGTCAAAATCCCCCTGGGCAGGTGCTGGCTGGCTCGGGTCGGCGCGATTTGCCGATTCAACCTGCGTAAACAGCCTGCGTCTGGGCTTAATGCGCTGATACATCAGGTTCGCTTCCAGCTTTTCGTTCGGCGCATAGCGCAGCGAAATACGTGCTCCTCCCCCCTCGTACAAAGGGTCTTCATCGCTGTTGATACTTTCAACCCGGTTGCCTTCATTCTGTTCATAAAAACCCGCCAGCCGAACCGCAAGTACGTCGTCGATCAAGGGGCTTCCGACGGCAAATCGGGCGTTCTGACCACCGATATCCGTTGCCGTCAGATCAATATAGCCCTCCATTTTCTGCAGGTCAGGACGCTTAGTGGTCAGGGTAATGGCGCCAGAGGGAGAGGCGCGACCGCGCAGTGTACCCTGCGGCCCACGCAACACTTCAATCTGGCCGATATCGAACATGGCCTGCATCGCCGACAGTGACACGATGGGCGAGTCATTCATATAAAACTCGACCGTAGGGTTATTGCCACTGGCGAAGGTGTCGAAGCGCACACCCCGCACACTCGCATTGGGCGCAATGGTGTCTTCCTGCATGCTCAGGCCGGCGACCACGCTGGAAATATCCTCCAACTTGCGAATATTCAAGTCAGCAATTTTTTCAGAGGATACCGCGTTCACAGAAAGCGGCACCTCTTGCAGTGTTTCGTCTTTGCGGCGAGCAGTAACAATAACCTCTTCAATAATCTGTTCGTTTGCAGACTCGCTGGTTGATTGGGCCAGCAGGGTCATCGGAAAACCGGCCAGCATCGGCGCCAGCATCACTCCTAGCAGGCTGGCACCACTGCGATTGGAATCCCGCTGGCTGTTTTGTACTGAATCTTGTGTTGCCATAAAAATACTCGCTTCTTTGATGATCTCTTTGTCCGTACAAATCAGCACATGGAATAGCTGACTGACTGCAAGGGGCACTTTGGTAAAATGTTTCTAAAGCTAGGCTCTATCTGCCTGAGTTAAATTCAGAAACCTGAATCGAACCTTAAATTCGTAACACCGTCCTATATGCACTTATACTTATAGGTCGCGTTTTTACATCCGGTCAACTAATCAGTACACCTTATTCCGGATAGTTGTTTCGATAACCGGCCATTTCAGCCTCCATCAATGCAGCACAGAGCATGACATGAAAATTGGTATGAACCTGTTTCTCTGGACCACCCGAGTTACTGAGCAGCATTTCCCGCTGATAGAGCATCTCGCCAACAGCGGCTTCGATCTGATTGAGCTGCCCAACGCAGAGTATTCCCGGCATGAGATCAATGCGCTTCGCGGCCATCTGGACCAACTGGGCTTGGCCAGAACCGTTGCCACCCTGTGTCAGGAAGAGACGAACCCTATCGCGAACAACCCACAGGTACGGCAGCGCGCACTAGAGCAACTCCAGCGTGAGATTGATCTCACCGCACAACTGGGTGGCGAGGCCCTTATTGGCCCCATTCATTCGGCGCACAAGGTGTTTAGCGGGCAAGGGCAGAGTGACACCGAGTTTGGCTACTGTGTTGAGTTCCTGCGAACCGCTGGCGAATACGCACAATCTGCTGGTATTGAGCTAAGCGTCGAGTTTCTTAACCGCTTTGAATGTTATTTCCTGAATACCAGTAAACAGGCGCAATCGCTGGTCAATGCTGTGGCTCTGGATAATGTTGGCGTGCTTTACGATACACACCACGCCCAGATTGAAGAACGCAATCAATATGATGCCCTTAGCGAAAGCATCGGCTGCATAAACCAGATTCATGTGAGTGAGAGTCACCGTGGAACGCCAGGTACAGGCACCGTGGATTGGTCAGGGGTATTCAGTGCGTTAAATCAACACCACTATAATGGACGCATCGTCATTGAAGCCTTCGGCAACACCGTGCCAGACATCGTGTCCGCCGTTAATATCTGGCGCAATAATTTCAGTTGCGAAGAAGAGGTGTACCGGGAAGGGCTGGCGTTAATTCAAAGTAAGCTGAGCTATTGATCAACCGACAAAATCAGCGCGGCCTCTGGTGAGTGTGGGTTTTGCGGTCAACATTAGCCTCCGGCAATCCGTCCCATAAATACCAACTCGCTGTCTGCCGCAAAGCGCTCCAAAAGCGGTCTCTGAATGATCATGCCGTCGATGGCGACGGCATATTTGTGCAGTCTTTCAGGAGACAACGCCGAATAGCGCGCGCACAGCTCCACGACCAATCCACGAAAATCCGACGCCACAACCTGCGTTTCTCGCTCGCCGGTAAGCTGTTGCAGATCGCTTGGAAAGATAACCCGCGCCATAAGAGATTTACCCTAGCTCATGGCCGCCAACAGTTTGGCGGGCGTGAGCGGCAAATCGCACACCGACGTACCGGCCGCCCTGTTTACGGCGGTCACCACAGCGGGCATTGGTGGCACAATAGGCACTTCGCCCACTCCGCGCACGCCGTAGGGATGCAGCGGGTTGGGCACCTCCACAATCTGGGTGTCGATCATGGGCAGATCTGACGCAACGGGCACCCGGTAATCGAGAAAGCCCGCGTTTTCCATCGAGCCGTCCGGGTTAAACATATACTCTTCATTTAACGCCCAGCCAATTCCCTGCACTGCACCACCCTGCATCTGCCCCTCGACGTAGGCCGGATGCACCGCCTTGCCCGCATCCTGAATGCAGGTAAATCGAGTAACCGTAACCTTTCCGGTTTCGGAATCAACCGCAGCGTCACACAGGTTTACTGCAAACGCCGGTTGCGCTGTATGGGCATTGAGGCGGGCAGTTACCGTTAGCGGCCCGCCAGTGGCGCCCGCCTGCATGGCCAATTCCTGCAACGTCAGTTGTTTTTCTCCGTCAGCGGCTACCGCTTTCCCATCACGCCAAGTCACCTGCTCCGGTTCGATCTGCCAGAGCTGGGCTGCGCGCGCCTTCATATCATCTACCAGCTGCTCAGCGGCCTGAATGACCGCGCCACCGGTGGCGAGCGTTGTGCGGCTACCACCTGTTACATCGCAAAAGCCGATAGAATCGGTATCCATTACAGCCGGCTGTATGCGATCAACGGGAATATCCAACACTTCGGCAGTCATCAGCGCCATCGACGCCCGTGAGCCACCAATATCAGGACTGCCGGTTAGCACTGCCACACGGCCGTCGTCGGCCACGTTGATGGTGGCACTGGACTGCATACCGGCATTGATCCAAAAGGCGGCAGCCACCCCCCTTCCCTGACCATCGCGCAATTGAGAACGATAGTGTGGATGGGCCTGCGCCGCTTCCAGACAGGCTTTAAGACCAATTTTCATAAACGGCATGCCGATAACGGTGACATCGCCTTCATCCATGGCATTGCGCAAGCGAAACTCGATCGGGTCGATACCCAATTTTTCCGCCAGTTCATTCATTACACATTCAACACCCACCGTGGGCTGCGGCAGCCCCGGAGCGCGATAGGCGTAGACGCGCGGTTTGTTGGTGACAACTTCGCGACCGAAACTGCGGATGTTGTCGCACTTGTAACAGGCCGTTGAAAACAATACCGCCGCCATCAGCGGGTGGCCACTGTAAGCCCCCGTGTCCATCAGGATATCGGTTTCAAATGCCGTAAGTCTGCCATCGTTAGTAACGCCGATTTTAACCCGGGTTTCGGCCGCCGCCGCCGGGCCAGTCGCGCGAAACACCTCCTCCCGGCTCATCACCATTTTTACCGGGCGACCGGATTTCTTCGCAAGCACGGTGGCAACCGGCTCCAGATAAACGGTGGTCTTGCCACCAAAGCCACCACCAATTTCAGAGGGTGTCACTTTGATTTTTCCGACGTCCATTCCGGTGATGGCAGCTGTCTGGGCGCGAACAATGAATGCCCCCTGCGTACTACACCAAATATCGACCCGATCGTTCTCATCAACCTTCACCACACAGGCGTGAGGCTCAATATAGCCCTGATGGCACATGGGTACGGAATAGGTACGCTCAACGATGATATCGGCCTCGGCAAAGCCTTTGTCCAGGTCGCCACTGGCAAACTCAAGCTGGGTCCAGACGTTGGAGGGCTGTTCCGGCGGAGGCTCGACACCGTGCGTAATCAAATCTTCGTGTAGCAAGGGCGCATTTGGCTGCAACGCCTCATGCATATCCAGAACATGCGGCAACACCTCGTACTCAACCTTCACCAATTTCGCCGCCTCGTCAGCTACGCGTTGAGAGGTAGCCGCCACCGCTGCCACTGGCTGGGCGTGAAAATGTACCTTGTCCCGCGCCATCACCAACGGGACGATGTCTTTAACTTTAGTTTCTATTTCGCCGCCAGGGATGATCTTGTCACCAGGATCGGGCAGATCGTCACCCCCCATCACGGCAAGCACACCCTGCAGCTTTTCAGCGGCAGAAAAATCAATGGATTTAATCCGCGCGTGGGCATGCGGACTGCGCACCATGGCACCAAAAATCATGCCCTGCACATTAAGGTCAGCGCCGTAGCGAGCACGGCCAGTCACCTTGTCGGCACCGTCGGGCCGGATCGGGCGTGAGCCCACATATTTGAAATCGGTTTTTGCGTTCATACTTTAGCCCCCCGCATCTGTGCGCCCGCGTCGAGCACCGCGCGAATGATCTTGTCATAGCCTGTGCAGCGACACAGATTTCCCGCGAGCCAGTAACGGGCTTCTTCCTCACTGGGGTCAGGGTTTTTGTCCAACAGCGCTTTGGCAGCCACCACAATCCCGGGCGTACAAATGCCACATTGCAAAGCCGCGTGTTCCAGCAGTTTCTGCTGCACCGGATGCAACGCATTGCCCTCGGCAACACCTTCGACGGTAAGCACCGTTTTGCCCTCAACCTCAGCGGCCAGCACCAGACAGGCGCAGACGAGCGTTCCATCAAGCATTACGGAACAGGCTCCGCAATCGCCAGTTGTGCAACCCTCTTTGGTACCTGTCAGGTTAAGGTTTGTGCGCAATACATCTGACAGAACCTGCTGCGGCTCACATAAGAACTGCTCAGCTTGGCCATTGATCGTGGTCGAAACATGAATTTTCTTCAGTGGTGACATAAGATCCTGCCTCTTATACTTGGGCTTCAATACGGGCTTTGGCTTGAAGTGCAGCGCGCTTAACCAACACCCCTACCACCTGTTTGCGATACTCAGCGGTTCCGCGTTTGTCGCTGATCGGGTTGGCCGCTGCGCTGGCGGCTGCCGCCGCCCGGGTGAGAGCCGTATCATCGAGCGTACTGCCTAGCAGGGCATTTGCGGCCTCAGGCACCAGCAATGCCGTCGGCGCCACGGCGCCGATGGCAACACGCGCAGCGGTGCATTTTCCACTGGCGTCGAGCGTGAGGGATACACCGGCTCCCGCAATCGCGATATCCATTTCCGTGCGCGGAATCATCCGCAGGTAGGCATCACTCGTACGCGCGGCCGGTCGCGGAAAATCAATCGTCAGGAGAAACTCGCCGCGCGCCAGACAGTTTTTGCCGGGTCCGGTATTGAACTGCTCGACAGGCACCTGCCGGCTACCGCCCGATCCGACAATGGTGCAAACAGCGCGATTGACGATCATTGCCGGTACAGAATCCGCCGCCGGCGAGGCATTGCAAAGATTGCCGCCGGCGGAGCAGCGACCCTGCACCTGGCTCGAACCGATCATGTCCAGCGATTCGACAAAACCGGGATAAATGGCATTCAGTGCAGTATTGGCGCTTACCACCGCACCAGGAACAGCCGCCCCCAAACGCAAGCCCTGGGCAGACAGTTCAATCGACATCATTTCTGGAATATTCTTGATATCGATGATTCGGGTTGGCTGGCGTAACCCGAGCTTCATCTGAACGAGAAGGTCAGTTCCGCCAGCCAATACGTTCGCGCCCTCGCCATCACCCAAGGCTTTAATCGCCTCATCAACCGAAGCCGGCGCCAGATACTGCATCGCTTGCATACATCCTCCTCAAGAGGTCTTGTTTTTATAAGATCGTTCTGCAGTTTAATACCCTTATAAAGCACTAAGATCTGGAGATCTCTACCTTAGGTGCAGGTACATTCGCGTTTAACGTCAATGTGCAGCTGTTGTACGGACTGGCCAACAATCACCATTCCATTAACAGGTCGGTACGAATAATGTATTTGGTGCCGGAAACAATCGGCTCGGAGCTGTGAACACAGTGCAGCGGGTGCGCACCGTGCGGAAAGCACAGCACGCCACCGGCCGGCGTGCGCACGTCCACTTCTGCCAACTCCGCAGCGCGCTGCGCAGGCCGGCGGCTGTCAGTCGCGTTCACCAGAAAACGCGTAGCACCGCCCTCATAATCACCATTGAGAAAAAACAAAAAACTTGCCTGACTGTAGCGATCGTCATAGGCATTGGCAATCAACTCGCCATTGACCACCCGGCTGCCCGGCCAGGCACCGTCGCTGTGAAATCGAAAGTAGTCCTGTTCATTGTAGCGATAAAAGCGAAAGCGGGCGTTAAGCCCCATCGGTTTCCGGCTCTGATAGACCGCCACATCCCGACTTACCAGGTCCACGACACGCTGCCACAACACATCGTGAGTTGTATCATCGACCACCCAAACCACATTGTCGTTGTGACGCACCTCGCGCGGCAGCGACACAGCGGCGTCCTCCAGATAGCCCAGCGATTCACTCAATTGAATAAGTTGCAGGCACTCTTCCGGACTCAACACATTCAACAATTGATAGGCTGCCGGCACACCGGCCACCGGGACTCGCTCCACGGCTGTGGCGGGCGCCCTCGCCAACCCGGCCGGATTGGCGCAGTCATTGGCCCAGGTGGGAATAGCGGGGTTTTCGGCACCGGGTTCACGCGCTACCACATAAAACGACATGGTCAGGTCAATCACCTTCGCTGAATTTGGACACCCAGTGTAACGCAGTGATAGGCCGTGTGTTGATCTGGCTCGACTTGTTGCCCGCAGTTCAGCAACGTAAACTCCATCGCCTTTATCGGCATCAGCAGCATTATGAAACTGGAAAACATCAATATAGCCTACGGCCGACAGACAGTCGTCAGGGATATCAACTGGACACTTGACCCGGGCACCTGCTGGACCATTCTCGGCGCCAACGCCTCCGGCAAAAGTGCGCTTGCGCAAGTTCTCAGCGGCGCACTCAAACCCGTCAGCGGCCAAATATTACAGTCGCCGGAAAAGGTACTGTGGGTTTCTCTGGAATCCCAGCAAGCGCTCTACGAAGACGAACTCTACCGCGACGAAAGCGACCTGATTAACGAAGTGGACGAAGGCCGCACGGTGCGGCAATTGCTGGAAGAAATTTCGCCCTGGGATAGCGATCACGAGCACGCTTGCAAGGCACTTAATCTAGACCATCTGCTCGACCGCGGTTATCGCCGTCTTAGCAGCGGCGAGGGGCGCCGCACGTTGCTGGCACGCGCCCTGCTCGAAAAGCCCGATTTATTGATACTGGATGAACCCTTCGAGGGATTGGACCAGACTAACTACGCGCACCTGCACGAGGCACTCAATACATTGGCAGATGCCGGTCAATGGCTTGTTCTGGTGGTGAATCAGACCGCACATATCATTGAAAAATGCCAACACATCGCTCTGTTGGATGAAGGCAAACTGGTCTATCAGGGCGAACGGCCAGCAGACCTCGAAGCAGTCTGGCGCCATCTGGATAATCACCGCGAAAGCCTGCCAGAACTGCCACCGCGCTCCGCCGAGTTCCAGTTACCCGCCTGGCCCAACGACAGGGCTTTGATCCGCATTGAGAATGGGTTTGTTCAATACGGCGACGATTATCAGTTCCGCGATTTCAGCTGGCAGCTGCTGCCGGGAGAACACAGCCGAATTCACGGCCCCAATGGCTGTGGAAAATCCACTCTGCTCGGATTGATCACCGGAGATCACCCACAGTGTTATCGCAACACTATGCATGTGCTAGGTTTCCAACGCGGCAGCGGTGAAAGCATCTGGGAGATCAAAAAGCATATCGGCTATGTATCCGGGAGTCTGCACCGGGACTATCGCGCCTCAGCCAGTGCCCTAACGGTGGTCATTTCCGGGCTTACGGATTCCATTGGGGTGTATACCGCCGTTGGCGAAAAGGAAAAGGCACTTGCCATGGCCTGGCTGGACATACTGGATCTTACCGATCGCGCGCATACACCATTTCGCAGTTTGTCGATGGGACAGCAACAACTGTTGCTGATTGCCCGCGCACTGATAAAACAACCGCCGCTGATTATTCTCGACGAACCGACCGAAGGCCTGGACGACTTCAACCGTTTCTACGTATTAAAACTGGTCGAGAAACTGATAGCCGCGGGCAATAGCACTTTGCTGCTGGTATCACACCGGGGCGATGAAATTCTCACGTGCATCCAGCATACGCTCGAGTTCCGGGCGTGCGCGACGGAGAAAGTACGGTTTGAAATCGTAAAGTCATAACCGTGCCCGACACCGCCCATTACTGAATCGGGTAGCAAGGGGCGCAGCTCGCCAAGTTTGGAACCCGCCCTGCAAACAGGGCCGATCAGTTCTGAATCTGCAATGTTTCGTCTCCGCGGTCCGGGACGTCATCGCTCTGCCGCACCGATCCAGCCGGACGATCCAGCCAGCGCAATACTTTAATCGGCTCCATACCGATCTGCAGCTGGGCCGCGCGACGATGCAGATCACTGTCTTCCAGCGTCCGACGATTACGCAGGCGCAAATAATCATGCCAGGTAGGACATGTGAAACGCTCGATCCATTGTTCCGGGTCAGCAATATTACGTGACAACGACCATTCATACGCGCCGTTGCGTGACCGCGCTTTCTGTTGCTCACGCATGATGTAATAAAAATCACGCGCCTTATCAGCCGGAATGCGGTACTGCAATTCAATTGTGATCGGGCCGCTGCGTCCGCTGATACCAAGCTTCACTTCGGGATCATCCAAAGATTCTTCATCCAGCTCGGTGGAGTTATCCCGATCTGCGACAGGTAGAAAACGCCCCAATGCCATGGAAAAGATCAAGGTCGTCGCCGCAATTTGGAAGGCCACTACCACGCCATAGTCGCGCGCTACCAACCCCCAGACCCAGGAGCCGATTGCAACCCCCAGCGTAATCGCAGCGGTAGACGTGGCAATCGCCCGTCCCATCACCCAGCGCGGCACAAACAGCTGCACCATGACACTAATGGTGGTGGTGATCATCATCCACGCCAGACCAGCAACCAGCAAAGCGGCAAAATCAATCCACTGGGTGCGACTGTAGCCAAGTACAACCAGACAGCCGGCCACCGCAAGGGTGCATATCTGCAGCGTCTTTTCATTGCCAAAGCGATCGCGCATGGGCTGCAACACGAAGATGCCCGCCACCGCGCCCACTCCGAAAAAACCCAGCAAAAGACCAAACGTGCTGGCGGTGCCATTGAGCAGATCTTTTGCAATCAACGGCATCAGGGACGGCAGCGCCGCTCCCAACAGGCAAAGAACAAACGCGCGAGAGACTGCAAGTCGCACCGGCTGCATGTTAATCACATAGCGCACACCGGAGTTCACCGAGCGCAACAACCCCTCCGGTGGCAAACGGGAAATTTCCTTCTCCCGCTCCCAACGCCGCAGGGATTCCAGCATCGGTAGAAACGACAGCGTGTTTACGGCAAATGCGATCGTGGCACCAAAGGCAGCCACCAGCATACCCCCCACTGCCGGACCAACACTGCGCGCTAGGTTATAACTGATATTGTTGAGTGCCACAGCTTGGGGAATCAGCGCACTGGGCACCTGCTCGGCGACCGAGGCACCACGCGCCGGCGCGGCCAGCGCACCGCCAGTACCGACCAGAAAACATAACCCCAGCAAGACCCAGGGTGTCAGCAGATTGAACCAAGAGGCCGCCGTCATGATCGCCGCAGCTACCAGCGACAGCGTAAAGAAAACGATTTGAACCTTGCGCCGATCGTAGATATCGGCAATGGCACCGGCGGGCAGGGCAAACAGCGCCATCGGCAGAAAGGTCGCTGTCTGCACCAGCGCTACGTGATCTGCAGTCGAGATACTTGCCATAACCCAGGCAGCCGCAACACTTTGAATCAGGCCGCCAGCATTGGTAATGGTGTTGCTGAACCACATGCCGCGAAACGTCGTGTGATTCAGTGGCGAAAACACCCCCGCGCCGGTTTTCGCTGCTGCGCGCTCTGCGTTGGGGGTGTTTGTGTTAGCCATAAGAGCTCAATCCGCGTTCTTCATCCAGTGCGACTACTATAGTGAGATCACTCGCTGCTGAACAGTGGTGTTGAACAACTACGATATGCTGGGCATACCTCAAGCTTCAATTTCCACCAGAATTTCGCCCGGTGTTACGCGATCACCTTTGGCTACATGAATCGCTGTTACAGTGCCGTCTATGGTGGCTTGTACTTCGGCCTCCATCTTCATGGCTTCGGTCACCAGCACCGGCTGGCCGGCTTTAATTTCATCGCCAACAGACACCAGCACCTCAACAATGTTGCCAGGCATTCCGGTGGTCACATGGCCAGGTTTAGAGGCCTGCTTACGCCCACTGCCGCCTTCAGCCTGATATTCATTCATGGCTTCGAACACCACTTCTTGGGGCACACCGTCGAGTGTCAGGTAAAAATGGCGCTTACCGGTCCCTTTCACACCTACACCGGTAATTTCCACCTGATAGCTTTCGCCGTGCACATCAATGACAAACTCAGTGGGCGTACCGCCAACGGCTGCCTGCTGCCCCGCCTGCTCCACGGGCAGCAGGACTTCGGGTTCCAGAGTTCCAGCAGCGCGTTGCTCCAGAAAGGTCTTGCCCAGATCCGGAAACATGGCATAAGTCAAAACATCTTCTTCGGAGCGTGCCAACTCGCCAATGTCGGCGCGCAGTTTGTCCAACTCCGCCGGCAACAGGTCGGCCGGCCGAACCTCAATCACTTCTTCACTGCCAACGGCCTTGCGCCGCAATTCTTCATTGACCACCCCCGGCGCTTTGCCGTAGTGCCCCATGAGATATCGTTTCACTTCATTGGTGAGGGTTTTGTAGCGCGCACCGGCCAGTACATTCATCACGGCCTGGGTGCCGACAATTTGTGAAGTGGGCGTCACCAGAGGAGGGAAACCAAGGTCTTCCCGCACCCGCGGAATTTCCGCAAAAACCTCGTCGATTCGGTTGAGCGCACCCTGCTCTTTCAGTTGGTTGGCGAGATTGGACATCATTCCGCCCGGCACCTGATTGATCTGCACCGATACATCTTCGCGGGTAAATTCACTTTCAAACTGATGATACTTCTTTCTAACCTGCCAAAAGTGGCGCGCAATTTCATTGAGCAGCGTCAGATCGAGACCGGTGTCGTACTCGGTACCCTTGAGGGCCGCGACCATCGATTCTGTGGCTGGATGACTGGTGCCGTTAGCAAAGGCTGACAGCGCCGTGTCGATATGGTCGACACCGTTTTCAATCGCTTTCAGCTGGCACAAGGCCGCCAGGCCAGAGGTATTGTGGCTGTGCAAAAAGATCGGCAATTCCAGCTCGGCCTTCAACGCCCCGATCAGCTCACCGGTAGCAAACGGGGTCAGCAGCCCCGCCATATCCTTGATGGCGATGGAGTCGCAGCCCATCCCCGCCATCGTTTTTGCCTGTTCGACGAATGCCTGAACCGTATGCACCGGACTGGTGGTGTAGCACAGCGTGCCCTGTGCGTGTTTGCCGCTTTTCTTGACCGCCCTGATGGCTGTTTCGATGTTACGAACATCGTTCATCGCATCAAACACACGAAATACATCAATACCGTTTTCAGCAGATTTTGCGACAAAGGCTTCAACCACGTCATCGGCATAGTGGCGATAGCCCAGCAGGTTTTGACCACGCAGTAGCATTTGCAACCGCGTATTGGGTAGCGCCTCACGCAACTGCCGCAGGCGTTCCCAGGGGTCTTCTTTCAGAAAACGTACACAGGCATCAAAGGTTGCCCCGCCCCAAACTTCCAGCGACCAGAAACCCACGCTGTCGAGCTTGTCGCATACCGGCAACATATCTTCGGTACGCAAACGCGTGGCAATCAGCGACTGATGACCATCGCGCAAGACCACGTCGGTAATGTGTACAGGCTTACTCATGAGATTCTCCAACAATTAGACGCCGGCATAGGCGGCAATAGCAGTAGCGATAGCCAGGGCAATATCCTCTGGCCGGCTTTTTTCCGAGTACTGCATCAACTCCGGGTGTTGATCGACGAAACTGGTATCGAAACGACCTGAGCGAAAATCAGGGTGCTGCAGTATTTGCTGATAATAGGGCGCGGTGGTTTTGATACCTTGCAGACGCATGTCATTCAGGGCGCGCACAGCTCGATCCAGCGCATCTTCCCACTGCAGACTCCAGACAATAAGCTTCAGGCACATAGAGTCGAAATACGGAGGAATGTCGTAGCCGGTATAGATGGCCGTATCAACCCTGACTCCAGGGCCACCGGGCGCATAGTAGCGGCTGATCTTGCCAAAACTCGGCAGAAAATTGTTTTTTGGGTCTTCCGCGTTAATCCGCAACTGCAAGGCATAGCCCCGGTAACTGATGTCCTGCTGACGAAAGCCAAGTGGCAAACCGCTGGCAATGCGAATCTGTTCGCGCACGATGTCCACCCCAGTAATCTGCTCGGTGATGGTGTGCTCCACCTGCACGCGGGTATTCATTTCCATAAAGTAGACTTGATTGTCTGACAGCAGGAACTCAACCGTGCCAGCATTTTCATAGCCCACCGCCTCCGCGGCTGTAACTGCCAACTCTCCCACATAGGCCCTCTGCTCGGGTGTGAGCTGGGGTGACGGTGCAATTTCAATCAACTTTTGATTACGTCGCTGGATGGAACAATCGCGCTCATAGAGATGAACCACGTTGCCATGGCTGTCTGCCAGCACCTGCACTTCAATGTGCTTGGGGTTAACGATGCATTTTTCCAGAAATACATCGGCATTCCCGAACGCTTTGGTAGCTTCGGATATCACACGCTCATAATTACGCTCGAGTTCGGCTTCGTTGTCGCAGCGGCGAATACCCCGACCACCGCCGCCCGAAGTTGCCTTGAGCATCACCGGATAACCAATACGCTCGGCTTCCTGCTTGGCCTCGGCCACGTCTGCGAGGTTACCCTCACTTCCGGGCGTCACCGGAACACCGGCCTTGACCATGGCCTGACGGGCCTGGGTCTTATCGCCCATACGATGTATCACGTCCGCCGACGGTCCAATAAACAGAATGCCTCGCTGCGCACAGATACGCGCCAGCTCGGCGTTTTCCGACAGGAACCCATAACCGGGATGCACCGCATCGCAACCTGTTTCAACCGCCAGGTTCACAATGTGGTGCGGATTGAGATAGCCCGCCAGCGGGTCACTGCCCAGACTGTGGGCCTCGTCAGCCCGCTTCACATGCAGGGCGTAACGATCCGGGTCGGTGTATACCGCCACCGAGCGGATATTCATTTCGGCGCAGGCTCGGACGATGCGGACAGCTATCTCGCCCCGGTTGGCGATCAGAATTTTTTTGATCATGCGGCTCTCGATAATCGAGTGAATCAGGCACCCACCCTAAGACATTCCACCGGAAAGGAAAAATTGATATTAATGTGATTTACTATAAGCAATTACTTATAGACAAATGACATTGCCGTGCAGCCCTCATTTCTTCATCGCCTGACTCTGCGCCAGATCGAAATCTTTCTGGCAGTTTGCCGCCTCCAAAGCTATTCGCGCGCCGCTGAGGATCTGGCCCTGACACAACCTGCCGTCAGCGCGCAGATACGACAGGTCGAACAGGTGGTCAACGACACACTGTTTGACTACGTTGGAAAACAGCTACTGATCACACCGGCAGGCAAACTATTGGAACGCGCCGCCCGCGATCTGCAACAACGCCTGGTCAGCCTGGAGATGGAGCTGGCTGAATTGAAAGGTGAAGTGCGCGGCACACTGTCCATCGCCGCCGAAACCAGCGCCCAGTATTTTCTGCCCAGCGTGATAGCACCGTTTCTACAACAAAACCCCGCCATCGATGTGCAGCTCGCCTTCGGCAACCGGGCGCAGGTACTGAAACGCCTCGCGGACAACCGCAACGAACTGGTGATTACCGGCTCTCCGCCCAACGACCGCACCTATCAATTTGCCCCGGTGCGCGACAATCCCTTGCTGGCCGTTGCAGCACCCGGCCACCCACTGACCGGGCGACAGCCGCTGAGCTTTCTGGAACTGATGCAGCAGACCCTGCTATTGCGCGAGCCCGGATCCGGCACTCGGCTAGCCATAGAAGACTACGCTGCCACACGGGCTGTGAAACTGTCCCGGACTTTACAGCTGGGCTCGCTGGAGGCTATCAAGAGCGGGGTAATGCAGCAGCTTGGCGTCAGCATTCTGCCCAGCGATGCTTGCCATCGTGAAATCGCCCACGGCGAGCTGGTTGCGTTGACTGTGGAAGGCTTTCCCTTGCGACGCTCCTGGTGCGCACTCAACCATCGGCGGCGCCAGCTAACACCCGTTAGCGCGCGCTTTCTGGACCACTTGCTGCAACACGGCATCGGCCCGACAACCGCCACCAATCAGACAAGGTAAAGCGCGACCAGCGAGCGGCCCCGCATCACCACAAATCGGCAACCAGCAAACGAAAAAGAAAGCTCCGGAGGAATTACTGGGTCAGGCAATCGACCCCGTCAAGGATCATGTGAATACTCAAACCCAAGCCCACCAAACGAGTGCGTGGCAGGAAACACAAGGCCAGATACAGAGGAAAAACCACCGCCTGATGCAAGGGGTGAAAACCAATACTGCAGCGCTGCGGGTCGTACACGGGCTCTGCCAGTAGATGATCAACATCCACCAGCATGGTTGCCAGCATAATCAGCAAGGCTCTGCGCCAATTGCTGCGATAAAAAACCACCGCGACTAGCAATGGCACTATCACATGCAGCACCAAATGCAGCATCAGTTGGCAACAGCAGCGCCAGCGTGCCCCGCAATCATTTCGACAAAATCCGACAACAACGGCTCGGGCAGATCATGCCCCATGCCATCAATCACCTCGAGACGGGCACCCGGAATATGTCGTGCGGTATCTTCGCCACCCTCGACTGGCACCAGCGCATCGTCCCTGCCATGAATCACCAATGTCGGTGCAATAATGCGCTTGAGTTCATTCACGCGACTGCCGCACGCTGCGATGGCCGCCAACTGACGGGCCGTGCCTCCGGGGCAGTAACTGCGGCGATAGCCGGCCAATAATCGAGCACGCAGGGCCTCATCATTGGGAGGGTATGCGGGGCTGCCTATCAGGCTCCAGGTTCGCATCGCGTTGCGCAGGTAGTCTTCCTCGCTGCGTGCAGCGGGCGTCATCAACACTTTTAGCACCTCAGCTCTGGGCTGAGGTAATTGGCGCGCACCACTGGTGGACATGATCGAGGTAAGACTGGTTACCCGCTCTGGATAAAGCGCTGCAACCAATTGCCCGATCATTCCGCCCATCGACGCACCCACTACATGAGCTGCACCAATCTGCAAAACGTCAAGTAAATTGACCACATCACTTGCCATATCCCGCAACTGGTAAGGCACTTTGACTGACAACCCGAGTTTGCGGCTGATCAACAACTTCAGCGGACCGGGCGCGCGCTGGTGCTCAAATTTTTGTGAAAGGCCGGAATCCCGGTTATCGAATCGAATCACTCGATAACCTCGTTCAGCCAAGCCCGCACACAGCGGGTCCGGCCAACTGATCATCTGCATGCCAAGCCCCATAATCAAAACCAGGGCGGGCTGTTCAGCGTCACCAAACTCCTGAACATTCAGGGTAAGGCCGCCGACATCAACAAGACGCTCTTCCGACACTTTACTCATTTATTGCGATCCTTCAGCGAATGGGCGCCAGCCAATGCTGGCGCCGCCTCGATGCTTATACCACCTCAAACAAGCCAGCAGCACCCATGCCGCCGCCGACACACATGGTGACAACAACATACTTCACACCGCGACGCTTGCCTTCAATCAGCGCGTGCATGACCATCCGTGCACCGCTCATGCCGTAAGGGTGACCAATGGAAATAGCACCGCCGTTAACGTTCAGGTTCTCGTTGGGAATGCCCAGCTTATCGCGACAGTAGATAACCTGCACCGCAAAAGCTTCGTTCAGCTCCCACAGGCCAATGTCATCCATTTTCAGACCGGTGCGCTGAAGCAGCTTGGGGATCGCGTAGATAGGGCCAATACCCATTTCATCCGGCTCACAACCCGCAACAGCCATACCACGATAAATACCCAGCGGCTCCACATTGCGCTGTTCGGCCAGCTTGCTGTCCATCATGACAACCGCAGCGGCGCCATCAGAAAGCTGAGAAGCATTGCCCGCCGTGATAGACCCGCCGTCGCGAACGGCTTTCAAGCCCTGCAGGCTTTCCAGCGTAGTCGAAGGACGGTTACCTTCGTCCTTGGTCAGGGTCACCTGTTCTTCACTGGTCTCACCGGTTTCCTTGTTCATTACCAGCTTGGTTGCGGTTACTGGCACGATTTCATCGTCAAACTTACCGGCTTCCTGTGCCGCAGCAGTGCGCTGCTGGGATTGCAGGGCATACTCATCTTGCGCATCACGAGAAACGTTATAACGATTGGCGACCACCTCAGCGGTATCGAGCATGCCCATATAAATGTGCGGTGCATTGCCAATGGATTTCGGGTCAACCATGCGGTGCACATTCATGTGCTCGTTCTGCACCAGCGAAATGGATTCGCAGCCACCTGCAATCAGCATCGGCGCACCATCCATAACGATCTGTTTGGCGCCGGTGGCAATTGTCATCAAACCCGATGAGCACTGACGATCAATGGTCATACCGGAAACGCTGACCGGCAAGCCCGAGGCCATGGCAACGTGACGCGCCAGGTTCGCGCCCTGACTACCCTGTTGCAGCGCCGCACCAAATATACAGTCGTCGATTTCGTTCGGATCAACCCCGGCACGCTCAACGGCGGCCTGCACTGCAAAAGAAGACAGCGATGGAGCTTCCAGATTATTAAATGCACCACGGTAGGCTTTGCCAATTGGGGTGCGAGCAGCGGATACAATAACAGCGTCTTTCATCATTCCCTTCCTAAACAGGTCTGTGACGCCCCTCCGCAGGAGAGGCACCTAATCATTACTTCAGTGATTCCAGGTAAGCCTGGGCTTTGAGCAGAAACTTCTCTGACTGCTTCATGCCCGCTTCGATGGTGCCTTGGCGGCCAGTATCATTAATGGCTTCCCAGTTGGCCAGCACACCTTCAGGCGTTTGGTCTTGCGGCGCCAGATACACACCATCGGTTTCAAACACGCGCGCACTGGCATAGCCACCACCACCTGCCGCAAGAATCATGCGGTTGGGGGCATCGTCGTGACACAGGGTCAGAGCGCCGGCGGTAACTGCTTCAGGTACCAGCATGTCGAGTATTTCCTGAGGCATCAGATCTTCAGTCATACGCGTAGCGGCGGTCGGCGCCAGTGCATTGGTGCGCACATTGTATTTAGCGCCTTCAAGGCCCAGCGTATTCATGAAGCCAACAACGGCCATTTTCGCCGCGCCATAGTTGGTCTGACCAAAGTTTCCGTACAGGCCACTGGAGGATGTCGTCATAACGATGCGGCCATACTCCTGTGCCTTCATGATTTCCCAAACCGCCTTGGTGCAGTTCACGGATCCCATCACATGAACATCCATCACCAACTGGAAGTCCGCCAGATCCATTTTTGAAAAGGATTTGTCGCGCAAAATACCAGCGTTATTGATCAGAATGTCAACGCGGCCCCACTTGTCCATGGTCTGCTTGACCATGTCTTCGACTTCAGCCATCACCGCCACATTGGCGCCGTGCGCGATGGCTTCACCACCCTTGGATTCAATCTCAGCCACCACCGCTTTAGCGGCATCAGAAGAGGCACCACTGCCATCACGGGCACCGCCCAGATCGTTAACCACCACCTTGGCGCCGCGCGCGGCCAGCTCCAGTGCATGTGATTTACCCAGACCGTTACCGGCACCAGTAACAATGGCGACTTTGCCATCAAAACGTACAGACATTGATTTCTCCTTTATGCGACAACTTGAACGGTGAGCCACTCGGCGATCAGCGCCGGCTTGTCTTCACCTTCTATTTCTACGGTAACTTCAGATTTCATTCGGAACTGCCCCGGCTTGGTCTCGTCGATAGCCACTACCCGCGCATTGGCACGGATGCGTTTACCCACTCTCACTGGCGCCAGAAAACGCACCTTATCGAAACCATAGTTGATACCCATTTGCATACCATCAATCACGAGACTGTACTGCTCAGAAAAATGTGACAGCAGAGACAGACTTAAGAAGCCGTGGGCGATTGGCCCACCAAAAGGCGTTTGCGCGGCTTTTTCCGGATCTACGTGAATAAACTGATGATCAAGCGTGCAGTCGGCAAACTGGTTTACACGATCCTGAGTCACTTCCAACCAGTCCGACGGGCTCAGCTCTTTGCCAATCCAGCCTTGAAGGTCTTCTTTTTTTACGACTTGCATGCGTGCTTCTCCTTATTGATTGGGAAATTCCCTAAGCGTACTCCCCTCTCGATGAAAGAGGGGATTATAAAACGGTATCGCTCCTGAGTACTGTCACCTTAATTACACAACAGCTACACGATAGGTACGCGAAAGTGACGTAAAGGGGCGCAACACCCTATTTAAAACCACTCATCCTGCATATCCAGGCAAGTACTGTCCAAATCTCGAAGAACCTTAGACCACACCTCGATCAGCGGCAGTTCATAGCGGAAAAAGTAGCGCATCGCCTGCAGCTTGCCCTGATAGAAACCGGGGTCGGATCCGAGTTTCTGCTGGGCAATCAGGCCCTGCTTCAACCACAACCAGGCGATAACGACATGACCAAACATATCGAGGTATTTCACCGAATTGGCCAGCGCCAGATCAATGGGCTTTTCCATCATCGCGCCCAGCAGGCTTTCTGTGGTTTTCTGTAAGGTCGCCAGTGCATCGGTCAGCTGCGCCGCTTCAGCAGCCAGCTCTCCGCCTTCGGCCTGACTGATCGTCTTCTGAATCTCGGCAAGGCAGGCTTTGTAGCCTGCGAGATTATTCATCGGTACTTTGCGCGCCAGCAAATCCAGCGACTGAATACCCGTTGTGCCCTCGTGAATGGGATTCAGGCGGTTGTCGCGGTAGAACATTTCTACCGGATGCTCGTTGATGTAGCCGTGACCGCCCAATACCTGAATCGCCAAGTCGTTGGCTTCCGGCCCGTATTCCGACGGCCAGGATTTGATCATCGGCGTGAGAAAATCCAGCAACAGGTGTGCCTGCTGTCGCTCTTCTTCCGTGGGTGCCGTCTTTTCGTCATCCGCCAATTGTGCCCCGAGCAGACATAGCGCAAACCCGCCCTCTGCGAAGGCCTTTTGGGCCAACAGCATACGCCGCACATCGGCGTGTTCAATGATATTCACCGGCGGTGAATTGGGGTCTTTCTGGGAGGGAATACGGCCTTGCGGGCGTTCGCGGGCATAGTGCAGCGAATATTGATATCCGGTCAGCGCCATGACTGCCGCACCGGTTCCCACCATAATCCGGGCTTCGTTCATCATATGGAACATATAGGAAAGCCCTTTGTTTTCCTCGCCCACGAGGTAGCCGACAGCCCCGTCTTTTTCACCAAAGCTCAAGGCGGTAGAGGTCTGCCCCCGACCACCCATCTTGTGGAAAAGACCAGCAAGCGCCACGTCGTTGCGCTCACCCAGCGAGCCATCCTCATTGACCAGAAACTTAGGCACAATGAACAGCGATATTCCCTTCACACCTTTCGGCGCCCCTTTCACCCGCGCCAGCACCAAATGAACAATGTTCTCGTTCAGTTCATGGTCACCACCGGAGATGAAAATCTTGGAGCCGGTAACGCGATAGCTACCGTCATCTGACTTCACCGCCGAGGTGGTCAGATCCGCCAGGCCAGAGCCCGCACCGGGCTCTGTCATGGCCATGGTGCCAGCAAAACGCCCTTCTCGCATGGGACGCACCCAGGTCTCAATCTGTTCCTGCGTGCCATGAGCTTCGATCAGGTTGCAGTTGGCGTTGGTCAAACTCAAATAACCCAGCGTTGTGCTGCCTGCGGCTGTCAGGTAGGCAGAGGCTGCCGATGCGACAATCGGTGGCAGTTGCATACCGCCCAGCTCATAGTCAGCTGTCGCTGACACAAAGCCGGCCTCTGTCGCCGCATCAACCGCTGTTTTTATTTCCGGGATCATGTGCACTTTTTCGCCGTCGAAGGTCGGCTGGTCGGTATCGACCTTCTGGCGAATTGGAATGAAATACTTTTCCGCAATCTGACGGCCGGTATCGATGGAGGCATTAAAGGTTTCGCGGCTATGGTCGCTATAGCGAGGCCGCTCAGTCAGGGCTTCTGCGTCGAACAGCTCATAAAGCATAAACTGCAGATCACGTTCGCTGAGTATTGGTGCTGCCATGGTGTCCCCTAACGATCAGAATAAACGAGCCGCCTATTCTGTCTGCTGGGGCCTGGCGCGTACACGACATGGCATGTCAGTGGACGCGCTGGGTCCTGGAGGGTCCTGGAGAGTCCAGACGTGTCTTCAACCGACAGGGCACAAACCGTTAAATGCCCGCCCTGCGGGCGTTTGCCGCCGATTAGGCAGGCAAATCGCCTCGCGTCTGCAAGGCCTGAGCGAAACGCCAGAGCTCTTCAGCAAACACCTGCGGTTGCTCCAGCGCGGCGAAGTGGCCACCTTTCTCCGCTTCAAACCAGTGTATGAGATTGTAGCTCGCCTCAGCCCATGCCCGTGGCGGCCGCACCAGTTCACCGGGATAAATAGTGGCTCCAGTGGGCAGTTTCACCCGCTGCACCGTGTCTTTGTGTCGGCGATGCTCGAAATAAAGCCGCGTCGATGAGGTAATGGACTGCGTAAACCAGTACAGGGATATATTGGTCAGTAAGCGGTCCCAGCTCACCGCATTGCGAATGTCGCCATCGCAGTCCGTCCAGCTGTAAAACTTTTCGGTAAGCCAAGCACACAAGCCTACCGGCGAATCATTCAGCCCATAGCCGAGCGTTTGCGGCCGCGTGGCCTGCAGCTTGTAGTAACCCATCCCTTCTTTGGCAAAGGCGGCATCGCCCTGCAGCCGCTGTCGCTCCTGCTCGCTGACTCCGGCCATAGGATCGCCGTCTGCCGGCGGCCCGGCCAGCAACATATTGAAGTGCACACCTTTACAGTGTTGTGGGTCAAGATCGGCTAACTGCCGGGTAATCATGGCTCCCCAGTCGCCACCCTGGCACAAGTAGCTGTCATAGCCCAACAGCGCCATCAATTTGCTGTGCCGCTCGGCAATGGCGCGGGTGTGCATGCCCGGTGACTTGGCGGCCTCTGAAAAAGCATAGCCGGGCAGTGAAGGCGCAACCACATGAAACGCGTCTTCAACGCGACCGCCATATTTTTCCGGCTCCAGCAGGCGCGGCAGCACGTCGAGGAACTCCACAATAGAGCCCGGCCAGCCGTGGTTAATCAACAAGGGAGTGGCGTTTGCGTGGGGTGAACGCTGGTGAATAAAGTGCGTGGTAAGACCGTCGAACGCCAGCGTAAACTGGTTGTAGCGATTCAGCGCCGCTTCCTGCTGGCGCCAATCGAAATCGTGCCGCCAGTAGTGCACTAGTGCTTGCAAGGTAGCCAGGTCGGTGCCGTAAGCCCAATCTGAGGTATTAAGCTGATCTGGCCAGCGAGCTCTGTCTAGGCGCTGATGCAGATCGACAATGTCATCGTCGCTAATCGCAACTGTAAACGGTTTGGGTGCCATGCGTTCTTCCATCGGATTGTACGGCGCCCCGGATTAGGAGGTTTCCTTAAGCGACAGCGTGTCCAGAATCTGGTCCACCACTTCCCGATCCATCATCCGGTTTTCAGGATCGCAGTCGTAACTTACCAAAAGCAGACAGTGCTCGCTGCCCAGATACCACTCACGCACCCAGTCGTCACCGTCGACAAATTCCTGATAGAAACCATCGAAATCGCCCAGCATCGTCGGTTCAACCGACTTGAGGTTTACATCCAGAGATTCCAGCAATGCGTGAATACCGGCCTCGATATCGCGTTCACCGTCGGTAATCAGAGAGGTCAGGGTGATCACACCGACTTCGTCCGGGTCCGTAATGACAATGCTGTCGTCATCCTGATCAACTACCCAGTCCTCCGGCAACGACAGAAACCACCAGTCGGTTTCCAATTCACGCATGCTACTGCTCCTTCCGTTGTAATTGGCAGAGCAAAACCAGCGCGTCTTCACGCCCGCCTGCCACTGGGTAATAATTTTTGCGCTCGCCAATACTGGCAAAACCGAGCTTTTTGTATAGCGCCAACGCAGCCGTATTTGAACGCCGCACTTCCAGAAAACAGTGTTTCAGATGTTGTGCAGCAAACGCTGCAAGACAGTGCTGCAACAGGTGGCTGGCATAGCCCCGCCCCTGACAGGCTGCAGGCACCGCGATATTCAGCAGGCTTACCTCATCGCAGACCACAGAAAATGCCGCGACCGCCAGTAATTCATTGTCTGCAACCAGTTTGTAGCATAAATCCTGCTCCAGGCTGCTTTTCCAGTCTGCCTTGCTCCAGCAGTATGGCCCAGCGCTGCGTTCCAGTGTCATTACCGCGTCGAGCTCGTCGACGCCCAGCCTATCCACCTCTGGCGAGGAAAGGCTCAGCCCCATGCCTGCAGGCTCTGCCACAGTGCCCGTTTCGCCAGTGGGTTCATCAGAAAATGGGATACGCTGTGACTGCTCAACACTCGACAATGAGAATAATCACCCGCACCAAAGTCTGCCGCTTGTTCACCCAGCAGCAGTATTCGGGGAATTGCATGGCGTTCACAGTTGGCCTGCACCGCTGCCGTGACGGCCTCGCGTGCCGCTGTGGCGCCCTGTTCAATCTGGGCATTGCCTACCAGAGGCCAGCGAAACAGGTGATGGTGAAGGCTGTCTTTGATGCTCCCTTCCCATTCTCCGTCCAGACGCGATATTGCCAACAGCAGGTTGGCCGTAAACCGCACAATTGCGGGCTCTGGTGTGGCCGCAGGTGAGCTGTCAACAATCATGGCAAGACCGGCCACCTGATAAAATCGCAGGGTGAACTGAAGCCTTTCTTGCGGTTTTGCTTCGGCTGTTGCTGGCTTTGTGGCTGCCGCTGTCGGCGCCGATTTTTCGCGCGGCAGCAGGTCTTTCAGCAAGGCTTCCCTATTGATCTCGGGCGCCGCAGACGTGGCAGGCCGCACAGAAACCGGTTCCACGCCAGCCGCTGGCGGGCCTGCATCTGTAGTCACCGGCTCTGGCAGGGTTTCACACAGTACCGGCGGCGGCGCGCCTGGCAAAGCGATACGCGGGAAGAAGCTTTCCACGCCCATCGCGTCCAGATAGGCGAGTCGCTTGCCTTCCGGTAGTTGCTGAAACATTTACACGCCTTCTTTCTGGGGGTGAGTGCGCATAATACCGGATGCCAGCAAATTCAGGGCATTGAGGTAGGCTTTGACCGAGGCCACGATGATATCGGTATCGGCGCCGTTGCCATTCACAATCACATTATCTTTTTCCAGACGCACCGTCACTTCTCCCTGAGAATCAGTGCCCTGGGTGATCGCGTTGACCGAATATAGCTTGAGGGTGGCACCGCTATTGGCCAGCTGCTCGACCGCCTTAAAGGCCGCATCTACCGGACCATCACCTTCAGCCTCGACAAACTCTTCGCTGCCATCGACCGCAATTCGCAATTTGGCCTGTGGTTTCTGCCCGGTACGAGAATGGGATTCCAACCCAACGAAGCGGTATTTCTCCCCAGAATCAGCCGGTACAACTTCGCTGACCAGCGCCTGCAGGTCTTCATCAAAAATTTCGTGTTTCTTGTCGGCCAGATCCTTGAACCGGGTGAAGGCGTCGTTAAAGGCCTCATCGCTGGCAAAGCTGATACCCAGTTCCGTCAGACGGGCTTTAAACGCGGCACGACCGGAGTGCTTGCCCAATACCAGTTTATTGGTATTCCAGCCTACATCCTCAGCCCGCATGATCTCGTAGGTTTCACGGTATTTGAGCACGCCATCCTGGTGAATGCCGGATTCGTGGGCAAACGCATTGGCGCCAACAATAGCCTTGTTGGGCTGCACCGGGAACCCGGTCACCGTCGACACCAATCGCGAGGTCGGTACGATCTGGGTGGCATCGATCCGGGTTTCAACCGGAAAGACGTCGGCCCGGGTGCGCACCGCCATCACAATTTCTTCGAGCGAGGCGTTGCCCGCTCGCTCACCCAAACCGTTAATGGTGCACTCGACCTGACGAGCACCTTCCAGCACCGCAGCCAGAGAGTTGGCTACTGCAAGCCCCAGATCGTTGTGGCAATGCACGGAAAACACTGCCTTGTCGGCATTGGGTATCGCCTGCATCAGGCGGCCAATCAAACGTCCATACTCCTGAGGCTCAGCGTAACCCACCGTGTCGGGCAGGTTGATGGTGCTGGCTCCCGCGGCAATGACCTGCTCAATAATTCGGCACAGGAAATCAAACTCGGAGCGAGAGGCATCCTCACAGGAGAACTCTACGTCGTCGGTCAGATTGCGGGCGGTCTGCACGGCACGCACGGCCTCGCTGACCACCTGATCCGGTTTCATCCGCAGTTTATAGTCCATGTGAATGGGCGAGGTGGCTATAAAGGTGTGAATACGCGACAGCGCAGCAGGCTTGAGGGCTTCACCCGCGCGCTCGATGTCTTTAGTGGCAGAGCGCGCCAAAGAGCAGATCCGGCTGGTTTTGACCGCCTCTGCAACCGCCTTAACTGACTCAAAATCACCCTGACTGGCAATGGCAAAGCCGGCCTCGATCACGTCGACACCCATTTTTTCGAGCATTTTGGCGATGCGCACCTTCTCGTCTCGTGTCATCGACGCGCCGGGGCTCTGCTCGCCATCTCGCAAGGTAGTATCAAATATGATCAGTGAATCTTTGGCCTGCTCGTTCGCCATTACCTTCTCCCGCCAGAGTCCTTATGTACTGTTAGGCTATTTTCACACAGAATGCGTGTAAAGCAGAGGGCGATATCGTCCTTGATCGGGCAAGAGCACGGATTCAAGCCATTGTAGACAAACCGAAAGTTCCATTGATACACGTGCATATTTCGCAAATTCTTCACAGCAGACCTATAACACTTAGGATAAAGTGCGCACACATTCACTCAGGGTAAAGTGGTTTATGATTCGACTCCATCGCGGTCTCTTGTTCGGCAGTGCGCTGCTGGCCAGCTTAAGCTGGGCAACTGAGCGTGTTTCTGACGTTGAACCCATCAAGCCCGAGCTCCCTATAGATCGCTCTACCCAGCGCCCTCTGCTGGGCAAGCCCATCACGCCTGGCATTCTGGATCGGCGCGCGTGGTCTGCGGGCCAACCCCTATCCGGGCTGGCTCTTCCCACGCCAGTACTGATTGCGGCGGGCAACACACCCGGCCCAACCATGTGTCTGACCGGCGCCGTTCACGGCGATGAGCTCAATGGGGTAGAGATTATCCGGCGCATCATGTTCGCACTGGATACCGAGAATCTGACCGGTACGGTGATTGCAGTACCCATCGTCAACCTCTACGGTTTTCAGCGCAATTCACGCTACCTGCCCGATCGCCGCGACCTCAACCGCTATTTTCCCGGCAATCCCACCGGCAGCTCCGCCGCGCGCATCGCTCACCACTTTTTCCAGGATGTGATTAGCCACTGCCATGCATTGATCGACATTCACACTGGCTCGTTCCACCGCACCAACCTGCCCCAGCTGCGGGCAGACCTGAGCAACCCAAAGGTAGCGAAGCTGAGCCAGCTGTTTGACAATTTTGTGGTACTGCACAGTGTTGGCGCTGTGGGCACGCTGCGACGTGCGGCCGTGGAAGCAGGCATTCCAACCGTTACCCTTGAAGCTGGCGAACCACTCTACCTGCAGCCGGAAGAGGTGGCCCAGGGGGTGCGAGGCGTACTCTCTGCGATGCGTGGTTTTGGCCTGATGGGCGAATACAACAAGGTCGCCTCGGATCAGAAGGTGTTCTTCGAATCAATCTGGCTGCGCGCAGATCAAAGTGGCGTATTGTTCAGCGAAGTGAAAGTGGGTGATTCGGTTAAAAAAGGCGAGATACTCGGCTCCGTGACCGATCCCATTACCAACCGCAGCACGGTGATCCGCGCCAAAGCCAAGGGCACCATCATAGGTATGGCCCTGAACCAGATGGTGATGCCAGGTTTTGCGGCCTATCACCTTGGCCTGCACAAGACCGAAGGCGCCGCCGTTGACAAGGCTGCCGAGGGCGCCGCAGATGCGGCACTGGAAAGCGTGCGCAAGGTTGTGCACGAAGTCGCAAAAGAAGCGGCTGCTAGCGCCAGTGAAAGCGGGGATGATCCACAGGCCGTGAATGAGGCGGCGCGCAAGGCCGCCGAAGAAGCCACTAAATCCGTGATTACCAAGCCGCTGCCGGTACGCGGCAAGGGGGAGGACACCTCCGAAATGGAGCCGCCCGCCCCCGAACCCGACGATCACCCTGAGTAAGGAGGAGCTATGTCGACCTGGATGAAGACCACACTGACCGGGCTATTACTGGCACTTGCTGCCAACCCTGTGCTGGCCGAAAAAGACCGAGCCGGCAAGGTCATTGCCGGCTGGGTTGAACGCGTTACCGTGCTGGACATACGCGACACCCCAATCAAGGCGAAGCTGGATTCGGGCGCCAACACGTCGTCTATTCACGCTATTGATGTAAAAGAGTTTGAGCGCGACGGCAACGACTGGGTGCGTTTCAAATTTGTCGATAAAGACGGCGACACCAAGGAAATGGAGCGCCCTCTGGTCCGAGGCGTGAAAATCAAAGATCTCGACGGTGGTGCTGACCGCCGCCCGGTGATAGAACTGGATATGTGTTTTGACGGCCGCGTTCATACAACCCAGTTTACGCTTAGCGACCGTGGCGAATTCAACTACCGTATCCTGCTGGGTCGGCGCTTTCTCGGCGGTGTAGCCGTCATCGATTCAAGCGCTACTTACCTGACTAAAGAGCACTGCCGTGAGGTAGAGCAAGAAGATTAATAACGGGCTGAACAGCGCCCGCATGGGGATAGCCAATGCGCGACTTAAAACTGAGAATTCTCGCTGCCATACTGTTTGCGGTTGGCTTGGGGCTTTGCATCTACAAAGTGAATGTCTTCGGCCTGCCACTCAAGCCGGGACAAGACGAAGAGGTCTGGACCGTACAGGCTCGCATCGCCTTCAAGGGTACAGGCAAACCCACCAAGGTACAGTTTGCAGTGCCGCATCAGGCGCCTGGCTTTGTCACGCTTGATGAAGACTACATCTCCGGCAACTACGGACTGGCTATCGAAAACGACCGGGAAAATCGCTGGGCCAACTGGGCGGTACGCCGTGCCAATGGCCCACAAACGCTTTATTACCGGATTTCCATCGCCCGCGACAGCAACAGCAATGAGCTCACTGGTCCAACTCCCCCCTTTCCCCAAGCACCGGTCTACCCGGAGCCGTATAACTCGGCCATCAAAGCGATTCTCGACGATGTGCGCAATGAATCAGCCGATATCGCCACCTACACCCGCGAACTGCTACTGCAACTCAATGCGGACAAACCCAATGAGAATGTCGCTCTGCTGCGCGGACGCGCCAACAATGATGAAGCCTGGGTCTATGAAATCAGTGAAGTCCTCAAGGGTTCCCGCATCCCCAACCGAATACTGTATGGGCTGGAGCTGAGCGAAACCGTCAATAACGCACAACTTAAGCCCTGGATTCAGGTACACAACGGACGGCGCTGGTTATCGTTTAACCCGCTCACCGGCCAGCCCGGACTGCCGGAAAACTTTCTGGTATGGCGTATCGGCGAAGGCCCACTGGTCTGGGTTGAAGGCGCCGGCGCTGCCGAGGTGGTCTTCTCGGCCGCTCGTAATTACCGCGAAATTGTCGACATCGCGCGAAAGCGGGCTGAGCGCATGGGCTCGTCGCTCATCGATGCCTCCCTGTTCAACCTGCCACTGGAAACCCAGAATGTTTATCGCATTCTGCTGATGGTACCCATGGGCGCGCTGCTGGTTGTCATTTTGCGCAATGTGGTAGGCATACGCACCTTTGGTACCTTTATGCCCGTCCTGATTGCACTGGCCTTTAGAGAGACCCAGTTATTCTGGGGGATCATTTTATTTACCTTGATGATCGCGGTGGGCCTCTCAATTCGATTTTATCTGGACCGGCTGATGCTACTGCTGGTACCGAGGCTAGCGTCGGTGCTGATTATCGTGGTGATTATGATGATTCTCATCAGCATACTGACGCACTATTTCGGTGGCACCCGCGCCATGTCAGTAGCGCTGTTCCCGATGGTTATCATGGCCATGACCATTGAACGCATGTCCATCGTCTGGGAAGAACTCGGCGCCGGCGATGCCATGAAAGAAGGTGCCGGCAGTCTGTTCACCGCGGTGCTCGGCTACCTGCTGATGACCAACGACATTCTTGTTCATATGTTTTTCGTGTTTCCGGAGCTGCTGCTATGCATGCTGGCGATCACTTTGCTGTTTGGCCGCTATACCGGCTATCGGCTCACGGAACTGTGGCGCTTTCGCGCGGCACTCAAGTTTGACCCACCGGAGCCGAAATCATGATTACCTGGGCCAGGCGCCTGCGTGAGCGCGGCATTGTCGGTATTAACCAGCGCAATGCCGAGTTCATCATGCCCTACAATCCGCGCAACCAGTTTCCACTCGTAGACGATAAGAAACGCACCAAACTGCTGGCAATTGAAAACAATATTGCCGTACCCGAGCTCTACGCCACCGTGGAAATCGAACACGATGTACGCAACCTGAGCGATACGCTCAAGCCGTACAGCAGTTTTGTTATCAAACCCAACAACGGCAGCGGCGGCAACGGCGTACTAGTGGTCACCAGCCGTATTGGCGACCACTTTGCCAAAGCCAGCGGCCAGATTATGAGCAGCCTGCAGGTACAGCGCTACACCTCCAACATTCTCAGTGGCATGTACAGTCTAGGCGGTGTACCCGATACCGCGATTATCGAGTATCGGGTGGAAAGCGACCCCTTCTTTGACGCCATCAGCTACCAGGGCGTGCCGGATATTCGGGTGATTGTGTTTCGCGGCGTGCCGGTGGCTTCCATGCTGCGCTTGCCGACTAGGGATTCCGACGGCAAGGCCAACCTTCATCAGGGTGCCATCGGTGTCGGCATTGATATCAAAACAGGGATAACCCGCAGCGGCGTGCGCGCCAATGACGTGACCAAAGTCCACCCGGACACCCTCCAGCCCATCGACGGTCTGCAACTGCCCTACTGGGAAACTATCATGACACTTGCTGCGCGTTGCTCGGAAATGGTGGGGCTGAACTATATTGGCGTCGACCTGGTGATCGACCGGGACAAGGGCCCGCTGATGCTGGAACTGAATGCTCGTCCAGGACTCAACGTACAGTTGGCCACAGGTCGCGGCCTGCTGTTCAACCTCAGGCTGGTTGAGCAGATGGAGAACATTCCAACGCGCGCCGAAGACCGCGTGGCCTTGGCGTGCGAAAAGCTGTATTGAGCCATTTCAGTCTCACGCTTTGCGCGGCAAGCGCATAAAAAGGGCGACACGATGGTCGCCCTTTTGCTACGTCGTTTTTTACATCACTGGGTTACTCAGCGTTTTCTTCACCGGCTGCGCCCTCTTCTTCAGCTGGCGCCTCTTCAGGCTCTGCAGGTTTGGGCTCCGGCGCCTTGATCAGACCAGCGTCTTTAAGAATCCGCACTTTCTCTTCTGCATTGATCCAGCTTCGGCCTTTACCCTGAACACCAAAACGACCATTGCGCTTTTTCACAATGGTGTACTCGCTGGTACGCTTTACAATTTCCATCACAGCTTTCCTTTATCCGTTTGACATGAAGCCACGGCTAGGCCGCAGCGAAGGCAGTGTAACGGATTCAAATTAGCGGGAAAAGTTAGCCCACCAGCGCCATCAAACGATGCTCCGGCGTTTGCAATTCAATCGTGTAGTTACCCGCGTTGCGGGCACGCATCAGGGCATCGGCAGCCGCTTCCAGCAACCTTGTTTCCGATTCGAAATGCAGTTCGCCAGAGCTGCCCGCCACGCCGGCACTCACCTCCAGCGCAACCTTACTACCACTGGCTACGGCATAACGTGCCTCACGAAACAGTTCGGCAATGCGCTCGACGATACGCGCAGTATCTTCTATCGAAGAACCAAGCAAAATAAGGGCAAAGGTGTCTCCGTAGCGACTGACAAAGTCCTCGATCCGTATCTGTTCCTGCAGCTTGCGACTGACAACCCGGAGCAACAAACTAGCTACTTTACGGCCGTGCTCCTTCTCTAGTTGCTTAAGGTTATTGATAGACAGAAACGCAACACTGATCGGCCGGCCACGGAGCATCTTGAAACTGTTTTTTAGGCTGTTTTCAAAGGCCTTACTACTCATGATGCCGTCCAGCTCGCCTTCATCGTCTAGGTAGGTCTCCCGACTCAATGAAACAAAAGCTTCCGGTTGTTTAGCACGCGGACTGGAAGAAATCGACGTCGCGTCCGCTGCGACATCAACACGGGTGTCGCCAGTCGATTTAACAATGCTGGAAAATAGTGAAGACGCGTGGTTAATGGCTATATCAATGTCCATTATCAGTTGCATACACTGGGAATCGCGAATACTGAAATAGCGGTACAGCGTTTTACTGAGGCGTTGATACGCGACCTTACCACCACCGGCCAGAAAAAAATCGGCAATCATACCCGACGCCGCAACACAGGCAAGAAAGCCCTGCTCAGTCTGACTCTGATCGTCATGACTACTTACAACGGCCATTACCGTGCGGTCATGCAGCCCCCACTTCTTCAACAGTGCGGCACCGAATTTAGCGTGATCGAACCCCAGCGACGCCATCTCGGTCGCGCACACCTGCTCATGGTTACATTGACCGTCGGCCAATGTTTCGTACACATGGGCTTTAACGCGATCCAGCGCCAGCATGCCAATATCCTGTAACAGCGCCGCCAGAAATAACTCATCCAGAGCCTCTTCACGCTGTACACTTCCCAATTCACGGGCGGCAACAGCCGCTATCAAACTGCGCTTCCAGAACTGGTTGTAGTCGAGTGACGGTCCAGCTTGCTCAGTCAGCGATTTGATCAGCGTCAGCGACAGCGCCACATCTAACACCGCCTTGAAACCCATGATAATCACAGCACGCTCGACTGACTCTACCGTTGCCCCCAGATTGTGGGCAGGGGAGTTGGCATAACGCAGTAACGTTCCAGCCAGCGCCACATCCAGCGACACAACCTGCACCAATTCCTCCAGCGTTATGTCCGGTTGCGAACGCAAGGCGATCAACTGCCGTCCAATTTCGGGCATGGTCGGCAATTGAGCTTCTCCGCTCATAATTTTTGCAATGTCTGAATCTGACAAGATTAATCCCTGAAATACCAATAACCTCAAGCTTAGATGAGCGAATGACACAGCGACATCCGTACTGTCCGCAAGTGCTTGCACACTGGGGTGTCACGCCTTGCCAACACCTCGCCTATTTCCCTAACATGCAAAAAACATGAGGATTTTTCGATGACTCACAAACCATTGAGCGGCAAGCGAATTCTGGTTACCCAGGCTGGCGAATTCATGGGGCCCGCGCTGTGCCAAACCCTGGCAGACCAGGGCGCAGACGTGGTGGCTAACCATGACAGCCTGATAGACATCGACAAACCCGCCGCGCTACTGGCGGAAGCGGGCGAGATTGACGTGTTGCTCGCCAATCTCGCCCTGCCAGCGCCCAGCACCCCGGCGATTGAGGTGGAAGAAGACGAATGGCAGCAGGTCTTTGCCGCGCTGGTTGACCCGCTGCCCCGGCTCTGCAAGGCGGCCTTGCCGAACATGATCCAGCGAGGACAGGGAAAGATACTCTTGATGGGCAGTGCCTCGGCCCTGCGTGGCATGAAACGCGCTTCCACCTACAGCGCTGCCCGGGGCGCGCAGTTGGCCTATATTCAGGCACTGGGTGTGGAAGTGGCGGCGCAGAATATTCAGGTAAACGCTATTGCCCAAAACTTTGTTGATAACCCAACCTACTTTCCCCCAGAGGTGCAGGCCAACCCGCGCTTTCAGGAGCGACTAAAGCGAGAAGTTCCGCTGGGCCGTTTGGTCGGCGCGCGCGAAGACGCTGAATTCGCGGCTTTTCTCTGCAGCGACGCAGCTAACCATTTTGTCGGACAGGTATTTCCTGTATGCGGAGGCTGGGTGCAGCGATAGTACGCTGCATAAAAGGCAAGCAACCCAACTTATAAGTGTGCAACTTTGTATGTGTTTGCGCGCCTGGTAGAAACTTGTCCGGTTTGCCTACTCGATCAGTGGAGCTGGCCTTGATCCATCACGCAAATCCCCAGCGCCTCCAGCTGCTCGCGCAAGCGAATATCACCTGTGGCACGCCAACGCTCATACAGCCCCAACACATCCGAGGCGTCGAAAAGCTGCTCTTTTGAGCAGGCCTGTTCCACCAGATGCAGCATGCGGCTAAAGGTTTCGGCCAGCTCTGAAAAGATATGACGATTCTTTGGCGCATTTTCAGACAGGTAGCTGTATGCGCCTCCGCCCATACCAACAAAGTAGTCTTTGAGAATGCCGCGACGGGCATAACGTTCGGGAAACAGCGCGCCAATGAACAACGCCATGTCACCTAATTGCCGCAAGATGAGACAGCGCTCGCGCGTTGTGCCCGCTTCGTGGGCATCTTTGTAAAGCAGGGCCAATGGCCGAATTCCCAGCTCACCTTCGTCGTAGCTAAACAGCTGATCACTGTCCCCAAACCGTGCCAGCACGTTGCCCATATACCACAGCGTGTCTTCCTGCGGTGGCGGCGCCAGCTGCTCGCCGCATTCCTGCAGGCGCTCACGAAAGTAGTCGGCAAGGTTTCGCTCGAAGATAGGTTGTGAAGTCGGCATCTACTAGTCTCCTGTTCACGCTAGACCTACTAGGTTTTTATAATATATAGCCCCAAAATATCTAGTTGAAAAATAAGGATTTGTACGGCAGTTCACCCCTACCGCGCCCTAAACCACAAATTTCATCTAAACCGCATATTCTTTATTCTCAAATAATCTAAACGACACCGCTTGAAAACGCGCAGACTGGCGCCCATTAAGCCGCTCAGAAGGAGACGTGACCCATCCCCTGTCGCCTCCTTCCCTAACAACATAAATGTTAATTGGAGGAATGCTCGATGAGTATCAAGCCGCTCTACGATCGGGTGGTTGTCAAACGCCTCGCTGCGGAAACCAAAACCAAAGGTGGCATCGTTATCCCGGACAAAGCCGCGGAAAAATCCACACAAGGTGAGGTTATAGCAGTGGGCGAAGGTGCTCTTCTCGACAACGGAGAACTGCGCAGTCTGTCAGTCAAGGCCGGCGACCGCGTACTGTTTGGTCAGTACGCCGGCTCCGAGGTCAAGATCGATGGCGAGGACTACCTGATCATCAAAGAATCTGAAATTTTTGCCATTGTCGAACAGTCTGAAATTCAGGAGAAAGCAGCATGAGTGCCAAGACAGTCAAGTTTTCCAACGATGCCCGCGAGCGCATGTTGGCAGGGGTGAATATACTCGCTGACGCCGTCAAAGTTACGCTGGGACCCAAAGGTCGCAACGTTGTGCTCGACAAAAGCTTTGGTGCGCCGCGCGTAACCAAAGACGGCGTATCGGTAGCCAAAGAAATCGAGCTTAAGGACAAGTTCGAAAATATGGGCGCACAGATGGTGAAAGAAGTGGCTTCCAAAACCGCGGATGTCGCCGGTGACGGAACCACCACCGCAACCGTTCTCGCCCAAGCCTTGGTCCGCGAAGGTCACAAAGCCATCGCCGCCGGCATGAACCCGATGGATCTCAAGCGCGGTATCGATACCGCTGTGGCTGCGGCCACCGAAAAGCTTGGAAAAATGTCCAAGCCCTGTGACGACAATAAGGCCATAGGTCAGGTTGCTACCGTGTCTGCCAACTGGAATACCGACATTGGCAACATTCTGGCCGAAGCGATGGCAAAAGTCGGCCGCGATGGTGTCGTAACCGTCGAAGAAGGCAAGTCGCTGGAGAACGAGCTGGAAGTGGTAGAAGGTATGCAGTTCGACCGCGGCTATCTGTCGCCCTACTTCATCAATAACCAGGAGAAGATGCAGGTTGAATTGGATAACCCCTACATCCTGCTGTGCGACAAGAAAATCAGCAATATTCGCGACCTGCTGCCTGTACTGGAAGCCGTCGCCAAAGCCAGCCGCTCACTGCTGCTGATTGCTGAAGATATAGAAGGCGAAGCGCTGGCCACACTGGTGGTCAACAACCTGCGCGGCATACTGAAAACGGCCGCTGTCAAAGCGCCCGGCTTTGGCGATCGCCGCAAAGCCATGCTGCAGGATATCGCGGTGCTCACTGGTGGCACCGTCATTTCCGAAGAAGTGGGGCTTGGCATGGATACCACCGATATTGATCAGTTGGGCACAGCCAAGCGTGTTGTTATCAACAAGGAAAACACCACCATTGTTGATGGCGCCGGTAACAAGGCCGACATTACTTCCCGGGTTTCCCAGATTCGTGCCGAGATTGAGAAGTCCACCTCTGACTACGACAAGGAGAAGCTACAGGAGCGAGTCGCCAAACTGGCGGGCGGCGTGGCCGTGATCAAGGTTGGTGCAGCCACCGAAGTGGAAATGAAGGAGAAGAAAGACCTGGTCGACGACGCCTTCCACGCCACCCGTGCGGCGGTTGAAGAAGGGATTGTTCCCGGCGGCGGCATCAGCCTGATCCGTGTTGCCGAGCAACTACGCAAGGACAATCTGAAAGGCGCAAACGCCGACCAGGACACCGGCATCAAAATTGCCTTGCGGGCGATGGAAGAACCTTTCCGTCAAATCGCCGCTAACGCCGGTGTCGACGGTAGCGTGGTACTGGACAAAGTGCGCAGCAATGACAACATCAACTGGGGCTATAACGCCCAGACTGGTGACTACGTTGACATGATCGAGCACGGTATTATCGACCCGACCAAGGTAACCCGCTCTGCCCTGCAGAACGCAGGTTCCATCGCCGGACTGATCCTGACCACTGAAGCCATGGTAGCCGAGCGCGTCGACGACAAGCCCAAGTCGGCCGCACCACAGATGCCGGACTTCTAGGTAGCTCACACCAGGCAGGGGTAGATTTTACCTCTGCCTTTTCAGGCCCATTCTTCCCCGTAGTCGTGCAATAACTCTTCACCTGGCGCAATGTCGCGCAGCGCCACCACACTGAAGTCATCGTAATAAATGACATTTGATGGCCTTGCGTGGTTGATATATTTCAGATCACACAGCACCCGATACATGGAATTATCATCCAGAGTGAGTGTGTGCTCACACGCTTCCTGCGTCTTCTCTACTTTACAATAACCGAGCACTGAGCCGGCTTTAATGGATTTTTCCGCAAACAGTCCCTTGCCACTGATCGGACTTTTCCCTACTTTTACGCCCCGGTGGGTCTTCGCCATAACAATCGGCTTTCCTCGTTGATATTTTGAATTCGCTTTATTCAACCATAGAAGACCGGCAATTGTTGAGTACAAAGAGCCAGTTACTTTGGTAAAGTGTCGCTCTCTAAGCAACGCACATGATATAGGCCAATCAACCGGGACCCGGCATGCCCGCCATAACGCAGTTAACACCGAGCTATTTCTTACCGACCTCCATCGTGCTACCCAACGCACCAGCGTCAATCATCGCGCGCGCAGCCAGGCGTAACGACGCGCATTTTTCCGACAGCTTCTTTAGCCAGTGTGGCATTGACTGCCCGTCTAACATAAAACGTGCAGTTACAAAGCGTCGCAGTGAGTATTTTATTGGCCGTTATCTGGCACAAATGGCGCTGTCTGCGGCCGGTGCTACCAACACAAGCATTAGTACCAATGAAGATCGATGCCCGATTTGGCCGCAGTCGATGTGCGGCAGTATAACCCACACGGACGATTTTGCGCTGTGCGTCGTTGCATCCACCGAGGCACAATCCGTACTGGGAGTAGACGCCGTTGACTGGATGACGGACACCCAAGCTGAGCGCGTTACACGCAAGATCGTTAGTGCAGAGGAGACTGCACTTATCAATAGCAGCACACTTGGCTACAGCAAAGCACTCAGTCTCTGCTTTTCAGCCAAAGAGAGTATCTACAAAGCCCTATTCCCCTATGTAAGGCAATTTTTCGGCTTCAGTGCTGCCAGACTTCTGGCAATTGACACCGACATAGAGGCTTTATACTTTGAAATAACGCAGACATTGCCAAACAATCCGCTTGCAGGGCGGGAACTCTGCGTGCGCTACATTCTTGAGCCTAATAGAGGGATAACCTGGCTAGCTGCTCCTATTTAAGGTACCTGCTTTCCCACTTGGCAGCATCGTCTGCATGTCACAATATCACCAGCTACCGCAGTCAGTTCTATAGGCATACCCAGTGTCAATTAAAGCAAAGCGACAATAACGGGCTTGCTCCAACCTCATCGATGCCCGGGAAAATTGCCCACCACCTTACTAAGCAGAAATATGAAGCCGAGCCGACCGACAGGAAAGCCAACTCAACTGATCTTTGCATCTTATAGTTAGCTAAACACGTTCGCCGCGGTAATACACAGGGGCAACAGTGATGACAGGCAATGAAACGCGCTAGTACGCTAAGAAAATAACTTTTTGATTTTACTGGTCGGAGTGAGAGGATTTGAACCTCCGACCCCTGCCTCCCGAAGACAGTGCTCTACCAAGCTGAGCTACACTCCGACACATAGCGGGACCCTGCCCTGCGGCAGGGCGCGGTAGTGTACCAAACGCCTGATACAGGCTCAATATTAGCCCACCAAAATACGCGCACACGCCAAGCTGATCTACACTGAAGGGATAACGAGGAGAGTCGGACTATCGAACCAACACCTCCAGAACGGGTTTTCTGCGCCCGCAATGTCACCAAATCTTACCCCATGGGCGAGGTGGTAGTGCATGCGTTACGCGGGGTCGATCTCGATCTCTTTGCAGGCGAGTTGGTTGTCCTGCTGGGGGCGTCCGGCTCCGGCAAATCCACCCTTCTGAATATTCTTGGCGGATTGGATACAGCAACAAAGGGCGAGGTCAGTTATTGCGGCCAGAGCCTGACAAATGTTCGGGATAGAGAACTGACGCGCTACCGCCGCGACCATGTGGGTTTTGTCTTTCAATTCTACAACCTAATTCCAAGCCTCACGGCGCGGGAAAATGTGGCGGTGGTTACCGAGATTGCCGCAAACCCGATGCGCCCGGAAGATGCCCTTGGTCTCGTTGGCCTCCAGGAGCGGCTTAACCATTTCCCGGCCCAAATGTCTGGGGGTGAACAACAGCGAGTGGCCATCGCTCGCGCCATCGCCAAAAATCCGAAAGTACTGCTATGCGACGAACCCACGGGGGCCCTGGACTCGAAAACTGGCACCGTTGTGTTGGACGCGCTGGTTCGGGCGAACAAGGAGTTGGGAACCACAACGGCCATTATTACCCACAACGCTGGAATTGCAGCAATCGCAGACCGCGTCATTTTACTGGGCGACGGCCGCATCACCGATATCCATCATAACGCACACCCACTTAAGCCAGCCGAGGTTAGCTGGTGATGCGAGCGCTTACACTCAAACTGTGGCGCGAACTCTGGCATCTTCGAGGGCAGGTGTTGGCGATTGCTCTGGTTATGGCCGGCGGCGTATCGGTCTGCGTAATGAGTCTGTCTACCTATGATTCTCTGCTGACTACGCGCGATACCTACTATCGGGAGCACGGCTTTGCGGATATTTTCGCCAACCTGAAGCGCGCCCCCAAGTCGCTAGCAAGGCGGATTGAGGCCTTACCCGGTATTGCATCGGTGGAGCCACGGGTGGTCGCTCAAGTTAATCTCAGCCTGCCGGATTTTAGTGATCCGATATCCGGCGTATTGGTCTCCATACCTGCTGCAGGGCCTCGGCTGAACCGACTGCATATAGCCGCTGGACGCATGCCGGACAGCCGACGTGACGAAGTACTGATCAGTGATACTTTTGCCGCAGCGCACAACCTTTCATCCGGCGCCGCCATTCAGGCGGTTATCAATGGCCGAAAGCGCGAGCTTACTGTCGTCGGGATCGCTCTTTCCCCTGAATATATTTACCAGATTCCGCCCGGATCGATCATGCCTGACTTTGCCCGTTTCGGCGTCATGTGGATGCCCGAGCAGCGCCTTGCTACGGCTTTCAATATGGAGGGCGCATTTAATGACATCGTTATTCAGGTTCAGCCGCAGGCGACTATTCAGGACATCATTGATCAGCTTGATCCCATGCTCCAACCGTATGGTGGACAAGGTGCCTATGGCCGCGATCTTCAGCTTTCAAACCGCTTCCTGCGAGAAGAGTTCAATGGGTTGAAGATGATGGCTTA
>NZ_JBFJTH010000011.1:0-43114 GCF_041625495.1 Litorivivens sp. | reverse complement strand
TCGGTATCTACACATCAATGCCTGACCTGCGGCCTGCACGTCAGGCCAGGTATTATTGACCGATAAGTCCCTGCGGCAAACAACCTATCAGTGTTCTATTTGCCCCAGATTGGCGTGTAAAACAGCGCCATTAATTACCGCGTTCTGCGCTGCAAACCACAGCGTATTGGCGATCTCCTGGGGTTGAATCAAACGCCCTTGCGTAACACCTCCAGCAATGGCATCCAAAATCGCCGGATCATGCCCCAAATGCTCGCGCAGCATTTCGGTATCGGTGAAGCCCGGACACACGCACGCCGTGTGAATACCACTACCGGCCAAATCCTGACAGGTGGCACGCATCAGGCCAACCAACGCGTGCTTGGAGGTCACATAGGAACAGCTACCCGCGACCGCTTTCTCACTCAGCGTTGACCCTACATAGATAATCGAAGAGCCACCCTTCATATGCGGCAACACCAGCTGGTTTAGCTGCAGAGCCGCAATCACGTTCAGCTGAAACACCTGCTGCAGGCTGTCTGCACTGGTATCACGCACACTGTCTTTTTTAAGCACCGCTGCATTGTGAATTACGCAGATGTTGTCTGCCGCATTCAACTCAGCGGCCAGCGGCTCGGCGCAGGCATCCGCCCAGCCCGGGTTGACCATGTCAGCGGTAATCTGCACCACCCCATCGATATCGGGCGCACTGCGCGACAGGTTCACAACCCGGTAATCCTGTTCCATAAATTGTGCGATAGTGGCGCGGCCAATCCCTTTGCTACCACCGGTAATAACCAGAATTTTTTTCATCTCTACCTCAATTATTGCTGCCAACTGGCAGAGCCCGACTGCCCCGGCCCGGAGGAAACCTTCATGATCAGGCTGCGCACTGCATTACCCTGAATAAAATCTCCATCCTCCAACAAACGCTCCAACAACAAGCGCGCAAATTCTTCAACGGTGGTATTGCGAATTGGCAATAACAACGTGTCGGCCTGCACAAAGGTCATCACCTCGCCGTTAAAGGTCACCCGGTAGTTAGTCCCGTCTTCGACAATATCCAGGTAGGGAGACTGCGCCGGAAGAATCAGATATTCATCGTACTGTGCAACCAGCTTGCGCAGACGCTGTTTGATTTCCACGTAGCTGAAACACATGCCATTGCCACCCACTTCTGCGGTGATATCCAGCGACACCCGAAAATTGTGTCCGTGCAGGCGCTCGCGCTCTGTCGCAGAGAATATGGTGAAGTGGGCGGCGGAAAATTTCAGGTCTTCCTTGGTGATCTCAATTGTTGTCAGAGTATCTACAGGCATCGGTCTCAATTCACGGTCAGGGCGAAATAACGCAGCCGCACAAAGTACTGTTTGTAAGAAAAAAATGCAAAGCGTCCGCTGGTCAAAGCCCTACATGAACACCACATTACAATTGCTGGCGAGGCATTCCGCCGACGCCAGACTGTGCTAGCCTGATAATTGACGTAACCATAACGATAATTTGGCCGGGGAACACCTCCAACGGCCTGTATGAAGGAAACACACCATGACGACACCTGCAGCCCCTCAGGGCAATCCCGGCGACATTCTCAATTGGCCGATGCTGAAGCTGAAGTATCGCACTGACCCCGCCAAACTCGCGGCATTGCTCCCGCCGGGCATCCAGCCCGGCAAAGAGCCAATTGTGACCATCACAATTTATAATTTCCCCGTCCAGAATGAGCCGGAACTGGGCTACGTGCTCAATGTGGCAGCCGACTACAACGGAACCCCCGGTGACTACACGCTCGCCCTTGGTATCGATCAGGAGGCGCCGCTGTTTCTCTGCCAGGAACTGTGGGGGCAACCTAAGTATCCGGTAAAGACCACCTACTTCAGACTGATGGATCACGTAGAAGCCAAAGTGGAGCATCAGGGCACTACATTCATCGAATTTTCTGGCGACGTGGTTGAAACCCTGGCCAACCCGGAGGACCACGAAGAACATGAATGGTGGGTTAAATGCATGCGTTCGGTGGACATGCAACCCGAAAAGTACGACTTCCCGCCACACGTTGTCGACGTGCATACCAAATACGGTACTGCTTACTTGCAGGAGCTGAAAGGCAAAATCACCCTGCGCGAAAGCGCTTGGGATCCTATTGCCACCAAACTACCAATGGTTGAGCAGATTTCAGCGTGCCTGTGGACGCCGATCTTCAAAGATCGCAGTATTACCCTTGCCGGGGAGCTGGATGGCAAACAGTACTGGCCCTTCGCCGATACCATCAGTGGCACGCGCTGGATCGGCGAAAGCGGTGCGCCGCCCAAGGGCTGACACCTCGCGGAGTATCAACGAGCTGGCCATCCAGGCCATTTATTGGCGAACTCCGGTTCGCCTTTTTTACAACTGAGGACGGCCCATGAAGCAGCCGCTATTTTTTGGTTGGTGGCAGGTGGTGGTTACCCTGCTGGTTCAGGCCGTTGCTACCGGCACCTTGGTATATGCCTATAGCGTAATGGTGGTTCCGCTAGCGACAGAGTTTCAAAGCAGTCGCATGCTGCTGATGCTCGGCATCACCACCATGACACTGGCCAGCGGTCTGTTATCACCCTGGCTCGGCGCCAAACTGGACGCCTATTCCATCAAGCGCTTCATGCTGCTAGGCGCTGCGTCACTGGGAACAGGCTTCATCGCACTGTCTTACATCACACAAATCTGGCAGATGCCAGTCATTTATGCCCTGTTCATGGCATTGAGCAGCTTAGCGCTTGGCCCGCTTGCGGTCTCCACCCTGCTGGCGCGCTGGTTCAGCAAACGCCGCGGGCTGGCGATGGGGCTGGCAGCTATGGGTACCTCCATCGGCGGCTTTCTGTTTCCGCCGCTGCTGCAGTGGATGATCGACAGTTTCGAGTGGCGCATGGCCTTTCGGCTACAGGGCGGCGTCGTACTGTTGATTTTGCTGCCATTAATTTCCCTGCTGGCCTGTGATCGGCCAGAGAGCAAAGGGTTGCACCCCGACGGTGACGACGCGCCTCCCACAACAACCGCTGGCGCCGCAAATCGTTTTGCCTCAACGAAAGACGTTTTAAAAGAACGCAATTTCTGGGTGATCGCGCTGGTAATGGGTGCCATGTTCTCCAGCTACAGCATGCTGCTGAGCAATCTTGCACCATTCGCCCTGGACAGTGGCGCAACTGCTGAGCAGGCCGCGGGGCTTATTTCCCTTATCGCCCTGTTTGGCCTGATGGGAAAACTGCTGTTTGGCACCATTGCCGATAAGGTTGATCTGCGCGCCGGTCTGGCGGGGTCTTCCCTGCTCCTAACGCTCGGGCTATTGAGCTTTCTTAACAACGACAACTTCCACTTTCTGGTCGCCGGAGCCGTACTGCTCGGTATCGCCGCCGGCGGAATGCTGCCGGTTTGGGGCGCATTAATGGCGCAGGCATTTGGCGTCGCTAATTATGGCCGCGTCATGGGCGCCATGAACCCGGTGATCATGCCCTTCAACCTGCTATCTCCCCCGCTGGCCGGCGCCATCTATGACCAAACGGGTTCCTATCAAATGACGTTTCTGCTCTTTGCCGGCCTGTTGTGCGTAGCGATTTGCCTCACCGCAGCCATTCAACTCAAACAGGACAATTGATCCAGAGTACCTATCGGCCCCGTAACGCAAAGGTAATATTCACATTCCGGCCAGCCTTGTAGTTAAACCGCATTTGTTTGATGCTGGCCTTGGGAGACAGTCTGCAACGGGGGTTTACGCAATGAGTGTGTTACTGCTAATCATCAGCGCTCTGGTTCTGCTCTATCTTGGCGCGGGGGGAAATACGGCGGTCATCGCCCTGTCTCTCGCCACGCTGTTGGGCATACACGCCGACGACTGGCATTTTGCCAGCATTCTGTTTGGCGGCCTGGGGCTGGCCATGGCTCTGTTTCTAGTCATTCCATCAAAGTTGCGCAAGCAGGAACTCAGCCGCCCCCTGTTGGGCTGGGTTCGAGGCATGTTGCCCACGCTTTCCGACACAGAATCTGAAGCATTGAAGTCCGGCACGGTCGACTGGGACGGCGAGCTATTTTCCGGCCGCCCCGACTGGAGCTATCTGCTCAGCGTAAAACACAGCCAACTCAGCGCAGAGGAACAGGCCTTTCTCGACGGCCCCGTAGAAGAACTCTGCGCAATGCTCGACGACTGGGCCATGACCCATGAAGATTACGATCTGCCAGAAACTGCCTGGCAGTATATTCGCGAGCACGGTTTCTTTGGGCTGGTCACCCCGAAAGCTTATGGGGGCAAAGGCTTCTCCCAACGCGCCCACTCCGAAATCGTCATGAAGCTGTCCACCCGCAGCGTTTCCGCCGCCGTCACCGTGATGGTGCCCAACTCCCTGGGCCCCGCCGAATTGCTCATGGAATACGGCACCGACGAACAGAAATCGCATTATCTTCCCCGACTCGCGGCCGGAGAAGACATTCCGTGCTTTGCGCTTACCTCACCCATGGCGGGCTCCGACGCAGGCGCCATTCCCGATCGGGGCATTGTCTGCATGGGCCAGTGGCAGGGTGAAGAAGTGCTCGGCCTGAAAGTCACCTGGAACAAGCGTTACATCACGCTGGCACCGGTTGCCACTTTGATCGGGCTGGCTATCAAGGTTTACGACCCGGACCACCTGATCGGTGACGACGATGTGATTGGTGTAACCTGCGTGATGGTGCCGCGCGATACCGACGGCGTAAATGCTGGCGCCCGGCATTTGCCCATGAATACCGTTTTCATGAACGGCCCCACCTGGGGCAACGATGTCTTCATCCCACTGAGCCAGATTATTGGCGGTGAAGCCATGCTTGGGCGTGGTTGGACCATGCTCCTTGAGTGCCTGTCTATTGGTCGTTCGATATCGCTGCCCGGTCTTGCCGCCGGTGCCGGCAAACTTGCCACTCTCACGACCGGTGCTTACGCCAGCGTGCGCGAGCAGTTCGGCCGCAGTATCAGCGAGTTTGAAGGCGTGCAGGAAGCGCTGGAGCAGATCGCTGGCTATACCTACATGATGGACGCGGCGCGAGTATTTACAGCCTCCATGCTTGATCGCGGGGTGCGTCCGTCAGTGCCCTCAGCCCTACTTAAATACCGCAATACCGATTTAATGCGCACCGTGGTGAATCACTCCATGGATGTAGTTGCCGGGCGCGGTGTGATCACCGGCCCTCGCAATTTTATGGCGCGAATCTATCAGGCGGTGCCCATCGCCATTACGGTAGAAGGGGCAAATATTCTGACCCGCAGCCTGATGGTGTTTGGTCAGGGCGCTATCCGCTGCCACCCCTACATTGTGGAAGAAATCGAAGCAGCCAATATGGATGACGCGGCAGCCGCCGTGGATAAACTCGACGGCGTATTCTTCCGTCATATAGCACACACTTCCGGCAACGCGTTGCGCGCCGCCGCACTGGGCCTTACCTTTGGCACGCTGGCAAGTGTCCCGACTCGGGGCGAATTGAAGCGATACTACCGACAACTTACCCGATTTTCTGCCGGTTTCGCGCTCCTGACCGATGTTGCCCTGCTAACCCAGGGCGGCGCACTGAAGGCACGTCAGCGGCTATCCGGCCATATGACGGATTGTCTGGTACAGCTCTATTATGCCTCTGCCATTATCAAGCAATGGCACGAAGACGGTTATCCCGAAACCCACCGCGCAGCGGTGGAATGGGGACTGCAATCCTGCCTTCACGATCTGCAGGAACATATGCGCCGCGTAATTGACGATTTTCCGGTGAAAGCGCTGCGCTGGCCATTGCGCCTGATGATTTTCCCTCTGGGCCCGATTGGCCTGCGCAAACCAAGCAGCGAACTTGGTACCACACTGGCCAATGCTATCACCGCCGATACCCCTCTGCGCGATCGCCTGATCGAAGGCACCTACTTCAACAATCACCCAAGCGATCCCATCGGCCGGGTGCTCAACGCCTGGCAGCTAGCCAACGACACCCAAGCGTTGCGTGATCAATTACATAAAGCGGTGCGCCAGCGCGATGTCAATGAGCTCGATGGCATCGCCCTGCTGATGGGACATGAACGGCGTGAACTGGTGGACTGGGCGGTTAGCAATGGCGTTATTGAAGAGAGTGATCGCAAACAGCTACTGGACGCGCTGACCGCGCTTTATGACGTGATTCGCGTTGACGCTTTTGATGCCGACGGGCTAAAGGATATCGCCGCCGATGCCAAGGGCAAACGCAAGGTGGTAGAACGCCCGGCAGATCAGTACTGAGATTTCAGTACTTTTTTTCCAACATACTGACAAGCTCTCGAAAGCGGGCTTTATTAGTGTCGTTCAGGCCCATCAACACACGGTGGGCCTCCAGCACTTTCTGTTTCACCTGCCCTTCTGAGCCCTCAACCTGGGGCAATTCACCCAAATCCTGGTCTGTGCTCAGCGGGTGCTGACGAATTTTGAAAACGCGGTCAAAACCCATGCTTTGCAATACACGGGTAATATCGGGATTCGTGGAGAGTATAACCGGCACAAAGTTAAACCGATTACGGGTCATCAGCGCCAGTTTAGCCAAAAGCCCCAGCGTAGTACTGTCCACGTTGTCGGCTTCCGTCAGGTCGACAATCACGCTGGAAAAATCGGTGCTGCTGAACATTTCTTCAAAATAGTCATCAAGCACATTGCACAGGGTCAGGCGTACATCGCCCACCAGCTTGATAACATTTGATCCGTGATGTTCAGCAACCATGATTCTACCTGGTTGCATAGGTCTAAACTCGCGACACTACCAGCACTGCAATATCATCGGGAGCTTCCTCGATGGTATCCAGTTTGAAGGTGTTAACCACATCATCGGCCGTCTGCGGGCCGTCCTCAAGCGCCTCAAGCAGATACTGCTCTTTGGCGATAACCCCCTTAGGGTTTAACACCTCTAATATACCATCCGAGAACAAGGTGAGAACAGCCTTGGGCGGCAGCGCCATGCGGTGTTCTGAATAGGTGACCTCCGGAAACAGGCCCACCGGCAGGTCGTGACCTTCCAGATAACGCGCCACACCGTCGACACTGATGATTGGCGCTGGCAAGTGCCCGGCGATACTGTAGCAAAGTTCGTCACTGTGAAGATCAATCACCCCGACACACATGGTCACGTGCTTGTCGATCTCCATACCCAGCAACTCACGGTTTGCCTTGTCCAGCATATGCGCAGGCGACAGGATCGCGCTGTTGTGGCGGTGGTGAAAATCACTGCGCTTGCGGGCGAACAGGTTTTTCAACATCACGGTAACAAAGGCGGAACTGGCGCCGTGGCCCGACACATCGGCCACGAAAAAGACCGCATAGCGATCCCCTACAATAAAATAGTCGATGAAATCGCCACTGAGATAGAGCGAGGGAAGAATATGCTGGTGAAAACGGTAGTTACCAATAATTTTGGGCGTTTCCGGCAGCATTTTAAGCTGGATATGGCGCCCCGCCTGCTGATCCTTCTTAAGGTGACTCAAGCTTTCCAGCAACTCGCGGTTCGCGGCTTCCAGTTTATCCCGATATTCGCGGTTTTCACGCCGCAGCGCACCCTGCTGCATGGCCCGTTCCATGGCGTGCCCCAGCAGCTTGTCATCACCAATGTTGCTGGTAATCATCAGGTAGTCGCAGGCCCCTTTGCGCAGAGCCTCAACAACGTCAGCCATCAGCCGGCGCCGGGAAATAACGATAACCGGAATCTCGCGTCTATCGCTAGTGAGGATTTCCAAAATACCGCGCCCGTTATCGCTGACATACAGGTCCAGCAGAACAGCCGACACGGTATTTTCCATAAAGGCCTGGACGCCCTCTTCACCGCTACCGTAGGCGTCAACCTCATAGCCTTGACGTTCGAGCGCCGCCTGCAACTCGTCACGTTGGGCATCGGCTCGCTGAATGATAATCAGCCGTTTAGCACATTTGGCAGTGGCCATTGTTGGCTACTTATAACCTCGTCAAATCTGACTTCATAACTCAGTATAGACTGCTGGCGCGCACTGCCCCGGCCGGAGCTACCCACTAGAAGTCGTCCCATTCCTCGAATTCTTCCTCGCCAAAACTATCTTCCACTGGCGCACCATCGCTTATCAAATATTCGCGTCGCTGCAGATAAGCGTCTCGCATAAACGTGTAGCGGTCACCGGATAGCAGGCTTTCAGTTTTCAGCAGGTTAGCGCGTGTGTTCACCAAATCCAGAAAACGCAGTTGATTGCGTGTGCGCACATGATCAACCTGGCTGACTGCATCGACCTGAGCGTCGATGACCGCGGCGCCCGCGTCGCGCACAGTGGAGGGGCCGAGAATCGGCAGTACGACATACGGACCGGGCCCAACCCCCCAGTAACCCAGGGTCTGGCCAAAATCTTCGGTGCGCCGGGGCAAGCCGATATGGGCCGCGACCTCAAAGAAGCCAGCGACACCGACGGTGCTGTTCACCACAAAGCGGGTAGCGTCGGTGGCCGCCGCCTTAAACTTGAACTGACCCAGATCAGCAACGATATTCAGCAACTCGTGAAGGTTGTTGAACATATTGTCTATTCCGGTTTCAGCAAAACTCGGCAATACCGCCTGATAGCCCTTGGCAATGGGTTTGGCAACATACTTGTCTGCCACCTCGTTAAAGGCGAAAACCTGACGATTCATCCCCTCCCAGGGATCTGGATTTTCAGGCTGACTCGCACAACCGGTAAGCACGGCCAATAAAACAGCTAAGAGGGCTTTCAGTGGGGATAAACGGATGAACATTCCAGATAGAATCGCCAGATTTATTATTGATACGCAACGATATAGCGGTTTGGATGCTAAATCCAGCGGATTCCCGCCGGGAATCAGCGCAGAATAGACGCAGCCTGTAACTGCGCCATCAAATCTGCGCCAAAATGGAGCAATTGCCCGGGATCCGGATGACTCATCTCAACCGCCAGTTGCTGCAGTACCTCTGCGCCTGAGCTTGCCGACCCTTCCTGCAACAGCGCCAGCAGACGAAACGTCACAGCATTAATTTCCATAAATTCCACGTCGTCATCCGGCGTACGATAAACCACCAGATAGGTCGGCTGGATTGGCGGCTGATCGGGCTGAAAAGCCGGGCCGAGCTGATGCACGGGAAAGCGGTAAGCCAGCGGCCAAGCCAGCGATGACACTGCCGGCAATCCGGCCAGAACATCGTCACAGCAAGCAGCCAAATCGTCATCTGGAGCCACATCAAGTGCCAGTTCCACCCACTCATAGTGGGCCAGCTCCTGCATAAAGGGCGGATCACCCGGACGCTCCCCTCGCTCGTGCTCAAGATAGGCAAGAAACTCTTCACTGATCTCAAGAAAATAGGGGCTACGACACAAGTGACTACGCATGAAATCCCGCACCATGGCATGCCAAGCCTCATCGCTGAAGATCGACCGCAACACGGGAAAGCCACTACTCAGGAACCCTTCGATATTGTTGTAAAACAATTCCCGGTATATCTTGAGCCGCCGCCCCTCAATCCCGGAGGGGCCGGCATGGCGCTCAGGGTCACGAATGTGACGGGTTAGATCGCCCTGTAGCTGCTGGAACGTCGTCATGGGGTCGCTTCCACAGGGGCTTGTACACGCCGCTGTGCTGCCCTAACACGCGCCACTTCGCCCAGCAGCTCGGCCATGGGTGGAAAGTTAAAATCCCTTTCCACCAGCGTGGGCAACACGCCCAGCCTATCGTATGCGGCATCCAGCAAGGCCCATACCGGCTCAATGACATCGGCCCCGTGGGTGTCCACACGAAGATCTTCTGCCTCCTCGTAGTGTCCTGCAATATGCAGGTAACAGGCACGCTCCAGCGGCAATGCATCCATAAATACGAGGGGATCATAGCGATGGTTAATGCTATTAACGTAAATATTATTTACGTCCAGCAGCAATTTACAGTCGGCACTTTCCAAGACTGCGCGAATAAAGTCGCTCTCCGACATTTCCTGCCCCGGTGCGGCGTAATAGGACGCATTTTCCAAGGCAATCTGCTGACCCAATACATCCTGAACTTCCTTCACCCGATCCGACACATGGCGTACCGCAGCTTCAGTAAAAGGGATCGGCATCAGATCGTAGAGCTGACCTTCATCAGCACAATAGGTCAGGTGTTCGGTATACAAAGGGCACTGGTAGTCGCGCATGAATTCGCGAATTGAAAGCAGCAACTCGCGATCTAATGGCGCAACGCCACCTATATTGAGTGACAGGCCGTGAAGATAGATGGGATAGCGATCAGCGAAGTAGTCAAAATCCTTGCGCAAGCGCCCACCGAGGTGCATCCAGTTCTCGGGCGCCACTTCCATAAAATCGACATCCCCGGGCGCGATGGCTTTTAGCGCGCCACTTATGGCGCGCCGCAAACCCAGGCCGGCTTTTACATCAGCCACGGAACGCTCCGCTTAGTGGCTACCGCACTTACCTTCGCCACATTTGCCCTCTTTAGCTTTAGAGCTGGCACCACACTTACCTTCGCCACACTTACCCTCTTTGGCTTTAGAGCTGGCGCCACACTTACCTTCACCGCATTTGCCTTCAGCTTTGGCTTTAGACTCAGCGCCGCATTTGCCTTCGCCACACTTGCCTTCACCACATTTGCCCTCAGCTTTCGCTTTGGCTTTAGACTCGGCTCCGCATTTGCCTTCGCCGCATTTACCTTCACCGCACTTGCCTTCAGCCTTGGCTTTCGACTTGGCGCCACACTTACCTTCGCCACATTTGCCCTCTCCACACTTGCCTTCCGCATGCTTGCCGTAAGAAGCAAGATCGTAACCCGCGCTTAAGTGGTTCGCAGCAAAGGGGTTAGTTTCGGCACTGACAACGGCGCTGCCGGTACTCGCCAGAAAAGCTGCACTCAATGCGGCTGCCAGAGGTTTTTTGCTTAGTTTCGCCATGGAATTACTCTCCTAAAAGGTATTACGCTACTTGGATGCAGCACACCGGCAGATGTTACAACCCGGCATCAAAATTTCATCAATGTACACAACAAGGTCCCGAAGGTGTCCGGCCTTAACCCTGTTGTTATGGGCAAATGTAACGACGCCGTCAAGCAGTAATTACTCCCCCAGACACGAACGAACCCTGGCAACTTGACATCATACCCGGGGAGCCTGTGCCGCCTGAATGTCACGCCACAGGGTTTTCAGACGTTTTTCGGATACAGGACTGTCTGTGCCCAACTTCTGGGCATATAAAGACACCCTAAACTCTTCCAACAACCAGCGATAGGTATTAAGCGGCGCGTCTTCAGGGCCCTGCGCCAATTGCTCCGGTGTTGTTTGCTGCCACAAAGGCTCGGTAACCGTCTTCAATGTGATGTTTAGCTGACGCTCGCGTTGATATTGGCCTTCCAGCTTATCGAGGCGCCACTCCAGCGCTGTTAGATAACGCGGATAGTGCTGTAACCTGTCAAGTGGCAACAGCCGAAGGAAACGCGGGAACAACAACCCGTCAAGTTGAGCACGAACATCCGCTACCGTTTCAATCCAGGTCAGCTGGGTCAGCGATTTCAGTTGGCGCTGCACCGCCGCTGCACCTGCCAATATCGACTCCGCCAGCGCCTCTCTGAGCTCAACCGCAGGCAATAACTCACTGCGGCCTCGCGCCAGCAGCTGATCATAGTCTTCTTTAGAGCGCGGCAATGGTTGTCCCTGTAAATACGCCTGCTCAACCGCCGCTTCCAGCAAGGCCTCAAGCCAATCGCGGCGCTGCACTTTCAACGCCGCAAACTGCAACTGCGCGGCATTGGATTTAAGCATGCGATCGCGCAGCGGCTTTAATTGTTTTGCCAAACCCAGCATTAATAACCGCACCACCGCCTGACGACTCGATATTTCGGCTTCCACAGCCGTATCCAGTAGGCGGCTTTCTACACTATCGCCACGATCTACCAGCGCTGGATACACGGTTACTTCAGCGCCAGCCTGACGGATGCGTCGGGAGGTGGGCAAGGAATCAAACTGCCAACTGCTTGCCCGTTGCGATTCAAAGTCTACAGAGCCTTTGGCTTGCAAACTGGCTGTAGCCTGATCGGAGAAGCGGCTTTTCAGGGCGTGCAAATCGCGCCCCTGCGCGAGAAGCTGACCATTGTCACCCAGCACCCTGAAGTTCATTTGATAATAGGCATCCAGCGGCTCAGCACTCCACAGTGATGAAGGAATGTCCTCACCGGTAACGCGCTTGATCGCCTCGCCAAGTGCCAGACTCAGGGGACGATCGTCCGCCTGCATCGCCGCTAACGCCTTGCCCACCGTAACCGGTATGGGCATGAATTTCTTGCGCCACTGCTTCGGCAGCGCTTTCACCAAGGCCACGCATTTTTCCTGCAACAGCCCCGGCACCAACCATTCCGGCAGATGATCCGGCACGCGGTTGAGCAATACCAACGGGATATCCAGACTGACACCGTCGGCCTCATGCCCTGGCTCAAATCTATATTTCAACGGAAGACGCAATTCCTGCCAGCGCCAGGTATCAGGAAACTGGTCGACCGTCTGCTGATCCGTTGACACAGCCAACACATCATTTGCCGACATATTCAGACTACTGCGCTCGGCTTCTGAAGCTTGCTTCAGCCAGCTCTCCAGATGGCGACTGCTGACGATGTCCGCTGGTAACCGCGCATCATATAAGGCGAAGAGACCATCGTCACTGAGCAGCAAATCGCGGCGACGCAGCTTGCTTTCCAAAGCAAGAACCTCGGCAATTACGCGCTTATTATGGTGAAAGAACGTCGCCTTGCCGCGGTACTGGCCTTCCACCAGTGCGCTGCGAATCAATATCTCGCGCGACAGAGCCGGGTCTATAACACTGTAGTTGATGCGTTTTCGATCCTGAATGACCAAACCGTATAGACTGGTTTGCTGGAATGCAGAAACGCGACCCGCACGCGCCTGCCAGTGTGGTTCGAAGTATTGGTATTTCAGTACCGCGTCGTTGATTCCTAAAATCCACTGCGGATCAATTTTCGCAACGCAGCGGGCATAAAGTTGGGTGGTTTCTGCCAGTTCTGCAGCCACAATCCAGGCTGGATTTTTTCGGAATAAGGCTGAACCCGGAAAGATACGCATTTTGCGGTTACGGGTACCCAAATAGAGATGCTCTTCATCTTTTTTAGCCACATGGCTGAGGAAACCTGCTAGTAAGGCCCTGTGCAACGAAAGGTAGTCAGCCGGCTCCGCGTTCAGTTTCCAACCGTTTTCACGACACAACAACTTGAGTTGCCAGTGCAGCTCTCGCCATTCCTGTGCACGCGTAAAGGCTATAAATTCTCGCTGACACAGCTTGCGGAACTGGTTCCCGGAAAGCGCCTGGCGTTGTTCTTCCAGATAATTCCAGAGATTCACGAAGGCGACAAAGTCTGACTCCTTGTCCGCGAAACGACGGTGTTTTTCGTCAGCAGCCTGCTGCTTGTCCGCAGGCCGCTCCCGCGGGTCCTGAATACTCAGGGCGCTGACGATGATCAGCGCTTCGCTAAGGCAGCCCGACGCACTGGCGGCTTCCAGGATGCGCGCCATCCGCGGATCAACCGGTAATCGCACCAGCTTTCGCCCGAGTCCGGTAAGCTCGCCCGATTCAACTGCGCCGAGCTCCTCCAACAACTTGTACCCATCGTTGATAAAACGGCGATCAGGTGCGTCGACAAAGGGAAACTTTTCAATACCACCCAGCCGCATATTCAGCATCTGCAGAATGACCGATGCAAGATTGGTTCGCTGGATTTCCGGTTCAGTGAATTCGGGGCGAGCGTTGAAATCCTCTTGCGAATACAAGCGCACACAGACACCCGGCGCTATCCGGCCGCAGCGACCTGCTCGCTGATTGGCGCTGGCTTGAGAAATCGGTTCAATCGGAAGGCGTTGTACTTTACTGCGATAGCTGTAACGACTGATCCGGGCGGTACCGGTGTCGATCACATAGCGAATGCCAGGCACTGTCAGCGAGGTTTCCGCCACATTGGTCGCGAGCACCACGCGCCACCCACGCCGCGACCCCTCGTCGAAAATACGTTGCTGCTCACTGCCGCTAAGGCGCGCGTAGAGTGGCAAAACTTCCAAACCCAACAGGGATGATTTGCGCAGCTGCAGCGCAGCCGCACGAATCTCCCGCTCACCACTGAGAAAGACCAGCACGTCTCCCTGCTGACGACCACCCTCGTCATGCAACTCCCATAAGGCCTGTTCTATGGCTTCTGCCTGATCCAGCTCCGGGCTCAATTCCTCCAGCGGCCGATAACGGGTTTCCACCGGGTAGGTCCGCCCCGAAACTTCAATCACCGGCGCATTATCGAAATGTCGGGAAAAACGCTCTACATCAATCGTGGCCGACGTAATGACCACCTTGAGATCTGTGCGTTTGGGTAGCAGCAGCTTTAGATAGCCCAGTAAAAAATCGATGTTGAGACTGCGCTCGTGGGCCTCATCAATAATCAGGGTATCGTAGCGGTACAGCAGCGGGTCATTTTGTATTTCTGCCAGCAGAATACCGTCGGTCATCAATTTGATATGACTGAGTGCGGAAACCTGGTCCTGAAAACGCACCTGAAAGCCTACCGACGCGCCCAACTCAGTTTTCAGCTCACTGGCAATCCGTTGGGCAACGGTGCGCGCGGCGAGACGCCGGGGTTGAGTGTGGCCAATCAGGCCGCGTACGCCACGACCCGCCTCGAGACAGAGCTTGGGTAACTGGGTCGTTTTGCCCGAACCGGTTTCGCCGGCGACAATAATAACCTGGTTCTGATCAAAAGCCTCTCTGAGCCGACCTATCTCTCGCGCTACCGGCAGATCCGGGTAATGAATAGCGGGCACCGCGGCACGTCGCTGTGCATAGCGCTGGCGCGATGATTCAAGCACCGCGTCGAGACGCTGCTGCAACCGATCGCAGGGCTTTCCCAGCTGCTGGCGGCGCGCCAGATCCCGAGCCAGTTTTTGTAATTTCGGCCAATCACCGCTGCAGCACTCAGCCAGCCATGACGTGTCGAGGCTTTCCTCTTTCATACCCATCCAAAACGAAAAAACGCCCCGCAGGGCGTTTCTCTACAACATTGCGGAGAAATCGATCAGGCCGATTTTAATTCCTCATCGCGCAATTCGCGACGTAAAACTTTGCCCACATTGGATTTGGGCAGTTCTTCGCGCTGCTCGATGTACTTAGGAATTTTGTAGCCAGTCAACTGTTCACGCAGGTGGGCCTTAAGGGAATCTTCATTCACCGCGCCGTTTTTGCCCACTACGAAGATCTTGACCACTTCACCTGATTTGTCATCCGGCACGCCGATCGCGGCGCATTCCGCCACTTCTGGGTGGCTGCAGACCACATCTTCAATTTCATTCGGGTACACGTTGAAACCGGACACCAGAATCATGTCTTTCATCCGGTCAACAATCTTCATGTAACCATCTGCCTGCACGACAGCCACGTCACCGGTGTGCAGCCAACCGTCTTCATCGATCATTTTGGCGGTTTCATCATCGCGCTGCCAGTAACCCAGCATGACCTGCGGGCCACGAACACACAGCTCACCGCGCTCTCCCACTGGTTGCGCCGAGCCATCGTCACCAACAATCTTGATTTCAGTGTTCGGCACCGGCACACCAATGCAGCCAATCTGGTTGGCGCCACCCGGATTGGTTGACACCACAGGAGAGGTTTCGGTTAGACCGTAGCCCTCATAGATTTCGCAACCAGTCATCTCATGCCAGTTTTTGGCCGCCGCAGAAGTCAGTGCCATGCCGCCAGACAGCGTCATTTTAAGCTCTGAGAAATCGATTTCCTTGAACTCCGGATGCTTCATCAGGCCAACGAACAGGGTATTGAGCCCGCTCATGCCGCTGAATTTCCACTTTTTCATCTCCTTGATGAAAGCGTCCATATCACGCGGATTAGGAATCAGCACGGTATGGTTACCCTGCATCATCACAATAAAGCCAAGAGTAAATGAATAAATATGATAGAGCGGCAGCGGACCGATAAAGGTTTGAGGGCCCTCTTTAAACCCGTAGGTATCAAAAATACTGGCAGCCTGCAGCACATTGGCTATGAGGTTGCGATGGGAAATCATTGCTCCCTTGGAAACCCCGGTGGTACCGCCGGTGTATTGCAGCAATGCCACATCGTTTGCTGCAGGATCAGCAACCTTCAGTTTCAGTTTACGCCCCTGAGCAATCGCCTTGCGGAAAGGAATGGTGCCCGGCATGGAGTATTCGGGGATCATTTTCTTGACATGCTTGGCGGCAAAATTGATCAGCCGACCTTTCAACGGCGGGTGCAGATCCGCAATCTCGGTCATGATCACCGTCTTAACGGGTGTCTCGGACAGAACTTCGGCTGCGGCTTCCCCCACGTTGGCGAGCAGGATCAGGGCTTTCGCACCAGAGTCATTCAACTGGTGCTTGATTTCCCGTGGGCTGTACAACGGATTGGTATTCACCACCACAAAGCCTGCTCGCAGTACAGCAAACAAAGTGACAGGGTACTGAATGATGTTGGGCATCTGTATCGCTACGCGATCGCCCGGTTGCAAATCCGTCTTTTGTTGAAGGTAGGCGCCTAACGCCGCAGATTGCTCTTCCAGTTGGCCGTAGGTCAGAGTATGGCCGACGCTGGTTACCGCATCGCGGTCGCGGTAGCTTTTGATGCAGAAATCAAATAACTCAACCAGGTTTTTAAACTGATCCGGATTTATGGTTTCCGGCACGCCGGCACGCTTTTGACCGGCAGCAATCGCCTCACTTACAGATATGGCTTGTTCTGACACGTTCCTTCCTCAGACTTGACTAAGACTTTGTTATCGCCCGCAGGAAAAGCGGCGCGGGATTATAAATCCTCGTGAAACTAACCGTGTTTACAGGCCCTGTCAACGCGGGCCCACAGGATTAGATCAGCTATATCCGCTATTCATCCGATCAATGGAAATACACCCCGACGCCGCACTAAAATCTTGCACTCGAAGCGGCCAGATCAGGCTCTCGAAACAACACACCCTCAGCCAATCCATTCCCCGCCGCTCCACCACTGACCAGACTCGATCACCACCTATCACTCCGGCGAAGGGCCCTCGCCCAATAGCCCGCAGGCTTTATATAGCGAGCACAACGGGCGATACGCCTCAAGTCACTGCCTGCATTCAAAAATCGAGCTTAGCGATCTTTCAGACCCCGAAATTACGATCGGGTAAGAAAGACGTAACAATTTTGACGCTGGCGCCGAAATCTGTACAATTTGCCGCTATCTGGCGGCGCCATACACGCACAAACCGTGCCCGGATACTTAATTTTAAGAAAGAATCACCAGATTTCTGGACTTTATTGCACTTTTTAACTGTAGAGCTTCCACCTCACTTATGACTTTCAGCTATTTAGTTCGCCTCAGCGCTGCGTGCCTGACCCTTGTGTGTCTGTTTTCTGGACACACACTCGCTCAGGGAGCTGCACAGGAACTGGCCAAACTGGAATCTCGCCAAAGTGCCCTGCTGGGCAAAATGCAGCAACTGCGGCAAGAGTCTCAAGATCTCAGTGAGACGATGGCCAACACCGAACCAGCAGATGGTCCCGAAAAAACCGCCTACGAAGAAGCTGTCGCGATCTTCGAGGAGGCCAGTGAAACTTACGAAGCCGAGCCCACCTCCACCAACAAGAGCCGTCTTCGCAACGCCGAATTCAAACTCCATCTTGCAGAACGCAAATACCGCTCCGGCAGCGAAGAATTGCGCAAGCTGGAGGCCCGCCAGGATGCAGTGGAAACCGAATTGATTGCTGTTCGACGCGAACTCGATACGATTGCCGAGCGCATCCCGCGACTGGAGCAACAGGTCGCAGTGCAGCGAGCCCGCGAACGCGAACAGGCAGAAGCCGCTCGACGGGCAGCGGCTGCCCAGGCGCGTAACGAAAGTAAAGCCACACAACAGGCTGACGCACCGCAACCAGCACCTGCCCCCGCTGGCCCGCAGCATCAAAACACTGCACCGGCCAAAACGGCAGCACTTGCTGAACCCGTTGAGCTGGATAAGGGCTTTGTACTACTGACCAACAAAGCGCAAGTATTAACCGAACTGGCAAACCTGCAATTGCGTATCGGTGGCGACAGCCTGAAAATCCGCAGCAACAAGATTTTGAATGTGCGGCATTTTGTCGACGGTAAAGAAGCCGAGAAAAATAGCCACCGCTTCAAAGGACTAGGCAATTACCAATACCGCGCCACTGCGGTATTGCATGAAGGTGAGAACCGGATTCGGGTATCGTTCTCGCGCTGGAACATTGATATGCCTGCCGATTTTGCCGGCCAGGAACTGGTGATTCTGATGGACGCCAGCGACCGTAACTCGCCCAAGATTGTCTGCTACCCTAGCGCACTCGACCCCTGAGTTAGTCTAGCCGGAGGCAGGCAACTCGCCGGCCTCCCGACTTTTCCTCTACCACGGGCCTATGCTGTCCACAATCATTAATGGCCTTTGGGCAACGCAACCGGTAGGCGCACCCCGTCGCCGCAGGGGGGCGCAGACTCCCCGAATTCGCCAGAGCCTTGCCCGCAGCAGGATTTGCTGCAATCAAAGCCTGGGTATAGGGATGTTGAGGGCTTGTAAATAGAGCCGCATCGCCCTCTTCCACCAACCTCCCGTGATACATCACCAGCGTGCGATTGGCCAGATGGCTGACTACCGCCAGATCGTGTGCGATAAATATCATTGCCACACCGGTATCGCGCTGCAGTTCATGCAGCAGATTGATAATCTGGGCCTGAACGGACACGTCGAGCGCTGACACTGGCTCATCACAAATCACCAGCTGGGGCGATGTGATAAACGCTCGCGCAATGCCCAGACGCTGGCGCTGACCGCCCGATAACTCGTGCGGATATCGACCGGCGAAACGACGCGGCAAACCAATTCGCTCCAGCCACTGCATCGCACATGTGCGCTCCTGCCCCCGGTGCTTACCTTGCAACTGCAAGGGCTCTATCAGGCTGTTGAGCACATTCATGCGCGGATTCATCGCACTGTAGGCATCCTGAAACACCATCTGAACACGCGCAGCCTGCCGCCGGAAATCGCGGGCACTAAAGTGACGCGGCAACACTTCTCCAGCCAGGACAATACGACCTGCTGCCGGGCTGACCAAACCACACACCGCGCGGCCCAAGGTCGATTTACCCGACCCGCTTTCGCCCACCAGCCCCAATACTTCACCGGCGCCCAAAGACAGGCTCACCTGATCCACCGCCACCGTTTCACCAAATCGGCAGCTGAGATTGTCGATCTGCAACAGTTGACTCATCGACCTGCCCCCTGCGCTTGGGGCTCCCAAAGCCAACACTCACAGCGTCTCGCCTTGCTCGGCGCATATACCGCTGGCTGCCGGACTGGACAGATTTGCATAGCGCGTTCGCAGCGCGGCGTGAACGCACAGCCATTAAGCTGCTGAGATAAATCTGGCGGCGTGCCGCTGATTGCCAACAGCGAATCGCGCCTGTCATCGAGACGCGGCATCGCTTGCTGCAAAGCGCGGGTGTAGGGATGGGCGGGTTCGCTCAACACTGCCTGACAGGGACCTGCCTCAACAATCCGCCCGGCATACATCACCGCCACCTGTTCGGCCATCGCCTCAACCACGCCCAAATCATGGGTAATCAACAATAGGCCCACATGTTGGTCACGACACAATTCCCGCAACAGTGCCAGCACCTCGGCCTGCACCGTAACATCTAGCGCAGTGGTCGGCTCATCGGCAATCAACAGCGCGGGTTTACAGGCCACTGCCATGGCAATAACCGCTCGTTGCAACATGCCGCCAGACAATTCGAAGGGATACTGTCGCGCCCGCTTGGCCGCATTGACGATACCGAGACGCTCCAGCAACTCAAGCGCGTGGCGCCGCGCTTCGCGCGCAGAACAGCGACTGTGCTCCCGCAACACTTCGCCAATCTGGTCACCCACCCGCATGGTAGGGTTTAGTGCGGTCATCGGATTCTGAAAAACCATGCCAATACGGCTGGCGCGCAGTCGCCGCCATTGCGCTTCGGTGGTGCCCAGCAGCGACTGTCCGTCAAACTGCCAACGTTCAAAGTCACAGCGTGCATGGCGCGGCAATAATTGCATTAACGACAGCGCAGTCAGGCTCTTACCGGAACCTGATTCGCCGACTAAGGCCAGACATTCACCACGTTCAATCTGCAGATCCACACCGCGAACCAAATGGTGACCATCGATGCGGATATGCAGATCGCGTACTTCCAATAAACTCATCGCTCGCCCCTTCGCACCTGTACATCCATCGCGTCGCGCAACGCATCCCCCAGCATGTTAAAGGCCAGCACAGTCATACTGATTGCCAGCGCCGGCACCAGTAATTCGTGAGGGTGAGTGAGCATGCTGCGAATGCCTTCATTGCACATGGAGCCCCAGGAGGGCGTTGGCGGTACCACGCCCATGCCGATAAACGACAACAGTGCCTCGGTAAAAATCGCCTGCGGTATCGCAAAACTCAGGCTCACCAGCAGTAGAGGTACAACATTGGGTAACAAGTGACGGCGTATCAGATAAAAATTGCCCGCACCGGCCATCCGCGCCGATAACACAAAGGCACTGCCGCGTAACTGCAACACCTGACCGCGAACTAGCCGTGCGGCCGACGGCCAGCTCAGCAGAACCATTGCCAGCACCATGGGGAAAAGCCCGCTTTCACCGGATTCTATTCCCATCGCCACGCGGAACAGAATCATAAACAGCAGGAAGGGCAAGGCCACCACAAAATCGGCAAAACGCATCAGCACATTGTCTACCCAGCCACCGAGCAGACCGGCTGCGGCACCGTAAAATGCGCCCAGTGTAATAAACAACAAGGGCGCCGACAGGCCCACCAGCATGGATGTGCGTGCGCCGTGCAGCACGCGCGCGAGCATATCGCGCCCCAGTGCGTCAGTACCCAGTGGATGGGCCGGCAACTCCACGCGATTCTCAACCACTGGCAGCCCCAGCAACTCAGCCTCAAAACGCCCCAATGTCAATGTGGGAACCGCAGTAACCTGCATCGGCTCCAATGTGTCACCTGCAGCGGTAACCGGTACGACCACATAACGATAGTCCTGCTCCCGCAGCTGCAGACGGTCGACATACCAATGGTGATTAACCTCGGCCAGCGGAATCCCCAACCCTACGCCACCGTCGCTGCGATATACCCGATAACGGTGTGCCGCCGGTAGCACTGGCCAGCCAAGCCGGACCTGCGTCGTTGTAGCCTGAAGAACTACTAGCGTATGTGGTGGCCGCGCCGGTCCCCGCCAGACAGTTTCGTCATCGACCAGCTCCACTGAGCGCGCTGGCGTGGGGCCACTGGATATCTGCGACAGCCACTGCGTGGCAGGGCTTTGCGGCCACAATAGCGGGCCCATAAACGCACCCAGCAATACTGACACCACAACTAACAAAGCAAGACAGGCGCGAATATCTGCAAACAACACCCTCCACAACGGGGGGGCTTCAGAAAAACTTTCGGCGGCTGCGGCAGGCTGGGGTGGCAAAGGCTCGAAATCGGCGGCCGTAAAGCGGCTCATGAGCTCGCCTCCGCGTGTAGCCGTATACGGGGATCGATCCAGCCGTAGAGAATATCCACCAGAACCACCACCAGCACCAAAAAAGCACCGTAGAAAACCGTGGTACCCATAATAACCGTGTAATCAAGCTGCTGAACCGCCTGAACGAAATAGCGCCCGAGTCCCGGTATCGCAAAAATCAGCTCCACGACAAAACCACCGGTGGTAATGGCGGCAATGGTTGGCCCCAACTCCGTAACCACCGGCAAGATGGCATTGCGCAATTGGTGGCGCCAGAATATCTGCCCCGTGCTCAACCCTTTGGCACGCGCTGTCAACACATAGTCCGATTGCATCACCGCTAGCAGGGACGAGCGCATCAGTCGCGCAAGGTACGCCATGGTGCCCAACCCCAGCACCAGTGCCGGCACCCAGATCTGGCTGACACCGCCCCAACCGGCCACAGGAATCAGCGGGTAACCCAGCGCACTGTTCAACTGCACAATGCCGAGCTGAGCCAATGCCGCAATAACGAAACTCGGCACGGAAATGGCCAACACCACCGCGATCATCAGCGCGCGATCCGGCCAGCGGTTTTGCCAGTAGGCCGCCACAGCGCCTCCGCAAACACCACCGATAGTTGCAATCAACAGCGCGCACACCCCCAACAGCGCCGACACGGGAAAGTGCTCGCGAATAATGTCGTTCACCCGCCGGTTTTCCTGAGTGAAAGAAATACCGAAATCACCCTGCAACATGCTTTTTAGGTACAACACATACTGCTGTGCAACTGGCTTGTCCAAACCGTAGCGCGCCCGCAGGTTTTCCCGCAGCTGAGGCGTGGCCGCCTTGGCGCTGTTAAAGGGATCGCCCGGTACTGCATGCATCGCAAAAAAGGTTGCGGTGGCTATAAACCAGATGGTTACCACGCCATAAGCCAGCCGTTTGAGCACATAACGCAGCATTACTTCAGCACCCGGGCATAGCGGTAATTCGGGTCACCGCCAAAGATAGAGCGACGCACGCCGATGAGTTTCGGATGCTGCACATACAGCCCGACGTTTTCGTAGGTGGGGATAATCACGACCTGCTCGTTAATGATGTGCTGCATCTGGTCAAACGCCTCCAGGCGCACATCCGGATCAAGTGATTGTTGCGCCGTTCGCACCCAGCCATCGTAGCGACTGTCAGAAAAACGCCCGCGATTATTTTCGTTCCAGGAGGCGAACAGATCACCAAAAGTGATCGGATCGTCAAAATCCGGGCCCCAACCAGCAGCAGCGATATCGAAATCACCCTGCTGCATTTTCGCAATACGCTGCTTGAAGGTCTGCTGATCCAGCTTGGTCTCCAGCCCCAGAGCCTGCTTGAGTACATACTGATAGAACTCGGCCTCATTGACTGCCCGCGGGCTGTCCCCAACCAGCAGGGTAAGGGGTGGAATGTCACCCAGCTCGCGCTTAGCCTGTGCCATGTAGGCTCTGGCTTTTGTCAGACTGTAATGGACCTGGGGCGGCGGAAACTGTTCGGAGAAAACGCCGCTGCCAGCACGCATCGTAGAGGGAAACAGACTGTAAGCTGGCTTGATACCAGGCAATCCCAACACCTTGTGGACAAGCAACGAAGGTTTCAACACGTGCTGAATTGCGCGCCGCAGGGCCAGGTTCCGGGTGGGCCGTCCCGGCCGCATATTGGGTTCCAGAAAATACAACGTGCCAAATTCAAACAAGTGGGTCTCATAACCGCGGCCCACCGCATCCTGCAGGGTGCTCGCATCCAGTGGCGATAAGGCAATCCGGTTATCCTTGAACAGGTTGTAATGGGTGCCCGGGTCAGTGGTGATATAAGGCATGCTGATGCGTTGCAGGCTTATTGCGTCCGCATTCCAGTAGCGCGGGTTTTTGATCAGCTCCAAATGCGCACCGTGCACCCAACGGCTGAGCACGAACGGACCGTTAAACATCATTTTGTCGGCATCAGCAGCGTAGGCTCTGCCCCACTGTTCAACAACATCGCGCCGAACCGGATAGTAGGTCATAAACGCTGTGAGCTTATCGAAGTACGGGCACGGCTGTTCAAAGCGAACCTCAAGCCGATGGGCGCCTGCAGCCTCTACCCCTAGGGCGCCTTCCGGCATATCGCCACGGTTGACTGCCTCGGCATTTTTGATGGGAAAAAGTATGAAAGCATACTGGGATGCCGTTTCCGGTTTTACCGCCCGCTGCCAGGCGTAAACAAAATCCTGAGCGGTAACAAGTTTGCCGTCGCTCCAGCGCGCGTCACTGCGCAACCAGAAGGTGGCGCCATCCGCGCGCACTTCCCAGCGCTCGGCAATGCCGGGGGCCAATGACCCGTCTGCGCCATACTGGGTAAGCCCTTCCATAAGGTGAGACAGCAGGAAACTGCCAATCTGATCTGTGGCCAGCGTACTGTCGAGGGTTGGTGGCTCGGTGGCCAAACTGAGGGTAATGGATTGCTGCTGGGCATCAACCGCCTTGCCCCATAACGGGCCGACTGATGCGAGCAGTACGACAAGTAAAAATTGCCATCCCCTAAAAATTCGCTGGTTTCGCATTCGTATTTCGCGTTGCTACAATACCGCCTCTTTAATTTTTGCAGCCCATACCCAACGTGCCCTATTTTCTGGAACCCGCCCGCATCGACTGGGGAGACGATAATGTACCAGTCTCAAGCGCTTACGGCGATGTCTACTATTCACGTGAACATGGTCTGGACGAAACCCGCCACGTCTTTCTTCACAATAACCACCTTGAACAGCGCTGGCGTACGCTGCGTCAGCCGTACTTCGCCATCGCAGAAACCGGATTTGGTACCGGCCTCAATTTTCTTGCGGCATGGCAACTCTGGCGTGAAACACAAGCCACTGCCCCACAGCCAAAAACCCTACAGTTTGTCAGCGTGGAAAAGCATCCGATCGCGCGACAGGATCTCGAAAAAGCCCTGCAGCAGTGGCCCGAACTGGCGCCCTATTCCCGCCAGCTGATCGCCCAGTATCCACCGCTGATACGGGGGCATCACCGACTGCAGTTCGACCACGGCAGTGTGATTCTCGATCTGGTGTTTGACGATGCTCAAGCCGGTTTCAGCGAACTGCTGGCGAGTTCCCATCCAGCGTTTTTGCGCAGCGGCGCCACCGTTGATGCCTGGTTTCTCGACGGTTTCGCGCCGGGCACCAACCCCGGCATGTGGACCGAAGCCCTGTTTGATCAAGTTGCCGCACTGAGTCATAGCGGTACAACGTTTGCCACATTTACCGCGGCCGGGTTTGTTCGACGGGCGTTGATGGCGCGCGGCTTCGCTGCGGAAAAGGTGCCTGGCTTTGGCCGCAAACGGGAAATGCTGCGCGGCGAGCTTGCCGACGACAGTCAGCCCCTTGCGCCCGGCAAATCACCGGACAACGCTGCCTGGCATGTAAGCCCCAAGACCACTGACCGACCGGAGCGCGTGGCGGTCATTGGCGCCGGGCTGGCCGGCGCCCACACCGCTTATGCCCTCGCTCGACGCGGCATTACCGTGGATGTCTACGAACAGGCTGATTCAGTGGCGGCTGGTGCTTCTGGCAATCCTCAGGGAATCCTGTATACCAAGCTGTCTCACCAGGCCGGTCTGCTGAATCGCTTTGCACTCAGCAGTTTTCTGCATGCCCTACGCTTTTACCGACAATACGGCGATGCCTTACCGGGCGAACTGTGCGGTGTCTTTCAATTACTCAACGATGACAAATGGCAGCAGCTCAAAACCGTGTTCGGACAGCATCAAACATGGTGCCGATTCCCGAACGCCGCCGAAGCAAGCACCCTCACCGGCACGCCACTGCGTCAGCCCGGCGTATTCTATCCCGGTGCCGGCTGGTTGCGTCCGGTCGAACTCTGCCGACAGCTGTTAAACTGTCCCGGCGTCACACTCCAGCTCAATACCCGGATTGATTCACTGAACCAGCAGGCAGGAGGCTGGCATCTCGAGACCTCACAAGGCGGAAAGAGTGCAACATACGTTGTTATAGCTGCGAGCAACGAAGCGCGAAAATTAACCCAATGTGCCCATCTGCCGCTCAAACCGGTGCGTGGCCAGCTCAGCTATTTCGACGCGAGCGCGATTCGGCCGACCCCCAAAACGGTGATCTGCCATGAAGGCTATCTGGCACCGCCAGTTGACGATACGCTGGTCATCGGTGCCAGCTACAACACACACTCAGAGTCACTGGCAATCGACCCGCGAGAGCACGACACCAATCTGGAGAAGTTGCGCGCGGCAATTTCCGAACTGAAGATTGGCGGCAGCCCTAGCGGCGGCCGCGCTGCCCTGCGCTGCACCAGTCCGGATTACCTGCCTGTCGTCGGCCCTGCGCCCGATGCGCATACCCAGCGTCAGCGTTTCGCCGCACTGGGCAGTAACGCACGGCGCCGTATCGACGAAAGTCCAGCCTGCTACGTCAATCTCTATCTGAATGTTGCCCATGGCTCGCGCGGCCTCACCTCAACACCGCTGGCTGCAGAAATTCTTGCCAGCCAGATTTGTGGTGAAGTACCGCCGCTGCCGCGAGAATTGCTGCGCGCACTGTCACCGTCGCGTTTTCTTATCCGCGATATCATCCGCGGCATAACCAAACCGTAATCACGCACGGCGAAGGGCTGCCTGAGAATATGCACGATAAACAATGACAGCAAAGGGATCTGGCAATGCAACTAAGCGGCAATACGATTCTGATTACCGGCGGTGGTACTGGCATTGGACAAGCCCTCGCTCTGGCACTGGCGGAGAATAATCAAGTCGTGATATGCGGTCGCAGGCCGCAACCGCTCAACGAAACCGTTGAACGCGATTGCCGGATCAAAGCTTACCCCTGCGATATCACCAACGCCGACGATGTGGAGACCCTGCGTCGCAAACTGCAGGCGGACGAGCTCCACGTCAACATGCTGATAAACAACGCCGCCATTCTCAATCACTATCATCTGGGTAAGCCCGAAGACTTTGACGCGATACAAGCAACCACAGAATTGCATGCCAATTTAACCGCCCCAATCACACTGACGATGGCGATGCTGCCGCAGCTGCTCAACACCACAAACCCTGTGATTATCAATATCGGCTCACCGGGCGGTGTGGTGCCGGTCTCTCCCACCCCGATCTACAGTGCCAGCAAAGCCGGCCTGCACACGTTTACCCAGATACTGCGACTGCACCTTAAAGGTAAAGCAACCGTAGTTGAAGTGTTCCCGCCCACTGTAGACACGGCAATGACAGGCGCGCTGAATCGAAAAAAAATGAGTACCGCCGACTGTCTGCCGGCCATCCTGAAAGGGTTGGCCGCCGGCGCGGAAGAAGTCTGGGTTGGCGAAGGCCGTATCGTGCGCTGGCTGATGAACCTGCTGCCCCCGGGCTGGGTCTTTAAACTGGTGAGCAGCCAGCCTTCAATGAAAGTGTGACCGACTGCCTTCTACACATGACAGACTGGTCATCTTGATCAAAACAGCTTGCAGACCAACTGGTCGGTTTGTACCATCCACACTCCGCTTTCTTTGTCGTTTATGGAGTGCTTTGTGCAGCAACTGCTGTTTACTATCAACAACCTGTTTGAGCGTGTGCCTACCGCAATTCTGCCGTATCGCTGGCTTTGTCTGCTGCTGTTTCTGGCCATGTCGCTGTTTGCCGGTCAAGGCATTGTCAATCACTTCGCCATCAATATGTCGCCAGAGGTCTGGTTCGAAGACGATGCGGAACCGCTTCAGATTCGCAATGCATTCCGCCGTCAGTTTGGCAGTGACGAAGGCGTTTACCTAATTTACCGACCATCTTCCGGCGATGTGTTTTCCGAAAACGCCCTGCGCACCCTTGCCCAGTTGCACAACGACATTGAACAAGCCAGCCTCAAAGATGATTCCGGCGGCATGGAACGGGTGATACAGGTCGACAGCCTGTTCAATGCCCGCTATCAGATCGCCGATGGCGACACCCTGATTGCAAAGAAACTAATCGGTGCAGACTTTCCGGAGACCGACGCCGAACGCGAGCGCCGCCGCGAAATTGCACGCGGCCAGGAAAACTTTGAACGACTGTTTTATTCCCGCGACTTCCAGTATGGCGGCATCGCCCTGAAAACCAATTTCGGCACCCTGCCGGTTGGATCAACATCAGTTACCAACGCCGAAGACAATCTGCTTGCGGACGACCCTTTCGGTTTCGGTCTCGACGCCGGCAGCGCACTGGATGTGGACGCCAGTGCCGAAGTAGCCGAGGTGGAATTTGGCTCAGTCCAGCTGGACGAATACCTGACGTTCATGAATGCCCTGCGTAAGATAACCGACCAGCCAAAGTACAGCGACTTTGAATTCCACTACGTCGGCAACCCGGTGACCATGGAATTCGTTATGCACAGCATAATCGAAGCCGTCGGCCTACTGCTGGTCATGGTGGCACTGGTCATTATTCTGCTGTGGGTCTTATTCCGCTCACTCAGCGCTGTTGTCTGGCCAATACTGATTGTGCTGTTTGCGGGTTTCTGGGCGATCGGCGTCGGCACCTGGCTCGGCATGACTTACACCAGCATGCTTGCATTGACCTTCATGCTGGTACTCGCAGTGGGCATTGCCAGTTGCGTCCATGTACTGAGCGCCTACACGCTGTTCAGTCGCGAAGGCAAGGATCATGCTCGCGCCATGGCACTGGCATACCGAAAAACCGGGATGCCAATATTGCTCACCTCCATAACCACCATGATCGGCATGCTGGCTCTGACACTGACTGACATGCCAATTATCACCGTGTTTGGTGTTACCTCAGCAATGGCAGTGGCTTTTGCCTTTCTGCTTATTTTCGGTTTGCTGCCCATTTTGCTGGAATTCTGGCACCCCAAACTGCGGCGGGACAACGACCCCGATTGCCAAGGCAAAAAACCGCTTGTCGACCTGCAGCCGCTGCTGTCGCGTCTCGCCGATTTTACCGAGCGACGCGCCAAAGCCATTGTGGTCAGTTACATTGCCGTTTTCGCACTGCTGATCTACGGCGCCTTTGATCTGGAAATCGATACCAACTTTTCCAAACTGGCTCGTGAAGACACCCCGCTAAATATCGCCATGAAACTGGTCGATCACGAAATGATGGGCGGGATGAGCCTTGAAGTGCTGATCCGCATGGATCAGCCCGACGGTCTGAAAGACCCACGGATTCTGCAGGCCATCAGCGAACTGCAGGACCATGTAGCACAAAACTACAGCGACAAAGTGATCAAAACCCTGTCGCTGGCCGATATTGTGCAAGACACCAATCAGGTCATGCACAATGACGACCCGACCTATCATCGGGTGCCGGATAGTCCACGGCTCACAGCACAGCTTCTGTACCTGTTTAACAATGCCAGTTCAGCGGATCGGCGGGACATCGTCAGCGATGACTACCGTGTCAGCCATATCTCTTTCATGCTCAGGAACGCCGGCACCAACGAATACATTGCACTTTTTGAGAAGCTTGATCAGGACTTCGAGCGCATTTTCGGCCCGCTGAAAACTGACTATCCGGGACTGTCACTGGAGACCACCGGCACCTTCCCGCTGATGATGGAGCTGATGGATCATGTGGCCTGGACGCAGCTGAAAAGCTTCAGTTTTGCGCTGATCATCATTACCGTTGTCATGATCCTGACCCTCGGATCCAAGCAAGCCGGTTTTATCTCTATGATCCCAAACCTGCTGCCAGCGGTGTTTACCTTTGGCATTATGGGCTGGTTCGGTATTGCCCTGGACACCGACACCCTGATCGTGGCCCCCATCATCATTGGTATTGCGGTGGACGATACCATCCACTTCCTCACCCACTATCGCTATACCTGGATTGAACACGGCGATGTCGGCATCGCGGTTCGCCAGACCCTGCGCGAAGTCGGGCAGGCAGTAGCCTTTACCAGTCTGATCCTCGGACTGGGGTTTGCTGTATTGGGCTTCGCCGGCTATCTCGGTCTTGCCAAGCCCGGCATCTTTGGTGCAATGGCCATAATCGTCGCCCTGCTGTCGGATCTACTGTTTCTGCCCGCACTGATGCACTGGCTGAAACCGAATATGGGACGCGACAAAGTGTTGCGCAATCTCACCCCCGATCCTCAGCGCTAGCCCTATTCCTCACGGAGACAATCATATGCTCAATTTCAAGCCCCTGCTTACCACAATCCTGCTGAGCGCGCTGGCCGCCGGAGCGCTTGCCAGTGAAGACAAGGCACGCGCCATTATGGAGAAAATGGATCTCCAGCAGCGCGAAACTGCAGATGGCACATTCACTCGCGCCCAGCTTTCGACCTGCAAATTCGGCCAGAAAAACGGCAAGATCAGCTGCGTCGAAAACCCCCGAGTCAAGGTCCTCGAATCGGTTTCGAAGCAGTACGGCGAAAATAAAAAGGACAGCAAAGGCGTTGCGATCCTACTGGAGCCCGCCAGCGAACGCGGCATTGGCATGCTCACCTATGACTATGACGACCCCAGCAAAGACATGGAATCCTGGCTGTATCTGTCCGCCCTCGGAAAAGTAAAGCGGATGGCCAGTGGCACCGGTGAAGACCGGGAGCCGGTGTCTGTTTTTGGTTCGGAATTTACCACTGAAGACATGGAAACCGGCACCGTAGACGAATACACCTACAAGATTCTCCAGGAAGGCCCCTTCGGCGGGCGCGAGGTGTGGGTAATTGAAGCCATCCCCAAACCCGTACGGGCAGCAAAAACCGAATACAGCAAGGTTCTGTACTGGGTCGACAAGGAGCGCTATACATTGCTCAAAGCCCAAACCTACGACAAACGCGGCAAGCCCTTCAAGCAGATTGCGTTTGCCGACATCGAGCAAATCAACGATCTCTGGATTGCGCGCGATGTGACCCTTATCAATCTGCAATCCCAGCGTCTTTCCAATATGAAAACCGAAGCGATCGCGATGAATGTCGAGGTTGAAGATGAGTTTCTCACCCAGCGTACCCTCACTGATTTTGCTTACCGGGAAAAAACGCTGGAAGCGCTGCGCAAACATATTCAATGACACCCGGAAGCCCAATGAAGCACAACACCCCGGTTTTACTCACCCTCTTGCTGGTGGGCACACCGTCCGCCAATGCCGAGGACTTTCTCGGCAGCGACGATTTCGCATTCGATTCTTCGGCTATCGAGGTCAGCGAACCCCATTGGACGGACGGTTTTAAAACTGCGTTAGAGCACGCCCACACCCAGATCCCCGGCGACCCCAACCGCTCGCAAAGCAGTGTGCAACTTATCTACGAAGGCAATTTGGCCGAAGGCTGGTATCTGAAGCTGGATACCCGCTACCGCTATTTCTGGGAAGACGATGATCTGGCAGAACGTCGCGGCGGCGCCTACGGCAAAAACAAATGGCAGCGCGCCTGGCTCCAGTACAGCAAAGGTTCGTGCACAGCCACAGCCGGCCGGCAAACGCTGATCTGGGGCGCTGTAGAAGGTACCTTCGTAACCGACATTGTGACACCCTTCGACTACACCGAGCAGCTTCTGACCGACTATGGCAACGTGCGCCTGCCGCAGGACATGCTGGTGGCTGAATGCTTTTTGCCCGCTGGCCAGTTACAGGCATTCTACACACCCGAAGCGCGCACCGATGTTTACCAGCATCACCGGCTAGTGTTCGACGTGGCGCCCGGTTTCCCGCCCGTCGATCTGAGCATCGAACCGGATGAAGAATGGGGGCTGCGCTACAAACTCCACGGCAGCCGGGTAGATTGGAGTTTCATGTACGCAAGGCTCTACGACAACACCCCGACACCGGTCTATTTCGGCCCGGACTTTTCCGGCAACAATTCCGCCAATCCGATAACAGCCCTGCTGACACCCGCGTTTGTCGCAATAAACGGGATGCCGGATTTTGGCATTCGTCCGGAACTCGCGCGATTTGATCTGGTGGGTATGGCGACTTCCATCGCGCTAGGAAGACTGTTACTGAAAGCTGAAGTGGCTCACCGGGACAATCAGCTACTCCCTATCAGTGGTGCAACCAGCGAACGAATTGATGCTGCGGTGGGCTTCGAATACACCACCAGCGGCAATCATCTGTTTAATGCCGGCGTTTGGGGCATGCACTTATCAAACGATGCTGCCGAGGACGACGACATTCAGGTTGTCAGTGTCGGCTGGCGGAAAACCTACCTCAACGACGACCTTGTGATGAGCCTGCTTGGCAACTGGGCTTCAAGTCCACGCTTTGGCATGGTTACGGTTCTCGCAGAGTACCGGTGGAACGACTTCTGGAAAACTTCACTGGCGCTGAGTGTTGCAGACCTGAGCGAGCTGGATACTCCCCTCCCCATCATTCCGGCCGAAGAATCAGCCACTGTGAGTATCACGTATGAATTCTGACGAACGCCGGCAGAAAATTCTTGAAGCCGCCATCACCGTACTACTGGAAAAGGGTGTCGCGGCCAGTCGCATGAATGATTTTGTGGAAGCCTCGGGCCTGAGCAAGGGCGGTGTCTATCACCATTTCGACAGCAAGGAAGATCTGCTGATCGGGGTACTGAATAGCTTTCTGGAAAACAACCTGGATCGCATTCACCTGTCTATCGATCCGAATCAATCTGCATACGACCAGCTCATGGCCATTTTGCGCAACCACGAAGAGCTCATGGCTGAGCTCGGCAAATACAACCAGCTTTTTCTGGACTTTTTCTCCCAGGCACCGTATCTGCCCCATTTTCGCAAACTGATGCGGCAGCACTATGAGATGTTTCACGGAGCACTTTCCGAGTTGGTCAAGCTTGGAGTTAAACAGAGAGAGTTCAGAAAAAACACACACTCCGATGCGATCGCTTCAGGCTTGCTCGGACTGTTTGATGGTATGGGCATAGCGCGGTTGATTGTCCCCGAAAAAATCACCTTCCCCGGCTATGCAATTGACTGCGCGACGGCGATGATAGAAGGGATTCGCCAGCACTGAGCCCCGTGTTCAAGACCCGGAATACAGCGCCCCTGCCTGCGATCACCAACAAAGAAACGTTAGACCGCTCCCACCGGCATCTTTTCCAATGCCTGCTTACGTCCCAGCTCCGGTTTAACCCAGTAAATCAACGCCGGTAAAAACAGCAAGTCAGACAGAAGCGCCACCACAATTGCCACCGCACCCGCGATCCCCGGTTTCGCCAACCCCAGATAGTCAGAAAAGCCCAGCACTCCAAAGCCGATGGCCAATACCGCGGTAGTCAGTATCACAGCTTGTCCTACTTCGCTCAACGTACTACGAATGGCTTTGTCTACATCACCATATTCATACCAGGCATTTCGATAGTGCGTTAGGAAGTGAATGGTGTCATCCACCGCGATACCGATGATAATCGGCGCGATGATTAGCATATCCGTATTCAGCGGTATATTCAGATAGCCCATCACCCCGAAGGTAAAAACCGCGGGAATAAGATTGGGAAGAATGGAAATAACGCCTGCCTGCTTTGACCCCAGCGTCACCATCATCAGTGCCGTAATAATCAATAATGCTGCGCCAAAACTTTTCAGTTGGGTTACGGCGATATGGCGAATCAGCTCCATCATCAGATGAAACACACCGGTCAACTTTGGCTCCATCGCCGGATAGCTGGATATCAACGGATCAAAATAGGTCGAGATATCACCCTGCAAACTCTCGAACATCTCAATGTATTCATGGCTGCCGCCGTTGCGCAGGAATAGCGTAATATGACTGCGACTGTAATCGTCACTCACCAAACTGCGGCGGTCGCTGGCATTCGCATTGTTAAACAGGTAAAGCAATTGCGCCGTAAGGCGCGGATCATCAGGTATGGAATGAAAGGTAGCCTTGCCTTCATTCATCACCCGGTGGGTATCCTTGACCACATCCGCCAACGAGAGTGACTTGATCAACTTGTCTGAGTATGCGGCCTTAAGGTGCTGTTGAAACTGATCAATCTGTTTCAGTACCTGCGGGTCTTTCAGGGCATCAGCTTGGTTAAAGTCCAGATACACTTCCAGACTGAGCGCACCCATCAATTTTTCATCGACCAGCTGGGTGGTTACGCGAACCGGGTGACCATCCTTGTACAGGTCGACAAAGTTGGAATTGGTTTTTACCTGTACGGCGCCAACCAGTAGCGCAACAAAGATGACCACGTAGCTGACCACAATTTTCCTAGCATGACATTGACAGACGTTTGCAACCGCACGCAAGAATGGCTGCAGGCTAGGTAGTTTTGACCTGAACAGTGGGCGACTTGTCTTGGCCGCTGGCGCAGATTCCGGGTGCCAAAGGTCAAGCAACAGTGGCAGCAAAAAGGCGATGTACACAAATATAAAGGCCACCACAAGCGCCGAGACAAAGCCGAAGGAACTCACTGCCGGCATATCCGCGAGCGTTAGCGACAACATCCCTACCATCGTCGTTACTACGGTCAACAAGATAGCAAAACCCGTTTTCCGGTATGCCGAGGCAATAGCCTGCACGTGATCCTCACCTGCCCGGCGAAAGAACAGATAAGCACTCAAAACGTGCACGATGCTGGCAATACCGACGGCGATCGCCAGCATCGTGGTCAATACCAGCATCGTTGAGTAAGATGCACCCAGCCAAGCTCCAAAACCCATCGCCCAGCATAACGACAATACAATCCCTAACATCGACCACACGACTGCACTGAAGGATCGTAGTAGTACCCTTAATACCACCATAATCATGACAAGCATGATCAGCAGCGCCGAGCTGGCTTCCATAACCGCCGCCAATTGAGACTCCATCATGACCGGATTGCCAGCGAAGTAGAATTCGAAATTGCTGTAGGCTGGCTGATCGGTCAGCGCCTTGAGCGCTTTCATAAATCGATCGTATTCGTCCACGGTATCCTCTGCGAATACTGGCGTCTCATCCGACTGATCTGCAGCCAGAGGCGTAACCTCTAGATTTACCGCGAAGGGGTCGCTACTTAGAGTGCCCAGGGTCAGAGAATCATCCAGCAGCGCACCTTCGTCGGCCATAACCACCGAGGATGCCGTCGTATCAAGGGGAACGGCACCGAAATCGGTTTTCAGTTGCAGTACGCCGTACCGGAAATCGTCGGAGAAAAAAACATGCCGAAAACTCTCCTGCGAGGCCGCTATCGCACGCCGTTCCTCACGTGCTGCATCAGTTCGGGGATATTCTGCGCCAATTAGTTTTCTGGCAATCAGGGTATCTCCATCGGCAATCTGGTAGCGGGCATTGAAGAGGCTGTTTACACGCTCAATACGTGATAACAGGTTTCTGGCGCCATCACTCATAGCAGTGGCACGGTACGACGTCTGCTCTATATCCTGATGCAACTGAGCTAGGGTGCGCAGTGCAGACGCTGAAAACACGTCACCGGATTCTGGGCGGTAGACAATAAATACGCTTTCATCACTGCCAAACTGAGCACGAAACTGCGCCCGGTTCTTGAGTGCCGGAGCATCGTCTTTAAACCAGATATCCTGCGACATATCGATCTGCAAGCGTGTTACCAAACCTGCGCCGACAAATACCGTGAAACTAAAAAGCGCCAGCATAACCGGCCAGCGCCAGCGACGCAGAAATGCAGGCAACTTTTCAAAATAATGATTCATACTAAAGAGCAGAGACTGCACAGACGCACTCCTGACAAAAGAAAATTTCTGGCAGCCCAGCCAGTTGAGATCTCACCGCGAAATAGCCAGAAATTCCGCCCCACGATAGCGTGCGCCACCACTCTACAGCGGCTGGTTCGGCACACCTTCAAACAATTGTTCGCCCACCCCCACATTCACCAACCCCATCACTTTAGTGACGTAGTGTGGCGCAAAGACCGACAGATACACCGCATGCCCAATTACCACAATACCCGCGACCGACAGCAGCGAAGATTTCAAACGACTGCGGGTTTGCGAGTCCGCCCAGATATCGATAACGGTTCTGCCTTGCGCATCCACCCGACCAAGAATATAGGTAAAAGTCATCATCTGGATGCCCATCGCCAGAGTATCGTACAAGGGGTATTGGTGGCGCGTGCCCTCCCAAATCGCAAGACCTTCAATCACGTAGCCGTAATAGAAAACACCGAACTGCGCACCAAAATAGGCATTAAAGAAAAAGGCCCAACTGCTGCCAACAGCAAAACCGACGCACAGTAAGGTTTGCGGCCGACGCCAACCGTGTTTGAGATACAGCTTGCGGGCGAGCACCGACCCAATAATCGCTGGCAGAATAAAGTAGGCGATATAGCCTGGCGGTACCGCTGAGGGCAAGCCGCCCCAAGTCATATTCAACGGCCACCACGCGGGCATGCGTGGCAGTTCTGGGGGGAACTGCGCATACACAGCCCAGTCATAGGGGGCTTCTATCCATGAGGTAGCCATTGCTGAAATGCACACCAGCATTAAGGGGTGAATGCGGCCCTGGCGATAGCTTAAATACAATCCGGCAGCGATAAAGGAAAAGCCACCGAGATAGGCGAAATATACGCCGACTTTCAATACCAGCGGGAGGTCAGACATTACTTGCGCCCTCCGGCTTTAGCTTCCGGATCAAACTTTAGAACTAATCCGACAATAATAAACAATACGCTGAACAGCGTGCCTAGCATGATCACTGCGCCCACAATTCTATCCTCGTTAACTTTCTGATCGCGACATTCGCGAGCCGAACTCGCTCCCACGTGGTTTTGTAGCAACGGGGGGGGAGCGGGAGCGGCGAGTTTTGCCCTGTCGGCGAACTACTGGCTACCCCAGTGATAACTCAAACGCGCACCAAACATCCGCGGCTCACCATAGGTAACGGTGCGATAACCCAGCGTATTCCACACGTTTTGGTTGCTCATAATGTATTCCTTGTCCAACAGATTTGTGCCGAACAACTGCAAGCTGAGATCCTGATTAAACATGTTGTCCCAACTCAGGCTAGCGGTAAGCAGGCCAATCGGATCAAGCCAGGCACCGGGTTCGGTTTCCGGCAGGGTGGTTGCGGAGGTATAGTTTTCGTCCGTCCATGCCCAAGTGAGCGAAGCGCTGACGTTACCCCAATCGATACTCTGCACAACGTCATAGATCGCCGTCACGCTGTACTGATGCTCCGGGGTATAGAGAAACGGCATGCACGACAGATCGACCATTTCACCCTGACCCACGTGTTCGCCGGTACAACTCGGCACCGGCAGGCTCGACCCGTTTTTCAGAAAGTATTCGTCGTATTGCGCATCCGTATAGCTGTAGGCAATCAGCAGCATTAGACGTGGCAAAGGAATGATTGTTGCTTCCATCTCCACACCGGCTATGGAAGCCTCCCCTGCATTAAAAACAGCCGCACCAAGGCGTGGCGCTACCGAGGTATTGCTGGAGTCAACGAACACGTCCACGCCATGGCGCTGCATATCCGTATAGTCGGTGTAATAGGCGGCCGTGTTCAGACGAATGGGAACTTCACCGACAGAGAAATCCAGTTTATTACCTATTTCATAGTTAAAAACATACTCGGATTCATACTGGGCGTTATCCGGGTTGGCTGCCGTTATCGTAAAGCCACCTACCTTGTAGCCACGACTGACTTTGGCATAAAGCAGGGAATGGTCACCTTTATAGTCCACTCCCAGCGTCCAGGTAATCGCCGAATCCCTGAGTTCACCGTCGAGTAGCGCAGGCTCTGAGGGCACGCCGAAGATTGACTGAACAAATACCGACTCACCTTCCACGCGGTCATAGGTTTTGCGGACGCCGGCGGTAATCTCCCAACGATCCAGCCCCTCCGCGACATGAGCCAAGTTATAGGTAGACTGGGCGTACGCAGCATAAGACTCCTTCTCTATCTCCCAGTCGACGGAAATATCGTTGTACAGTGCGCGGATCTGGGTGCCTTCAGGGCCATCCGGTTTCTGGATTTCATAGTAAAGACCAGTGGAAAATTCCATATTGCCGTCCAGAACCAGCCCCTGTAGCTGCAGCTCTTCGGTGTGAACCGTGATATCGGTTTGCCGATCGTCATCTGATGTCACAAACTCGGTCCACTCGGCACGAGAGCCATCCGTATCCCAGCGATACTGGTGCTCCAGATAGGAGTAGCTCGCGATATAACGCAACGAAAGACTGTCGGTGAACTCGTAGGTGAGCGTGTTGATCACCGCGCCGGTAGCAGTGAAATCGGTCGGATCTGCACTCAGCTCAACGTGTCGATTGTCGCGCTGGCTTTGTTCTTCCGGGTAGAGTTGCCCGCAGCGGGAATTCTCCATTGTGAGCAATGCATCCCACGCCAGACAGCCCGGCTGGGCCTCAGCCGGCAGTATAGGCAGCGGACTCAACCCGCCCTGCGCAATAATCAGGGCGTTCAGCAGCTCCGGCCGAGCCGCCTTGATCACCGTGCCGGTACCATTGGTACGGCTCTCGGTATCGTACGCCAAGAGGTAATTTTCCAAGCGGTCGGTGGGTCGCCACAACAAGCCAAAACGGTAGGTTTTATAGTGACGGTCGTCATAACGGGTGCCGTTGGCAACGTCTTCTGTAAAACCGTCGCGATCCTGATACTTGGCGCCAAGGCGCAGCATTAAAGTCTCCGACAGCAGCGGCAGGTTGACCACCACTTCGTATCCATTCAGATGGTAGTTACCGCTTTCCACCCCGACATCTATAGAAAAATTTTCATTCGGTTTGTTGGGTGTCAGCAACAAGGCTCCGCCGGTGGTGTTTTTTCCGAACAGCGTGCCTTGCGCGCCTTTCAATATCTGAATATCGGCTATGTCGAAAAACTTTCCGGGGCCACCGACGTTGCTTTCGGTGGTATCAGCCGGGAGCGGCACTTCCGCATAGTACTGAGCAACACCCGAACCGCCGCCGTAGGTTCCACCCTGTCCGCGTAAGGTCGGCGCCTCAGTGTTTCGCTGCTGACCACCGGTCGACATGATCAATGATGGAACTCTGCCCTGCAGATCCTGCAAGGTGCCGATGGATTCGCGCTGCAGCACATCCGAGTTCATCGTGGTGACAGCGATGGGAACATCCTGTTGGCTTTCCTGGGTTCGACGCGCACTGACAATAACTTCTTCGATCACTGCGCTGCTGCTGACGGACGCTTGGGCGCTGTCTGCCGGGGTCTGTTGTGCTAATACTGTCCGGGAGCCAAAAACCACGCACGACAGAACAAGCAGGCTTTTCACTAACATCTTATTTTTGTCGTTATTGTGTACTGCGATAACTCTCATGACATTCAGTCTCGTTGATAACAACTGGCGAACTGCCCTCCCCCCGAGGCCCTTTCACAGATCATTCGCGGGCAGGGCAAAGCTTGCCGCGCCCGCGAATTGCCGCCCTAGGGCGCAACTGCGCTCACATCAATCCCTTGCGCCTCGGCCGCTTCCCGCGCGGCTGCTTCCCGCGCCAGTCGTTCGTCACGAAAGGTCACCAGATCACGGTAGTGAATGCCGCGATACTTGGGTCGCGGTTGAATACCCCACTCATCGTAAGCCGTGTCACGATAGATTGTGCCTTCGTTGTCGCCCCACAAGGGATGCGGCACCAGACACTCGGCGTCGTCGTTGTGCCAGCGCACTTTCATCAACTCGTGACACACCTCAGTGACTGACAGCGTGGGCCAGCCGAACCAGATCAGCAGCCCCGGCAGGCTTAAAGAGGCTTCGATTACCAATGCCACCAAGCACACAAACAGGCCGCGCTGCAACCAGCGGTGCATTCGCGCAAAGGGTTCGGTGGTTCCTACCGGTAATTCCTTGTCTTTCTCACTCATGCTCTTGTCCTCGTCTCACGCCGGTTTATTCGGAAAAAATTTCGCGATTGACCGTATGCAGATACGGCAGCGCCAGAAAGGGTGTGATGTAGAAAATATCGTAAATCCACCAGCCCAGTACCGGGAAGGTAACGCCGGAATAGCGGATATCTGCGTAGAAGGTCATGTTCAGGTTGTAGCCCAGCCATACGATGACACCCATCCAGCAGGTTACGATCAGCCACTGCTGGCCCCAGCGCTTCATCTGCAACAGACCAATCGCGGCCGCCATTCGCGGCGCAAAACAGCCGATAATCAGGGATATTTCCCAGGCTTTTTCGCCCGGCGCGCCGGCACCGCCAATGGGGGTGTCACCTAGCATCAGCTCGTTGTAGTGCCAGAAATAGCCACCATCAAATACCGCGCCCCAGCCTGCCGTCAGTACGCGGTTAATCAGCGAGTGATTGGCGAGCAAATCCATAGACCAGCCCAAACTGTTAAGCGATGAGTCGATAATCACCAGATAGCCGATCAGGGTCACAATCAAGGGGCGCATGGAGAGGCCGGATTTCGCCGCCATGTGCTGCAAGTGCAGACCGTAGAAAAACAGCGGCAACCCGAAAACACCAAGTACACCGGTACCCATCAGCAGGGTGCCGCCAATCATCCATTTATCGGCCTGCCACTGGGCCGCTTTGCTGTCCGTCTGGTGAACGTCGTAGCCGCCAAAAGGGCCGGAGCTATTTGCTGTTGTTGTCATGATGAATCACCAATTGCTGTTGGAATACATATGCATTTGATACAGGAAAAGACCTATCAGGTAGGAATACAGCACGATCTGAAAAGCCACCATGGCTTTGCGGCGGCGTCGGTCCTGATCGGAAATCACGGGCTTTTTACTCATAGCTAAACTCCCTCGTTATACGGTGGTGTTGGTATTTATGCGGCCTTGTCGCCAAGCAGACTCGCTGCGGCAATTTCACTCAATCCGTCAGTAATGGCGCCGTCGTTGCTCAAGGGCGCGAGGATGCACACTTCGGCCGCATCCAGCTCGCTGGCGCCCGCGGCAACCATCTTGGCTGCGGTGACCAGTGCGCGAGTGGAAGGCGGCTCGAAATGAAAAACATCGTCGGCGTTGCGAATACTGGTGGCACACTGCACCAGGCGCTCGGCCACTTTGCTATCGACACCGGCCTCGCTCACCAGCACATCAACCTCTCGCTCGGGCGGCAGGTAATCCATGGCGACGGTGACAAAGCGCTGGCGAAAAGACGGCTTCAGCTCTTTGAGAGAACTGCGATAAGCAGGGTTGTAGGAACACACCAGCATGAAAGAATCCGGCGCCTGAATTACCTCCCCGGAGCGATCCAGAAACAGCGTGCGACGGTGATCGGTAAGGGAGTGCAACACCGCCAGTGAATCGTGGCGCGCTTCAACCACTTCATCGAGATAGCAAATGGCGCCTTCCTTTACCGCACGGGTCAGCGGACCATCACTCCACACCACATCACCGCCGGTCACCATAAAACGGCCCACCAGATCGGAGCTGGTCAGGTCATCGTGGCAACTGATGGTGACCACATCTCGCTGCAATACCGCCCCCATATGTTCAATCAAGCGGGTTTTGCCGCAGCCTGTTGGGCCGGTGAGCATCAACGGAACTTTCTGCTGGGCCGCCAGCGTGAACATCGCCACTTCATTGCCATTGCTGTAGTAAAGGTTATCGGTCATGGTCTCCCCACATCATCTATCAGGCAGCCACCAGCTCGCGATGAACGCGGGCCAGCACCTGAGGTAATTCGTTAACACGCCGGATTCGGGTTGAGCGACGCGCGCCAAACACATCCGGCAAGGGGTCGACAGTGGTCTGCCCCACCCCGATATAAAACAGTGACACGCCCGCCGCTTCGGCCTCTTCCACCGCATGCGCCGAATCAGCCCAGGCGTAGCGTCCTTCATAACCCTCGTCAGAAATCAGACCATCACCGATAATGATCAACAGGCGGCGCTCCGAAGGTTGTTCTAGCAAGCGGCTGGTCAAGTGGCGCAGCGGCGCACCCAGTCGGGTATAACCACCGGTACGCAACCCCAGATCGCTGGGTTCCACCGAGTGGCGGTCGTTAAAATCCCGCAGACAGGTAATATCGACCCGATGACGTGTTTTGCCGCTGAAAACAAAAAGTCCGTGACGCTCGTGGGCCAGTGCCATGGCTTGGCACAGCGCATCGGCGCAGGCCAGCTCCAGCTTGAAAACGCTGCCGCCACCAACACTGAGTGACGCACTGCCATCCAGCAGCAACGCGGTCGTCACGTCGCGAAAAGCCGGCTGCAGATCGCGAAATACGCGGGCTTCGGATTGCTTGCCGGTCAGGCGATTTACGTGAAATTGAATGTACTGATCGATGTCCAGATCAGAGCCATCTTCAAGACGGTTTTTCATCACTCGGTGAGTATGTTCCTCAAACCAGCGACGCAAGTTGGCGGACACCGGTTTGGCAGCCTTCTTACCGGGTTGGGTTTTACGCTCTAGCACGGCCACGTGGTCGGGCAGAAACTTCTCCGTCCACATATTCCATTCAGGATAGGGAATGCCGGCGCGCTGATCGGCGCGGATTTCAATATCGTCTTCTTCCGGGTTGCTCGGTGGCGGCAGGCGCGAGCTTTTGATATTGCTTTCGCCGCCGGCCGGAATGGATTCGTAGCCCGGAGATACGTAGCGCTTGTTGGTGGACCAGGGCATACGCCCCTGCGCACGTTTGAGCGCAGCGAGAATACCCTCTTTTGCTGCCAGACCAACAGGAAGCTCACCCAGAATGGGATGCAATTCGAGCGCGGCGTCTGTCGCGGCTAACGCGATAGCCCGCTGCAGAATAGACTCGCCGTCGAGGTTTTCGTCCAATATTTCAAGCGCTGGAAGAAAGCGTCGAATTTCTGGCACCAGCCCCGGCCAGCGAGCACTGATCCAGCCCAGCGCTACGCCCCCCTCCACCAGCGACAACGCAACCGTCTGTCTCGCAGAAAGTGCTTTCAGAGTGAATGCCGCGATGCGCTGTTTAGACGGCGAACATTGCAGGGCGATACCGCAAGTCCATGTCCGCAAGGTCCACCCGGGCGAGCTGGGCGGGTAAGGTACATGTACCACAGTACGGCGCGGGTTCATGCCAAAACGGCGCCGCTCACCCGACATCAGGCGCACCCGCTCGCAGCGCCCAGCAGAAAAAGCCGAGGCCACAATCGTGCAACTACGCTCAATTTTCAGGGCTTGACCTGCACCCGCCATCAGTTCTGCTTCCCTTATCCGTGCGTTAGACTCGCGTTAAAACGTGCCGGTGTTGTCCATCAGCCAGTACCAGCACCAGATCACAACGCCAGTACAACCAAAGGCAAATCCGAGGCGCACGGCCTCTGTCCAGATGATGTCCCACATGCTTCGCACTCCATTTACCGATAAAAAAGGTTCTTGACTGGCGTTCAGGCAATGCATTGAAACGCGCAAATCACCCTCAGCAAAATCACGATAACGACTTGCTTACTTACTCGCAAGTATTTTTTCTACTTGCCAGTCAGTAACCACACATGCAAGGATAATCAAAGGGGCAGATCTGTCCGCGATGAGCGCCGGCAAGATCAGGAAGGGATAAATTATTTAATAACAGAGAGTTAGGAATGCCATTAGCCAACAGACTCCGTTCCTCGTTCGCCCGAAACGGCTGGCTGTACTTTGCGTTGGCGGTTTTTCTGGTGGGTACGATAGTGGCTGGCAGTGCAGATATTGGAGTTGCCGGCACCGAGCGAGGTATTGCAGCTGCCACCGACAGCCCCCCTCAGGGCGCCGCCATTTTCTCGCTGTTTATGGCAGGTCCCATAAGCTTTGCCCTGCTGGTATTCGGC
>NZ_JBFJTH010000010.1:0-44117 GCF_041625495.1 Litorivivens sp. | reverse complement strand
TCAAGCCTGTGCGGCGGCGTGTTTTGCCGCAACATAGGCCCAGGTGATCGACGGGCCGATACTGCCGCCGGCCCCCGGTGTTATTCGCCCCATAACTGACGCGGTAGATGTGCCCGTGGCGTACAGGCCATCAATGGCTTGCCCGTCATCGCGCAGCACACGGGCGTGCTCGTCAGTCACTAGGCCGCCATAGGTGCCGAGGTCGCCAGGATAGATTCGCAGCGCATAGAAGGGGCCTTGTTCGATGCGGCCCAGTGAGGGATGAGTTTCGCTGAGGCGGTCACCCAGCCAGCGATCATAAACCTCGCTGCCGCGACCGAAATCCTCATCGATACCTTTGTCGACAAAGCCGTTAAAACGTTCAACTGATGATTTCAGTGCGGTCGGGTCAATGCCGCAGGCCTGCGCGAGTGCCTCGAGGGTATCGCCTGTCAGTAGAAAGTTAGATTCAAACCATTCCTTGGGTTTTTTCTTGCCGGGCATGCTGCCCGCGAGCATGAATTTATTCAGATACTGGCTGTCGAGAATCAGGTAGCTGGGAATCGCCGGTGTATTCTTGTTGTGTTCCAGTATGGCTTTGGACTGGGCCATATAGGACACGGTTTCACGCATGAAGCGTTTGCCGCTCTGATCTATCAGCATGCTATGGGGTTTGCAGAGATCTCCCTGCATCGCCGGTTTGAGGGCTGCATCGCCGGGCGGTAATGTGCAGGGTGAACCAACGCGCTCGTCCATCTGCGCTACCGCTGCGCCAATGCGCATGGCTTCCTGAAGAACCTCGCCGGTGTCGCCCGGGTTGGCGTTAGTCCAGTCGCTGCGTGCTCCCGGAATGTATTCGTCAAGCATCGCCTGGTTTCGGGCAAAGCCGCCAGCGTTGATCAGCACGCCGAGCGAGGCGCCAATTTCTACCGCCTGACCGTTGCTTGAGGCGACAATGCCGACCACGCGGCCGTTATCCAGAATGAAAGTGTTAACGCTGCTGTTTACGCGGACTTCGGCGCCTGCTTGCAGCGCAGCGTGCAGCAGTTGACCTTGCAGGGCGTGACCGGCAGTGACCAGGTTCTTGCCGCGCAGCTTGCTCCACAGCGTGCGTCCGATCATTCGAAAGAACGCTTTCTTTGCTGCTTTTGAACGTTTCATGTTGCCCAGCTGCATGGCCTCTTCGAGATAGGCCGGAATTGGAATGAACCCGGGGCGTAGTTTTGCTTGCCATTCCTTGTCGAGTTTTTTCAAATCGAACAGTTCGGAAACCACGGTGCGCCCGGATTCGGAGTAACCGGGAACCTGATAGTAATCAGGCCACTCAGGAACACGCCGAAACTGGCAGCCTTGCCCGATCAGAAACTCAAGCATTTCTGGTGCCTGATCCACATAGGCTTCGCGCCGCGTACGACTCGCGCCGGGGGTGTCGTCGCTGTCGCCGACCGCGTGTTCAAGATAGGTGATTGCGTCTTCCCGTGAGTCGTGGATACCTTCGGTTTGCATGTAGCGGTTGTTGGGGATCCACATGACACCGCCGGACGTGGCGGTCGTGCCGCCGATGAGATCGGTCTTCTCCAGCACCAATACCGATTTGCCGGCGGCGCGCAGCTTTAATGCCGCGCACATGGAGCCGGCGCCACTACCAACTACTATAAAGTCGAAATGTTCGTTCATCGCCTGTTCTCTTGGTTGTTATGCCGATCTTGCGTGCAGGTTCATGGCTGCGACGTGCAAATCTGCCGGCAGGTCAATCACTGCGCGAAACACATCGGTCACCGATTCAAACTGTGAGATAGGTCGTTCAAGAAGATTAATGCCGGCGGCGATGGCGGCCATACCGAAAGCCTTGCGGGCTTCCGGGTCTACATCCCAGGTCTTGCCTTCTTCAAACATTTGGCCGGCGCGAATGTTGGTAACGCGGATGCCATCGCCTTCCAGCTCCTGATGCATGCTTTTCGAGAAGCGTTCTACCCCGGCCTTGGTTGACTGGTAGACCGACAGGTGGGGGAAGTGCATGTCTACCGATTCGCTGGTGACATTGATAATGTGGCTGCCTTTAACCATCAGCGGTAAGGCTTCGCGCACACAGAGCATCGGTCCGGCAAGGTTAGTGATGACAGCGTTAAGGATCTGGTCATCGGTAGCATCGGCGATTTTGAACGGCTCGAATAGAGCGGCGTTGTTAATCAGTACATCAATGGTTTTATGGGTTTTGGCGATTTCAGCAAAGGCCTCGCGCACGGAGTCGGGAGAGCCAACATCACATTTTACCGCCAGCGCGCGATCACCAATGTCGTCGGCTGCGTCTTTAATTTTTGAAAACGTGCGTCCGAGCAGCACGACGTGGTCGCCCTCGTTGGCAAAGCGGCGAGCCAATGCCCGACCTAGGCCGACACCTGCGCCGGTAATTACGATGGTTTTGGACATGTTATCTGGCTCCCGTAGTTAGATTGTTCGCGAGCAAGGCTTGCTCCCACACGCAGGGGCTTGCTGCCTGCATGTGTTGTGGGAGCTGGCCCTGCCAGCGAATCATTGCTCGTCGTACACCGACAGATCTCCGGCATAGGCAATGCCGCCCGGCCAGAATCGGTCGCCGCTGATCTTGTTGAAATAGTGCACCGTGCGTGCAAAGGAGCCGGTATTGGAGCGTGGCTCCATGGCAATACCGCTGGGGCTTACTCCGCGGGCCCGCGCGCTGAAGTCGCGAATGGTAAACATCAAATCGTCGCTCTGGTGGGCGCACAACACCAGCTGGTCGCCAGGGCAGTAGTGTTTCGGTTCCACCTGAACTTCCGCTAGCTGGCCGCGTTTCATTCCCACATGGCCTGGCACGTTGATTACTTCTACGCTGTGTACGTTTTCGTACCAGGTCTGGTACTCGTCGAAATGGCCGGCAACGTAGTTGCCCAGCAAAATGCTGACACCGGAGAAGGGTTGGTCCGGCTGGTGGTTGGGGCTGAACTTCCAGTCGCCGTAAAGTTTATAAGTGTAGATGCGCTCGGCGGTGTCATTGGCGATCAGGCCGGCATCGCGCTGATTGGCCAGCAGCGGGCCCAGTGCGGGGATGTCTATCTCGGGAGTGTCGGACTCAAAATCGTAGACCGTCGCAAAGCGCCAAGGCTGGAGTATGTCGGGCATGATCTGGGCATCGGCCACCTCATGACGCTCGCTGCCTTTATAGCCTCGCAGGCGTTTCAGCTCCTGCCGATGCTCCCCGTCAAACCATTTGGCGTAATCGGATTCGCGCCCTTCAGGCACGTTATGAAGGTGGATTGTGGTGTACAAAGCCATGTTCTTATCACCCGTTACATGTTGTTAGTCAAGGTGTTTTGAGGCTCGATTGCGGGCCGCAAAAAATGCGCTAAGCCTATGTTTTTTATAGGCATAGTGCCTCCTGTTCAGGGGTGCCCTTCCGTGTTGCTATTGGACAGCACTGATGTATAATAGCTCAAACTGCGAAGGCTTGGCCAGCCGCAAGAAATTAGGAGTTTTTAATCATGAAAATCCGTATCGACAAGTCGGCTTGCGTGGGCAATGCCCGCTGCGCAGCAATCTCCGAAGTGCTGTTTGAGTTGGACGACGATGGCTACATCGCCGTTGAGGAAATCGACGTGCCTGAGGGTATGGAGCAGCTGGCCCGTCGCGGTGCGCGTTCCTGCCCAGAACGTATTATCACAATCGTTGAAGACGACGCTGAGTAGCCCGCGCTTCACGCCAGACTAATAAAGAGGAAAGACGATGGATTATTTGGGATACAAAGGTAAGCGCGTCATTGTCAGTGGCTGCTTCTCAGGTATGGGCGCGGCTACCGCCAAACAACTGGTTGAGCTGGGCGCAGAAGTACACGGTTTCGATTTCAAGGAAACCGATCTGGAGTTGGCTTCTTTTAATATTGTTGACCTGCGTGATCCTGCGACCATCGATGCAGCGGTAGAAAAGGTAGGTGGCAAAATAGATGCGCTTTTTAACTGCGCCGGTCTGCCACAGACCGCACCGGCCATGGACGTGATGAAAGTTAATTTTATCGGCATGCGCCACCTGACAGAAAAAGTGCTGCCGCTGATGTCTGAGGGTTCGCGCATTGCGACCATTTCTTCGAATGGCGGTTTGGGATACAGCCGAAAAATCGCTGAGCATATGGGCTTTATCGCCAATCAGGGTTTCGATGCAGCGGTAAAATGGTGCGAAGACAATATGGACCAGGTTGGTGAGGGCTATGCCTTCTCTAAAGAAGCCGTATGCGTTTGGACCATGTTTATGGGCGCGCAGCTTATCAAGAAAGGCATTCGTATCAACTGCACGCTGCCCGGCCCGACCCAGACGCCGATGATGAGCCACTTTGAAGCGGCCACCGACGACGCTGTACTCCAGTGCTTTATCCAGCCCATAGACCGCCGTTCTACGCCTGAAGAACAAGCGGCACCACTGATTTTCCTGAACAGCGAGCGTGCCAGTTACCTGAACGGTCTCGCCTTACCCGTAGATGGTGGTTTTATGGGCGGCATGATGACTGGTCAGATAGATCTTTCTGCCATGACGGTTCAGGCAGGCCCCGGCAAGTAGGTCTCGTGGTAGCCGTAAAAGCCCGTGGTTTCGGCGGCTTAGGCGAGCAGATTTCGGGCGGCAGATTAAAGTGATAAGGATGCCCAATGGCAACTGACGCAGTACTGAGTGACACAGTCGCGAAGCCGGATCACATTCCGGAGTCGTTGGTGTTCGACTTCGATATGTATCGCGATCCGGCGTTGGTGGCCAATCCCCACGAGCGGATTATGGACATTCATCGCAACGCGCCGCCCATTTTCTGGACGCCACGCAACAATGGTCACTGGGTATTGTTTGGACATCAGGCAAATTTTGAAGCTGCCCGAGATGTAGAAACCTTTTCCAATGAAATCTATCCGCGTGAGCAGATGGATGCAATTTTTGGCGAGCTTGAAAAAGAACTAGGTCGAATCCCGATGGCGGTGCCGATCAATCTTGACCCGCCGGATCACACCAAATACCGCCAGCCATTGCAGCGCGTATTTTCCCCCAAAGTTATTGAAGGGTTGCGCGAGAGTATCCGCGAACTAGCTCGGAAGCTTATCAGCCAGTTTGTAGACAAAGGTGAATGCGAGCTGATGAACGCCCTGTCTGAGCCGCTGCCGGTACAGGTGTTTCTAAAGATGCTGGGTTTGCCGCTGGAAAGACTGGCCGAATACCGCAAGCTGACCCGCGAACACCTCGATGCGATCGGTTCGTCTAATCCTATGGACAGCTTGACCTCAATGCAGGATGTGGCGGCAGCGATGCGCCCAACCATTCTTGCGCGCAAAGACAATCCTCAGGATGACATTATCAGCATGTTGTGGGAGGTCGAAATCGACGGCCAGCCTATCACTCTGGAAGATCAGGAAAACTACGGTGTGCTGCTGTTTATCGCAGGGCTCGATACTGTGATGCAGGGTATAGGTCACGGTGTACGTCACCTGGCGATGGATCAGGCGCTGCAGGCCAAATTGCGTGTCGCGCCTGAGCTCATCAAAGACGCCACAGAAGAACTTCTGCGGCGCTATACCTTTACCATACCGCCGCGCCGAGTCGATCGCGATATCGTGTTTCAGGGCGTTGAAATGAAAAAAGACGAGCGCGCAGTCATGTTCCTGCCTGGTGCCGACCTTGACGGCGCTGAGTACGAACATCCGGAACAGTACAAGTTGGATCGCAGCAAACCGCATATCGCTTTTAACGCCGGCCCTCATCGCTGCCTGGGGTCGCATCTTGCGAGGGTAGAGCTGCAGGTGGTGTATGAAGAACTGCTGGCAGCGATACCCCAGTTCAAATTAGACGCCACCAAGCCGCCCACTTTCCATTGCGGTAACGTGATCGGTGTCGAAACCCTGAACCTGGTGTGGGAGGTTTAACGCGTGCGACCGCTACCGAAACTTGATGCTATCAACCGAGATTTCTGGACCGGTGGTGAACAGGGCGAACTTCGCATCATGCACTGCGAAGATTGCGACGGTTATATTCATCCGCCGCGCCCGGTGTGTCGCCACTGCCTGTCTGACAACGTCAAAGCCAAAGCCGTGTCGGGCATCGGCACCGTAGATACCTTCACAGTTAATCATCAGAAGTGGCACCCGGCTATGGAAGTACCCTTCATCGTGGCGCGTATTGCGCTGGATGATGCGCCGGGTGTAATCATCACCAGCAACGTGGTCGGCTGTGAGGTAAACGAGATTGAATTTGGTAACAAGGTACAAGTGACCTTTGAGCATCAGGATGATGTTTACATTCCGCTGTTTGAGAAGGTGAAGGCATGAGCAAAGCATTAGAAGCCTATATCACTGGTATTGGACAATCGGATGTTGGTAAGAAGCTCGAGCGCCATCCTCTGTTACTGACGGTGGATGCGGTCAAGGAAGCGCTGGGCGAAGCGGGCTTGAGCATTGACCAGATCGACGGCGTCGCCACCTATCCCGGTCGGGTGCCGCAAATGCTGGGTTTTTCGCCGGTGGGTTCGGATGAGCTGATTGATGCCCTTGGCATCAAAGCCACATGGTATTCCGGTGGTGGAGAAGTTTCGTCACAGCTCGGCGCGCTGGTGGCGGCTGTTGGCGCTATTAAATCGGGCCAAGCCAGACACATCATCTGTTATCGCACTGTGTATGAAGCGGCGGCCATGGCCAGACCTGACGAATACCCTATGCCGCGCCGAGACCGTGTTGACGGCATGAGTCAGTGGACTGCACCGTTTAACGCTCTTTCAGCTGCTGTGTGGGTAGCGCAGTACGCCAACCGCCATGTAAAAAAATATGGTATGACCCGCGAGCAGTTGGCGCAGGTTGCCCTGAACGACCGCAAGAACGCCCAGTTAAACCCCAAGGCGCTGATGCATGGCAAGCCACTGAGCATGGAGGATTATTTGTCTGCGCGCATGATCGCCGATCCGCTGTGTCTGTTTGACTGCGACCAGTACACCGATGCCTCTACGGTGCTCATTGTGTCTGCTGGCGATGCGCTGGACGAGGTGAAATGTACGCCGATTCGCATTGCGGCTATGGCAGGCAGTGTGGACCGCCACAGTTGGGATCAACCCGAGTGGATGGCCTCCTATGATACGGGACGCGACCTTTGGCAGCGCACTGATTACAAACCTTCTGACGTGGATACCGTGCAGCTTTATGACGGCTTCAGCTTTCTTGCGGTGACTTGGTTGGAAGCCCTCGGTTTTTGTGAAGTGGGTGAGGGTGGCAAATTTATTGAAGGCGGTCAGCGTATTGCGCTCGATGGTGAACTGCCAATGAATACCTTTGGTGGGCAAATAGCAGCGGGCCGGTTCCATGGATTTGGCTTTGCTCACGAAGCGGTGTTGCAGCTGCGTGGCAACGGTGGTGAGCGTCAGATTGCCAATGACCCGAAGGTCGCTATTGCAACGTCGGGTGGTGGTCCGTTGGCCACCGCGCTGCTGCTGGCGAGAGATTAGTGTTACTGGATGAATTGCCCGGGTTTCGACGGCGTTTTCGTATTACGCCAGGTGCTGGGAAAATTCAGTGCGAAGTGGAAGACGATTTTCACTGCATGAGTGTGGTTGTTCACCACGACGGCACCATAGTTCGCGGTATGGAGGCGGATATGCGTCGTGCGCCATGGACCACATGTCCTGGCGCTGAGGCAAAAGTTCGCCAGACATTTGTCGGCGAAGCATTGGCAGATTTTGGTCGCCGCAGTGACAAGCGCAGTAACTGTACGCATTTGTATGACCTGGCTCTGCTGGCCGCTGCTCACGCTAACGATGATCAGCCATTGGTATACGACATTCTGGTGTCTGATCCGCTCGCGAATGAACGCCGGGCTGAAGTGCGGCGCAACGGCGATTGCGTGTTGTGGTGGGTAGAAAAAGGTTTTGTTTTGCAGGAGCCAGCAGGCGCAGCGGGTTTGAGGCTCGATAAGCTCAAGCCCTGGATAGCGTCGCTGGCAGCTGAGTTGCAGGAGCCGGCGAAACTGCTGCAGTGGGGCAATATGCTCGCCAATGGGCGAACGATTCCGCTGGAAAATCAATCGGATGCGAGCAAAATGCCGCCCAGTTGCTACACCTTTCAGCCCGAGCGTAAGCAAGTGGCAAAACGGGTGGGTGAAATTAAAGATTTTAGTGAAGGGAGCGAGCAGCCCCTCGATAAGTTCGAGCCTGCTTGGTAAATCGATACGTGAATGCGTAGTACAGCGAAACTTGTCTGCCAAGTTTTATCTAAACTGTAAGAAACCGGCAAATGTGTAATCGCCGACAGGAGGATGTTATGGAAAAGAACGATATGGTAATCATCAGTGTGGATGATCATATCACTGAGCCGCCGGATATGTTCGACAAGCACTTGTCTGGCGATGATCTGGCCACTGCCCCGAAATTCGGTACTGACGAAAAAGGCAAAGCCTTCTGGACCTATCAGGGCATGTTTATGCCATCTGTCGGTTTGAACGCTGTCGTCGGTCGTCCGAAGGAAGAGTACGGTATGGAACCGAACTCGTTGGAGCAGATGCGTGAAGGCGTTTACAACGTGCACAAACGTATCGACGATATGAATGTAAACGGCGTAGCCGCCTCACTGAACTTTGGTACCGTAGTGGGCTTTGACGGTGGGAAATTCCATCTGGCGCCTGATAAAGATCTGGCTTTGAAACATCTGCGAGCTTACAACGACTGGCATGTGGATGAGTGGTGCGGTGCTTACCCAGGCCGTTTTATTCCTTGCGCCATTCTGCCGACCTGGGATATGAATGCGACCGTTGCCGAGATAAAGCGTTTGGCGGCCAAAGGCTGCACCGCAGTTTCCCTCAACGAAAACCCCACCAAGCAAGGTTTGCCGAGCGTTCATAACGCGTACTGGGAGCCGATGTGGAAGGCGATTGCCGAGCACGATTTTGTGATGTGTCTGCACATCGGTGCAGGGAACCCGGTGCCGCACGCCTCCATGGAAACGCCAATTGAAGCGTGGATCACCACCATGCCGCTATCGAGTTCTGTGGGCGCCGCTGACTGGCTGCACTTGGAAGCTCTGCACAAGTATGATCTGAAAATCGCCCTGTCAGAAGCCAGCATCGGCTGGGTGCCTTACTTCCTGGAGCGCGCGGACTTCGCCCATTCGCGTCACAAGTATTGGACCCGCAACCACTTCGGTGGCATGTTGCCGAGCGAGCGCTTCAAGAAACACTTCATGCTGTGTTTTATCGACGATGCTTACGGTCTGAAAAATCTCGATGAGCTGAATGAAGATCTGGTGGCATACGAGTGTGACTATCCGCATTCCGATACGCTGTGGCCTGAATGCCCGGACTTTTTGTGGGAGCAGTGCAAGCACCTGACAAACGTTCAGATCGACAAAATTACCCACCTGAACGCGATCAACTGGTTTAACTTTGATTTGTTTAAGTTCAATAAGAAGGAAGACCTGACGGTTGGTGCACTGCGTGCGAAAGCCAAGGCAGATGGGGTTGATACTACACCGAAATCCATGCCGGGTGACCGCCCGACAGATGAGGCGGAAACCCGTCGTATAACGTCCGGTGATCTGGCGAAAATGTTTGCTCACCACGCCCAAGAAGGTGAGAAGAAAAAAGCTGGCTAACTGCCGGTGAAATAGAAAAGGCTCCGACATTGTTGGGGCCTTTTTTTTATTGAAAATTCGGATGGGCATGGAAGTTTCGTGCGGCTGTTAAGCGGGGGCGAGTTTTTGGGGCAGCGTGAGAACGATGGAAAAGTGAACTGGCAATGACCAAAGTCGATTGGGTGCGCGGCGACGCGCTAGGACTGGACTTTCCGGCTCACGCAGACGCGCTTATCGCAGGCGGTGCTGCATTTCTTACGCGTGCATTTCGCGCCTCTGGAATGTTGTCAGAAAACAATGCTGTATCGTGTATTAATAACGCGCGTGAAGTCAGCGGCGGCAGCACAGGCCGAAAAACGCTGCTGGTTGTCGACTACAAACGCCCTGAACCCAATCTGCATAACAACCTGTTCGTCAAATTCTCCCGAGATTTCGACAATAGGCGTCGAGATGCCGCCAAAGTGCAGATGGAGTTGGAAGTGCGATTTGCTCTGTTATCACAACTCCCTGATTTCCCGGTAGTTGTGCCGGCATGCTATTTCGCCGATTTTCATGTCCAAACCGGTACGGGAATTCTGATAACTCAATGTATTCCCTTTGGGATGGATGGCGTTGAACCGCAATATGAAAAAGGGCTCGATCACGAAATGCCCGATCAGCTTGGCCATTATCAGGCACTGATCCGTGCCTTGGCGAGACTGGCTGGCAGTCATAAAGCCGGTCGACTGGGTAATACTGTTGAGCGCTCGTTTCCCTTCGATCCCACCAAACTCACCGTAAGCGCCCGCGCACCGTATACGCCAGCGCAGATTGGCGAGCGGGTGGATGACTATATCCAACTGGCCACCGAAAACCCGCAGCTGTTCCCCGGCGCCTTAGGAACGGAGACTTTCTTTGCGCGTCTGCGCGATGAAGCGCCGCGCTTTCAGTCACTTTCAAGCAGGGTTATCACGGTCCTGCAAAGTCGGCCGGAGATGGTCGCCTTGTGCCACTGGAACGCCCACGTGGACAATGCCTGGTTCTGGCGCAACGCCAGTGGCGAGTTGACCTGCGGACTTATGGATTGGGGCAACGTTAGCCAGATGAATGTAGCGGTTGCGCTGTGGGGCTGCCTCAGTGCCGCAGAGCTGCCCATTTGGAATGAGCATTTTGACGATTTACTGACGCTATTTATCAGTGAATTTGAAAGCTGCGGCGGTCCATTATTGTGTCGGAAAACGCTCTTGCGGCACCTAACCCTGAATGTGGCCATGATGGGGCTGGCCTGGATGCTCGATTCCCCGAAAACCATGCTGGCGGCGCAGCCGGAACTTGCCAAAGCCAAAAGTCCGCGCGATGCTCTGATAACCTCAAATGAGCAAGTGCGTTCCCAGCTGCTGATATTGACGGCCTTTCTGAATCTTTGGGAGCGCACCGACATGAACGCGTTGATGCACAGCCTTGAGCACGGTTGCGTATAGCGCAGTCAGTTCACGCGACGAATGATTCGTTCGGCGAAGGCTTCCATAAAATGCTTTTTCTGATCCAGGGAGGAGCCGCGGCCAAGTCCGTATTCAAAGGGCATGTTCAGCCCTGAGGTCATTCCCGTCTCCGCCAGTCGTTGAAACGTTTCCGGCTCAAGTGAGGCCGTCAGGCCAATAAGCGTATCGAAGGGCTGGTCGTCGCGCCCGACCTCGGCACGCAAAGTTTGCAACTCGCTTATGATGCCTGCCACTTCGTCAGGGTGATTGCCGGTACCAATCCAGCCGTCGCCAAAACGGGCCGCGCGTTTCAGGGCCAATTTGTTGGCGCCGCCTATGTAAATGGGAATGCCGTGCCTGGGAGCTGGCGCCAATTGAATCGGTGGAAAGTCGAAAAACTCACCGTGAAACTCTACCATTTCCGGTTTCCAAAGCGCTTGAATAACCTGCAGACTTTCGTCGAGTCGCTTGCCCCGGGTTTTGAAGTCGACGCCGTAAATGTCAAATTCCTCGCGCATCCAGCCGGCGCCAGCGCCAAGGATAAAGCGGCCTTCGCTGAGGATGTCGAGTGTCGCACAGGCCTTGGCTACTTCAATGGGGTTTCGCAGCGGCAGCACATAGACACCGCAGGTAAATCGCAGGGTGCGGGTGGCTGCGGCCATCGCGCCAAACAGTGCCCACTGATCCGGATATTCCGAGTCTGCCGTTTGCGGGGGATAACCGCTGCTGGAATAGGGGTAGGCGGCTTCCATACGTTGCGGGTAAAGCGCATGATCGCCGGTCATAACACCATAAAAGCCGACTTCTTCGGCGAATCGGGCAATCTCGATGAGTTGATCTGTTTCTGCCCAAGTGATGGGCTGCCAGAATCGCATAGTTTCTAGATCCTTCACTCAGGTGTTTTCAAAGAATTCGACTATCAGGGGGTCACCTGCCCGTTCCAGATAGGCGGCGGCTACCGTGTCGGAAAAACGCTTGTACCAGATGGCGTGATAGTCCAGTTTGGCTGCTTCTTGCACGCGCTGTTCCAGGTCTATGACCGGAAAACGTACGTGGTGCAGACCCTCTCGCCCTTGGTCCAGAAACTCTTTGTGCGGAGTCTTGCCAGACAGCCACTGGATCAGCTCAATTTCCACTTCTCCGCTGCGAGCGAAGGCGAGTTTTAGTGAGCTGGTTTCCTGCTGGCCGCGATAATCCCACTCCATGTCGGGTGCGTCCATCACCGTAAATTCACCGAACAGAGGCGTATAGCGCGCTATCGCCTCGTTCAGGTCGCTGACCACAAAGCCCACCTGGTCGATGGGTGGCAGATTGAGGGCTGATTTGAGGTCATCGCTCATGACGGGATTGCCTAGTTGCTGTTGTTATAGGCCTCACTCTAGGTCGTGTTTCGCGTTAAAGCAATTGTATGAGTGCGGCGCGAGTCAATTCTCTGTTCGTCTACAACCAACCAGTTGGTTGGAAGTGGTGAGGTGAGAGGCGTAGGCTGGATAACCTTATCCAACGGGCTGATAACGACAGGATTGCCTAACGTGACTCGCGCAATACCGCATCAGAAAAAACGGCAGTATCTTCCGGCCACGGAGCGGCGGCGTCGGATTCTGGAATCGAGTCGCGCGGTCTTTGCTCAGTCTGGTCTTAGAGGTTCGCGTACACGTGAATTGGCTCAGGCGGCCGGGGTTAATCAGGCCACCCTATTTGAACACTTCTCGTCCAAGGAAGAGCTGTTTATGCAGGCGGTGGTTGAGCCGCTGGTTGAGTTGATGGCGGGCGCACGCAAACGTGCCGGGCACTATGCACAGGCTGATTCCCCCGAGGTTTTCTCTCGCCGGCTTGAACAAGCAGTCGGCGAGCATCTAGGCAGCGTAGCCGACAGTTTTCCGTTGCTTGTTCAGGCGCTTTTTTCTGATCAGACCCTTGGCAGCAAGTTGTACTGTGAACATATCGCGCCGGCGCTGGAAGCTCAGGCGGAGGCAATGAAAGATTTTGTCGCCGATGATCTTGAGCCGCGACTGGTGCAGCTTGCCAGTTTCGGGATGTTTTTTGCGGTGGCGATGGATAGCGCCATGACCGGTCGAACCGTTGATCAGCAGTGCGTCGCCAGACAGTTAAGTCGGATGCTTGCTCACGGTGGAACGACGCTTGTGAAGGATACAACATGAAACTTGATGACTATCGCCTGCTGGGGCGATCCGGATTGCGGGTGTCGCCATTGTCGCTGGGTACCATGACCTTTGGCATGCCTGGCTGGGGTACCAACCTCGACGAAGCCGAACAGATGCTCAATCTTTACATGGAGCTGGGTGGCAACTTTATCGACACGGCCAATTTTTACGCCAGCGGTGAATCGGAGGCCATGGTTGGCAAGTTGGTGTCAGCGCGGCGCCAACAGATGGTCGTTGCCACCAAGTACAGTCTCACCATGCGTAAGGGCGATCCTAACGCCTGCGGCAATCAGCGCAAAAATATGGTTCAGGCGGTGGAAGACAGCTTGCGTCGCTTGCAGAGCGACTATATTGATTTGCTGTATTTGCATTTGTGGGACAACCGTACGCCGGTGGAAGAAATTCTTCGCGCTTTTGACGATTTGGTGCGGGCTGGAAAAATCCTTTATGCCGGTATTTCCGATACGCCGGCATGGCAGATCTCGCGTATGCAGGCGGTGGCCGATCTGCGCGGCTGGTCGCCGCTGGTGGCACTGCAGGTTCCTTACAATCTCACTGAGCGCACCGTCGAGCGCGAGTTTATGCCCATGGCTCGGGAAATGGGTCTGGGTGTATTGCCCTGGTCACCGCTGGCCGGTGGTGTATTGAGCGGTAAATATTCGCGCGATGATCTCAAGGCTAAACCTGGGGGTGGCGGTTCGCGCAAGGACATTAATCTGGCGACCGGCCGTTTGACCGAACAGGCGCTGGATATTGCCGAGGTCGTAGCCGCTATTGCCGATGAGCTTGACTGCACTGCGTCACAGGTGGCACTTGCCTGGACGTTGCAAAACACTGCGGTTACCTCACCGATAATCGGCGCCCGTACCTTCGAGCAATTTGCCGATAACCTCGGGGCCTTGGACGTGTCGTTTTCTGCAGCGCATTTGGCGAAACTGCACGACGTGAGTGCGGTGGAGATGTGTTTTCCGCATAACATGATCGATACCGGCCCCGCCGAGATCATGTTTGGCGGCATCAAGGTAGAACCGCGCCGCTGAAGTTTTTTGCGTCGCTGGTAGAGAAAGCCGCACTAACTGTCGGGATCAATTCAGCGCAAACGTACTAGTCTGAACACGTGCATTAACTTGCCCTTCAGGGTGATAACACTAGCAGGAGACTTGTGATGAAAGAGAAAGAAATCGACGCTTTGAAGGAAGAGGCCCGACAGTACATTCGCTACGACAAGGACAAAAGCACCAAAATCGCCACGCTCACCTTTGCCCGGCCTGACAAACAGAACTCAACCACCATTGGTATGCGTCAGTTATATGCTGATCTGGTGCATCAAGCGAATATAGATGACGATGTAAAAGTGCTGGTACTCCGGGGTGAAGGCAAGCACTTTGGGGCGGGTGGTGATTTGCCGGAGCAGGACGATATGCTGTCAGCCTCCGAAGAAGATGTGTCGCTGCTGCATGAATTCGGCATCAGTAACAAGGAAGATGTGCGCTATCCACCAAAAGGTTCCTATCGTTTTTTGCACGGTTTGACGGATCACTACGCCAAAGCCCGAGCCGGCAATCGCCCGCTGCAGGAATTCAAGAAGATCAGCATTATCGAGGCTAAAGGCTACTGTTACGGTTGGCACTTTTATCAGGCTGGCGACGCCGATCTGGTTGTTTCTTCGGAAGAGGCTCTATTTGGACACCCTGCCTTTCGTTATGTGGGCTGGGGGCCGCGCCTGTGGACCTGGATCGAAATGATGGGTGTGCGTAAGTTCTCTGAAATGTGGTTTACGGGGCGACCGTTTACCGCGCAGGAAATGAAAGAGTGCGATTTTATAAACAGTGTTGTACCGCTCGAAAAGCTGGAAGCAGAAACCGCCAAATACGCTGAAGCCTGCGCCCGCACACGCCCTACTGACACGATACAGGTGCAGAAGACGTTCCTGGAAATGTACAAACAGTATCGCGGTGAGTACATGGGCAGCCTGATGACAGGCTTTGTCGAAGGTATGTTGCCGATGATGACTAATGACCGGCAGGATGATGTTCAACTCGGCGACGATGTTTTCGGCAAGGGGCTGAATAATATCGTCAAAGACAACGATCTAAACTACCCACCGGAGTGGCGATTGAGCTACGGCGGCCGTGCGAAAAAAGACTGAGGGCTGGACCTGAGGAAACCTCGGCATGGAATACCGCACGCTAGGCAGTTCCGGGCTTCAAGTACCGGTACTGAGCTTCGGGACTAGCACCTTCGGTGGCAAGGGCCGCTTTTTCTCGGCATGGGGAAAACTGAACGCGATCGAAGCGCGGCGGATGATTGATATCTGTCTAGACGCCGGCGCGAACCTGTTTGACTCTGCGGATGTGTATTCCGAGGGCGCTGCCGAAGAGATTCTGGGGGCTGCGTTAAAAGGGCGTCGCGACAGGGCATTGATCGCCACCAAGATGGGCTTGCCACTGGGCGATGGTGTGGCTGACAGCGGCACATCCGGCCAAAGGATTGTGGCTGCTGTGGAAAAAGCGCTGAACCGATTGCAGACCGACCGCATCGATCTGCTGCAGCTGCATGGTTTTGATGCGTCCGCACCCATCGATGAAGTGCTTGCCGCATTCGATTCGCTTGTGCAGTCAGGCAAGGTGCGCCATGTCGGCGCGTCAAATTTTTCTGGCTGGCAGTTGATGAAATCACTGGCTAGCTCAGATAAAAACGGCTGGCCCCGTTATTTGTCCCATCAGGTGCATTACTCGCTGGTGGGGCGCGACTACGAGTGGGAGTTGATGCCGTTAGCCCAAGATCAGGGTGTGAGTGCCATGGTCTGGAGCCCGCTGGGCTGGGGGCGTCTTACCGGCAAGGTTAGCCGCCATCAGTCAGCGCCGGCGGGAAGTCGTCTGGACACGGTCGCACATTGGGGGCTGCCGGTGAACGAAGAAAAGCTCTACAACGTGGTGGATCTGCTGCAGGAAATTGCCGGTGAAACCGGCAGAAGCATCCCCCAGATTGCCCTAGCCTGGCTGTTGACGCGGCCGACCGTTGCGACGGTAATTCTCGGTGCCCGTAACGAGAGTCAGCTGCAGGATAATCTGGGTGCCGTTGGCTGGTCGTTGAGCGATGATCAGTTGCAGCGTCTGGACAAGGCCAGCGCGGTGACGCCGCCGTACCCGTACTATGCCTATTGGTCGGATCGCAGTTACCGACGCCTGAATCCCCCGCCGGTCTGAGGGACGGTTCAGGCAAAGTGCGGTGCGAGAATGGTCTGTTCCATAATGCTGGCCACACGCTTTGCAGAGATTGGTCTGTCTTGTTCCAGCCACCAGGTCAGCAGCGCGATCGTGCTGCTGGAAATAATAACGATGGAGGCTTCGTTGGGCACCCATGATGACCGGGTCGGCGCTTTGGCGGCAACTTCGCGAGCAACGCGCACGAATTCATCACGCACGGCGCCGGCTGCTCCCCCGGTTAGGAGTGCTTTCCACAGCTGGCGGTGTTTGGCCACATAGCGACATAACAGTAGTGGGCCCAACTCCGCATCGTTGCCATTAGCGCCCTGCAGCGTGAGTTCAATCAGGTCGCGTATGGCATCGGTGGCCACATCGTCCAGAAGCGCGTCCTTTGACGGGTAGTGCCGGAAAAAAGTGGTGCGTCCAATGCCGGCTCGAGCGGCCAGCAGGGGGATGGTGATCTGCTCCAGCGGTTGGCTTTCCAGCAATTCCAGCATCGCAGCGCGCAAGGCTTCGCGCGTGCGTAAAACGCGTGCATCACTGGCAGACGCAAAGTGTGGGCGGTAGGTTTTAGTACTCATGCGCGCCTTGTCTGTTGTCTGTGAAAATTGCGGAGCATAGTCATGTCGTCTCGACATTGCCAGTCGGCGGCTCAGAACGACCAGCGGAAACTGCCGATCACGGTGCGCGGCGGATTGGGCGCGCGAACCCCCAGGCCCGCAGCCGGGATCGCTTCAATACCCGTGTTGGCGTAGCGTTCGTCCGTTGCGTTTTCCACGCGTACCCCGATCGACCAGTTGGCGGTGGCGTGATGTATGCCCAGCGAGGCACTGACTAGCGTATAGGCCGGTTGAATGTGGCGAGGATCATTGGATTCATGAAGGAACCGCTCGTCAGTGAACTGAACGCCTAGCCCAGCGCGCAGATCGAGATTTCGGAACAGCGCGACGTTGGTCAGCCGTGCCATGGGGAGATGAATCGAAGGTGTAAAGCTGGCTTCCCACTCCGGAGCCTGGGTCAGCTGCTGGCCCGTCAGGTCGCAGCGCGCTTCGTCATCGCCGTCGCTGTTGGCATTGTCAGTGAAGCAGGTTGCAATGGGGAAATCGATATACTCCGAATCGTTGTACCCCAGCGAGCCGCGAAGGCTCAGCCAGTGATTGGGCAGCCACGTGAAATCCAGCTCCAGCCCTTTAACTTCCAGTTCGCCGACATTTGTGACCTGGGCGATGGGAATGAACCCGCCGTCTTCATTGGCGGTGGTGAACAGCTGGAAATCTTTCATGTTCATCAGAAAGACGCCGATATTCAGTTCAGCGGCGCCGTCTAACAGACGCATTTTGCTGCCGGCCTCCCAGGCATCTACATAGGCCGGCTCTACGGTACGCGCTTCCACTGAGTCAGAATTACTGAAGTTGTTGAAGCCGCCGGGTTGAAAACCTTCGGCCCAGGTAGCGTAGAAATTGACGTCATCGGTCCAGTCAAATTTAAGGCCGACTTTGGGGGCGCGGTATTGCTCGGTATTGCTTTCGGCGCCATTAAAGGAGGACACCAGATTCTCTATGATGCAACAGGCGCCGTCCTCTGACTCGATGGTTTGCACCCAAACGGCGTCCTTGCGAATTTCGCTGACTCGCAAGCCGGCAAACAGGGTCCAGCGATCCAGAAAGTACCAGTTGAACTGGCCGAACACCGCCTGCTCCCGCGCTTCCTGTTCAAAATTGGCGGTAAAGGATTCCCACTTGTCTGGTGGCAACACACCCGGAATCGGGAAAAAGCCCGGTAATGAGCTGAGGCCAGTGAGCGTTACTGTCAGTGGTGCATTCAGTCGGGTGATTGCATTGGTGGGCTTCTGGTCGCGACGCTGGTAAAACACACCGGCGGTGAAATCGCTGTTACCGAGAGGTAAGCCAAACAGTGAATCCAGGCCAAGAAAGCCGTCGAGGTTTGGGGAGCCCAGACGGATCTCGGCGGTGTCCTGTTTGCTGGCCTCGTCAATTTCCACCGTGTTGGCAGGCAGGGGGGAATTGTCGGAGTCGGCAAAGGTTATGGACTCAAGCTCCGAGTAACCGGCGATGAGATTTATCGTCCACTCGCCGAGATAGAAACTGCCCTTGAGTGCCAGCGTGTCTGTCTCCGCATCGCGATAGTTCGGGCTGTCGACGGAGCCGATTAAATTGTCAGGGGTGACATCGACATTCGGATCGGCAGCGCGCAATTGCTCTTCCCAGCGTTCATGGCCAAAAACTATTTCTCGGGGGGAGCCGCCAAAGTGGCTGTCGTCGTGTTGATAGCTCAGCATAATGTCGCCGCCCCAGACGTCGGGGAAGGCAAGCTTCAGTCGCCAGGACTCTCGTGAGCGCTCACCAAAGCCTTCATCCGCCTCGGGGTTGGTCAGCGCAGTTGTGTTCTTCATGTAATTGCCGTACTCCTCTTTGAGCCAGGCAATTCGGGCATTCATCCGGTCCGCTATCAGTGGGCCGCCGAGCGCTGCCTCATAACGCCTTCGCTCGTATTCGCCACCTTCGGCGCTCAGATCGAGCATGGTATCCTCGCTCGGGTCGCGCGTGGTGATGTTCATCAGCCCTACGGTGGTGTTGGCACCAAAGAGTTGCCCCTGAGGGCCGCGCAGAACTTCCACTCGCTGCAGATCAAACAGGCCTGCAGCAAAATAGTCGGCACGCGAGTAAGGCACCTCGTCGATGACGATCCCAACAGGCAATGCCAGCCCGCGGTTTACCACTGTATTGGTTGCAATGCCTCGTACTCGGGGTTGTATGTAATTCCCGGCAAAGTCCACCCTGACATTGGGTACATACAGCGCAACATCCTGCAGATCGGATATACCCTGATCCCGCAGAAATTCACCGTCTAGTGCCGACATGGAAATCGGAACGTCCTGAATCTGTTCAGCCTTGCGCTGGGCGGTGACAAATACTTCTTCAATCACTGGGCCGCGGCTGGTGCTTTCGCTCTGTGCCCATGGGGCTGACGAGAGATAGAGCATGGGCAGGGCAATCAACAGGCGGGGGGATAGCAAGGCGTTCATTACATGGCTCGTTGTTTAGCGGTGCAGCGCGGCAGGGCGCTTTACCCGGTAAGAATTATTGTGTACTTTAGTTATGAAACCATCAGTTTCATAAGATAGTCAATGTTTTGTTCGTAAAATAACCTGTTGGTCTGCGGGAAAGGGTAGTCAGATAATGGATAACGCTGAAAAACTACTGGAAATCGAATCTATCAAGCAGCTTAAGGCGCGGTACTGTCGACTGCTCGATGCTAAGGATTGGGAGCGATGGCGCGAGCTTTTTGCTGACGATTTTCACAGCGACACTGCCGATTCCGGGGGCAAGGAAATTGTCGGTGCAGATGATTTTGTCGCTTTTGTCAGAAAGGCTCTCGGCAAACCCACCCGTGCAACAGTGCATCAGATACATGGTCCAGAGATCGAACTGACTTCCCCTACCACGGCAACCGGTGTCTGGGCGCTGGAAGATGTGGTTCGATTTGGTTTTGGTTTGAACATGAAAGGCTATGGTCATTACCATGAGTGCTATGAAAAAGTGGACGGCCTCTGGAAAATAAAATATTCGAAGCTGACCCGTCTGCGCGAGGATTATTTCAACGGGTTGTTTGCCATCTATATCGCCAATTGGTTTCGCAACTGGCTGTTGAGGAAGATCAATGCCTGAGGCGCTGAAAACGGTTCTGCTCAGTGGCGCATTTGGTCAGGTGGGCAAGCGCTGTCTCGATATTCTTCTGGCGCGCAATTATCGCGTTATAGCGGTAGAGCTGCGCAATTCGAAAACGGAGAGTATCGCGGCGGAGCGGCAGTCTGCCCATGATAACCTGGTTGTCGCCTTTGCTGATCTGCTTGATCGTGGGGCGGTTGACACGCTATTTCGCCATTATTGTCCGGACGCCGTAATTCATCTGGCAGCGATTTGCTCGCCGCCTTGCTATCTGAACCCGTCGCTGGCACGTCGGGTCAATGTTGATGCCACCCGTCATTTGCTGGAGGCGGCTGTGCAAAGCGGCAAGCAGCCGCTGTTTGCCTATGCCTCGAGCTCAGCAGTTTACGGCTCTCGCAATCCCTTTCTGCATCCGCACGGTGTAGATGACTCTACGCCGGTCAAGCCTGTTGAATGTTATGGACGGGATAAAGTGGATTCGGAAAATCTGGTGATTCAGTCGGGCCTGCCATATGCAGTTCTGCGGCTGGCCGGAGTGCTGTCGCCGGATGGTCTCGGCAACATGAAAGGTGAGTATCTGTTGCTGACTCGTGCAACTCCCGGTGACACGCGGGTGCACGGCGTTGATGCCCGCGATGCTGCCCTGGCGTTTGCCAACGCCATCGAACTGCCGGCAGAGAAACGCGATCGCGTATTTCTGATAGGCGGTAATGACAGCTATCTCAAGACCCAGCGCGAGATAGAGGATGACATGATGGCGGCCATCGGAATTGGGCGGCTTGGAGAGGGTGCGAGCCTGCCGGGGGATCCGGATGACGAGTACGGCTGGAGCTTTACCGACTGGTACGACACTCGTCAGGCGCAGGCAACGCTGAATTTTCAGCAGCATAACTGGGATGAAACCCGTGCCTGGGTGGCGGACGGTTTGCCGAGACCTGTCCGGTTTTTCATTCGATTAGTCAGCCCGCTGCTGCGTGCTGTGATGCGCCTGAATCTGAGTGTTCAGAAAAAGAAAGAAAACCGGGGTAGATATGCAGATCCTTGGCGGTTGATTGCTGAAACTTACGGTGAAGAAGTGCTGGTGGAGGACGCGGCGGCAAGATTACGCAGTCTCTGAAGATACCATTTTGCGATTTTTGCGGGCAGTGCCCGCTCCCGGCACATTGATAAAACCACAGTGAAGATTGCATGTGCCTGGGAGCGAGGGGCGGCTGACGGTTTATTAACTTGCCAGTAGTGTGCGTACTTCTCGTCGCAGCAGCTTACCCATTTCGTTATAAGGCAGTTCGGCGAGAAAAATGATTTTCTCTGGCACTCTGGATGAACGCAGTCGGTCTTTTACGAGCTTTTTCAGTTCATCTTCTGTTGGATGGTCGTGCCCTGCCCGAATGGCAACTGCAACACCGACGGCCTCGCCCCATTCGACAGATGGCACGCCGACAGCTGCAGAATCTGCAATTGCGGGATGGGTGGCCAGTACGTCTTCAATTTCGCCTGGGGAGATGTTCTCGCCACCGCGCACGATTACATCGTCGGCGCGGCCCGACAGGAACAGGTAGCCGGCGTCGTCGAGAAAGCCTGCATCGCGTGTCGGGAACCAGCCGTCGGCATCCAGTGCGGATTTCTCTCGGTATTCGCCGGAGACCTGCTCACCGCGCACATAGATTTCACCGGCTTCACCGGCGGGCAGAACGTTGCCGTCTTCGTCGCGAATTTCTAGTTCAATGGTAGGCAGGGGTTTGCCGACACTGCCAAGGCGGGCGCGCACTTTAGGATCGTTTGAGCTGAATGCTTCGCGGTGATCTTCCGGGCTCAGCAAGGCAACGGTAGAGCTGGTTTCGGTGAGGCCGTAGGCATTGGTGAAGTTGGTGTCGGGCAGTATGCCAATCGCTTTTTCAATTAGTTCCGGCGGCATGCGGCCGCCACCATAGGCAATGGATTTCAAGCTGGACAATTGCGCCCCCGCGTTATCGCCCATGCGCTCAATAATGCGCGCTAACATGGTCGGTACTAAAAAGGCATTGGTCGCTTTTTCTTCAGCGGCCAGTCGCAGCCAGGCGTCCGGTTCAAAGGCTGGCAGCATCACAATGCGTCGCATGGCGTACATATTACTCAGCAGGGTAGAGATGCCGGCAATATGGTAAGGCGGTACGCACACCAGCTGGGCGTCGTCTTCTTCGGCCGACATAAATTCGACGGTGCCGAGTATGTAGCCCATCAGATTGGCGTGGCGCAGCAGGGCGGCCTTCGGCGTGCCGGTAGTGCCGCTGGTAAAGATCTGCGCGGCAATGCCTTCGCCCTCACGTTCTTCGCCGGAGGCGTCAGCGGCAGCAGCTTGCGAAGCTTCCACAAAGGCAGAACGCGGGTTGCAGGTATGGCCTTGACTCAGTCGCTCGGTGCGAGCCACATCGCCAATCACGTACGCGGGCTTGATGCGGTCAAGCAACTTTCCAAGATCGGCATCGGCTAGTCGATAGTTGAGCGGCACATAGGGGATGCCGGCCAGCGCAGCGCCAAACAACGCAATGGGCGCAGCTTCGCTGCTTTCGTCGAGCAGGGCGACATGTTGGCAGTTGTTTGCGACAAATAATTCAGCGGCGCCTTTGGCGGCGTCAAACAGCTCGCCATAAGACCAGCGTTTGCCGTCGCAGACCAGGCCGATGCGGTCGGGCAGGGTGTCGGCGGCCATTTGCAGAATCAGGGCAATATTCATGGATGTACTGCGTCCGAAGGTTTAGTCTGAAGATGGCAGGGGCTTGGCGTCTTTGGTGGTCAGCATTTCGCCGCCAATGGCCAATGACCCGGCGCCGGCTTTCACGCACAGCAGCTCAACGCTGCCATCGGTGTTAACGTAACGCTTGCCGACCTTGGTGCCCTCGGCAAAATTGGAATCCACGCTGCCCTTTTCGGCAGGTGCGGTATCGGCCATTGGCGCCCCGCCGCACTCCACGACCAGATCCTTGCCTTTGATAACCATGACTTCGGTGTCACAGACAACGCTCTTTAATTTTGTTCCGGGTTTCATTGTGTTTGTCCCTTCTGGTTAGCAGGCGCTGCCTTGTGTCAGGCAATGGCGCCTTTTTCTTTGAGTTGCTCGATACGATCCCATTCCATGCCGATTTCCATCAGCACCAGCTCGGTGTGCTCGGACGCCAGCGGTGCGCGTTCGGTTTTCACCGGTTCATGGTTGAACTGAACCGGGCCGCGTACCAGTTTGATGGGTTCGCCGCCATCGGCCGCTTCGACTTCAAACAGCATGTCATTGGCCAGCGCCTGTTCATCGGTGGCGATATCAAGCAGGCTCTGTACTGGGGCCCACTGTCCGCTGTAAGTTTTGAGGTGCTCGCGCCAGTATTTGAAATCCTTCGAGGCGAAGGCTTCCACAATAATGTCGCTGGCGGCTTCCCAGTTTTTCATCAGGTTTTCTGCTGTGGAAAAACGTTCGTCGTCAGCGCATTCCGGGCGGCCGATATGTTCGAAGAAGTTCTTGATGTGCGGCCCAGGCGTGAGCGTACACATGTTGATGACACCGCCATCTTTTGCGTAGTAGTTGCCCATCAGCGGGTTGCCGGGATTGGCGCCGGATTGGGGCATGCGGTTGCTCATGATCTGGCCGGTTTCAATCCCCATGTCGATGGAGGTGCCGGCTGCCCACCAGGCGGTGCTGAGCAGAGACACATCCACCTCTGTTGCCTCGCCGGTTTGGGCGCGGTGGAACAGGGCGGCGGCGATACCGCCAGCGATGGTCATGCCGCCAATCGAATCACCAAAGGCGGGAATGCCCTGTGACAGGGGGCCGCCGAGTTCTTTGGGTGACATGGCGTCGGCAATGCCGCTGCGGTTCCAGAAGGCGGTGCCGTCAAAGCCTCCGGTGTCGCGCTCGGGGCCTTTATCGCCAAAGGCGCTGCCACGCGCGTAAATGATGTTGGGGTTAACTTTGCGGATATGCTCGATATCAAAGCCCATTTTCTGGCGTTGACGCGGCAGGTAGTTGGTCAGGAATACATCGGCGGTTTTGGCCAGCTCCAGAATAACTTCCATGCCTTCGGGGGTGGAGATATCTACGCCCACGCTGCGTTTGCCGCGATTAGGGTGCTCAACGAAGGGGCTGCGGTTGGGGTTGGTGTCGACACCACCCATTTTGACAAAGCCGCGCTGGGTATCGCCACGCACCGGGTGCTCGATTTTGATTACGTCGGCGCCCCAGTCAGCGAGAATGGCGCCTGCTGCGGGTACAAAGGTAAATTGCGCTACTTCAAGGACTCGAACCCCTTTCATGACCTGGGCCATTGTGCACTCCTGCCGTCGCTGAAAACCCTCATGATACTACTCAACAATGTTGTTGTATACAGGCCTTGGCTAAGGTATAAACACCGCATCATCCTAACTATAGTGCGGGAGACTCTCCTATGAAAATCGATTCCTCTGTGGCCGCCGTCGTCACGGGCGGTGCGTCAGGCCTGGGCTTTGCCGCCGTGCAGGCGCTGCGAGCGTTGGGCGCCAAGGTTGCCATCTTTGATCTCAACCCGGAAACCGGGGAAAAAGCAGCGGCGGAGACGGGATCTATCTTCTGTCAGGTGGATGTGCTGTCGGATGAGAGCGTGGATGCGGCGTTTGCTAAAGCCCGCGAGGCCAACGGTCAGGAACGTGTTCTAATCAGCTGTGCCGGTGGCGGAAATGCAATTCCCACTGCCCGTAGAGACAAGAAAACCGGAGAGATCAATATTTTCCCTTCGGACAAATTCGAGTGGGTACTAAAGCTCAATACGGTTGGCACCTTCCGCTGCATTACCCGCGCGGCAGCGGGCATGATGACGCTGGAACCGATCGACGGTGAGCGCGGCGTAATGATCAATACCGCGTCGGCTGCTGCCACAGAAGGTCAGATGGGGCAGGCCGCCTATTCTGCCGCCAAGGCCGCGATCGTGGGTATGACGCTGACCATCGCCCGCGATCTGTCCCGCGAGGGTATTCGCGTTAACACGATTCAACCGGGCATTTTTGACACCCCTGCCATGGCGCGTGCGCCTCAGGAAATGAAAGATGCGTTGGGCAAGATGGTGCCGTTTCCACCGCGTTTGGGTAATGCAGGTGAGTTCGCCAGCATGGCAATGGAGCTGGTGCGCAATGGGTATGTCAACGGCGAAACGATTCGTCTTGATGGTGCTATTCGGATGCAGCCGCGCTAATAAGGTTTGGTGATGCGCGATCTGGTTCGGGGTTAGTAACTTGAACCAGATCGGTGTTGCCGCAACTCAGTGCAAAGGCTTGCGCTGCCAGGTGGGTGGGCATGATCTCGGGTGGAGGAGGGCTAAAATACCTCCAGCGGCGGCTCATTCAGCAGCGCTAGCTGTTCCCGCAGTTCCAGGATGTGCTCGGCCCAATAGCGCTCTGTATTGAACCAGGGAAAGGTACGGGGAAAGGCTGGGTCGTCCCAGCGCCGGGCTAGCCAGGCACTGTAGTGCATGATGCGCAGGCTGCGCAGGGGTTCGACCAAGGGTAATTCGCGCGCGTTGAAATCGCTGAATTCGTTGTATCCTTCCACTAGCTCTGACAGTTGTCGCTGCTGCGCGTCACGTGAGCCGGACAGAAACATCCAAATATCCTGAATGGCCGGCGCCATACGGCTGTCGTCCAGATCCACAAAGTGAACCTCGTCGTCACGCCATAGAATGTTGCCCACGTGGCAGTCGCCGTGCACACGCTGCAGGCTTGGCTTTACTTCGTCAAAGCGTTGGCGAATTCGGTATAACAAGTCGCGACTGAGGGTTTCGTAAGCGTTGCGCAATTCCTGCGGAATAAAATGTTGTAAGAGAAAGGCGGCACTGCTTTCACCAAAGGTTTCGGTGGTCAGTGCGGGGCGGTGCTTGAACTCTTCCAGTCGTGCCACATTGTGAACTCGCCCGGCGAGGCGGCCTAGTTGAAACAGGCTGTCGAGGTCATCCAGCGCCGGGGCGTGTCCGCCGCGTCGGGGATAGATGGCAAAGCGATAACCTTTAAAGGCGAAGAGGGTGTCGCCGTCTTCGTTCTTCCAAGGTGGAACCACGGGAATGTCGGCATCGTGCAACTGCCAGCTGAAGCGGTGTTCTTCCAGTATTTGTTCGTCGCTCCAGCGCTCTGGCCGGTAAAATTTGACGATCAGTGGTTCGCCGCCTTCGATGCCGATCTGATAAACGCGATTTTCGTAGCTGTTCAGGGCGAGAATGCGCAGATCAGACAGTACGTCGAGGCTTTCGACCGCGTCGATAACCATATCGGGGGTAAGGGCTTCGTAGGGGTGGGGGTTTACATCTTCACGCATACGACAGCTCCGGTACAACGTTGTCAGGGGGTTCGCGCCAGGCAGCAAACAGTAATACTGGTGGCGCCAGCCCTGCGCAGTATAGCGGCGAGGGTATTGGCTGTCGCGCCTGTTGTCAGTACATCGTCGACCAGGCCGATGGTTCGGCCCCTGATAAGCTCAGGACGTATAACGGTAAATGCACCGGCGAGATTTTTGCGGCGGGCGCTGGCACTTAAGCCTTGTTGTGGCGGGGTGTCTTTGCAGCGTTTTAGCGCGTTGCATGCTGGGATGGCCGTCGCACGGCTCCAATGTCTGGCTATATCTTCTGTCTGATTGTAGCCGCGAGCAAATTGCCGTCGCCAGTGCATGGGCACGGGAATCAGCAGATCTGCCGTCAGTGGCGGGACGGATAGCTCGCTCAGCAGGGCGCCCGTTGTCCGGTCGCCATGATATTTGAAGCGGCTGATCAAGGTGTCGATGGGAAAGCCATATTCCCAGCTTGCATAGCAGGCATCAAACAGAGGTGGCCTTTTCAGGCACTGGCCGCAGATGCCGGGTGTGGTCAGTGGCAGGGCGCAGCGATCACAGCGCCGGGTTAGCCAGGGCAGTTCGGCTTCGCAGCCGCTGCAGATTTCGCTGGGGCGGTCGGTGGCGCCAAGACAGAGCTGGCAGGCGCCGGGAAAGAGCTTGTAAGACAGGTGCTTAAGCGTGCTGTTAACCATTTGCGTCCCTGCAGGTTGACAGATAGAATGGGTGGCTTTGTTAGCCTTAAAATCACAGGATACGCCATGAGCACCCCGATTCGCCACGACTGGACCCCCGCAGAAGTCAGCGCGCTGTTTGAGCTGCCGTTTAATGATCTGCTGTTTAAGGCGCAAACTGTTCACCGGGAATACTTTGATCCCAATCAGGTGCAGGTCAGCACGCTGCTCTCTATCAAAACCGGCGCCTGCCCTGAAGATTGCAAATACTGTCCTCAGAGCAACCGTTACGACACGGGGCTGGAGCAGGAAAAGCTGATGGAAGTGGAAAAGGTGTTGGCTGAGGCGCGTGCTGCTAAAGCCACCGGTGCCAGCCGTTTCTGCATGGGTGCCGCCTGGCGCTCACCCAAGAAAAAAGACATGCCCTACGTGACCGCCATGGTAAAAGGTGTGAAAGAGTTGGGCCTGGAAACCTGCATGACGCTGGGTATGCTCAGCGAAGAGCAGGCGGAAGAGCTGGCGGATGCCGGCCTTGATTACTACAACCACAACCTCGATACCTCGCCCGAGTTCTACGGCGAAATCATTACCACCCGTACCTATCAACATCGTCTGGATACTCTGTCCAATGTGCGCAAGGCTGGCTTGAAAGTCTGCAGTGGTGGCATCGTGGGGATGGGTGAGAGTGTTCGCGATCGTGCCGGCCTGCTGATTCAGCTGGCGAATTTGCCCGAGCATCCGGAAAGTGTACCCATTAATATGCTGGTGCGCGTGGAAGGTACCCCGCTGGCTGAAGAGGATGATCTCGATCCCTTCGACTTTATCCGCACCATCGCCGTGGCCCGTATCCTAATGCCTGCTTCTCACGTGCGGCTTTCGGCGGGCCGTGAGGAGATGAACGAGCAGATGCATGCGTTGGCCTATTTTGCCGGCGCCAATTCCATCTTTTATGGCGAAAAGCTGCTGACCACGCCGAACCCTGAGGCTAACAAAGACCTCAAGCTGTTCGATCGACTGGGAATCAAGCCAGAAGAGCGCGATGAGCAGTACTGTGAAGATGAGCAGGAAGCTGCGCTGCAGGCCAAGGTAGAGCAGGCGCAAAACGATCGCTTCTTCTACGACGCAACGGCCTGAGCAGTCGGCCAACTGACGTCGGCCACTACAACCCGTGACCCACCCCATGGAATCCGAACTGGCTGCGGCGCTTGAAGAGCGTCGCACATTGCATCGCTATCGCGTGCGCCGGACGCTGAACAGCGCGACTGGCGCGACCGCCCGTGTCGATGGCAAAGAGGTTCTGTTGTTCTGCAGCAACGACTACCTTGGTCTGGCCAGCCACCCTGCGCTGATTAAAGCCATGCAGGATGCTGCTGATGCGGTCGGTGTCGGCAGCGGCGCATCCCATCTGGTGTGCGGACATTCCCGCTACCACCACTTGCTTGAAGAGCGCCTTGCCGAGTTCACAGGGCGCGACCGGGCACTACTGTTTTCCACGGGCTATATGGCCAATATGGGTGTGATTGCCGCATTGGTAGGGCGTGGTGATGCAGTGTATGAAGACCGTTTAAACCATGCATCGCTGCTGGACGGTGGATTGCTCAGCGGAGCGCGTTTTCAGCGGTTTACCCACAACGATGTCGGTGACCTTGAGCGCCGGCTGCGCAAAAATGAATCCGGTCGCAAGCTGGTGGTCGTCGATCATGTGTTCAGCATGGATGGCGATGAAGCACCGCTGGCTTGTCTGTCGGCAGTCGCCGCGCAACACGGCGCTTGGTTGATGGCAGATGACGCGCACGGGATTGGCGTCGTGGGCAAGCGCGGCGCCGGCTGTGCCGAACAGTTGGATCAGAACGAATTGCCGATTCTTATGGCCACGCTCGGCAAAGCCGTCGGTGGTTTTGGGGCCTTTGTCGCCGGCAGCGAAACCCTGATTGAAAGTCTGATTCAGTTTGCTCGCCCGTACATTTACACCACGGCCATGCCGCCGGCAGTGGCAGCGGCCAATCTCGCGGCGCTGGAATTGCTGGAGAGTGAAGCCTGGCGTCGCGAAAAACTACAAAAATCCATTGCGCGTTTTCGCGCGGGGGCGATACAGCTTGGCCTGTCGCTCATGCCGTCTAACACGGCAATACAGCCGCTGCAGGTGGGCTTGGACGAGCGGGCGCTGGCACTGAGCCGGGCGTTGGAAGCGCAGGGTATTCTGGTTTCCGCCATTCGTCCGCCCACGGTGCCAGAAGGTACCTCACGCCTGCGCATAACCCTCAGTGCGGCGCACAGTGAGTCGCAGATCGACCAGTTGCTGGACGCGCTGGCTGTCGCAATCGGCGGTGGTGCCTGATGCTGTATCGCGAACGGGTGCCTGCCAGGCAGGCGGGGGCAGAACTGGTATTGCTGCACGGCTGGGGCGCAACAAGTGATTGCTGGCGATCGGCGTTGCCGCTGCTGCGGCAGCATTTTAATGTCACGCTCATCGACCTGCCGGGTCACGGCGCCAGTCGTGATCACAATGCTGATCTTGACGCTTTTATCGATCAGCTAATGCAGCAAATGCCGGCACGGGCTGTCTATTTGGGTTGGTCGCTTGGCGGCATGCTGGCAACCAGCATAGCGGCCCGCTATCCCGAGCGGGTTGCCGCGCTGATCACTGTTGCGAGCAATGCGAGCTTTGTGGAGCGCGAAGACTGGCAAGCGGCTATGCCGTTGAAAACTTTTCACGATTTTGTCGCGCGCTTTGAAGCAAACCCCGCGCGCGGTCTGAAACGTTTTGATTTGCTTCAGAATGCAGCCTCTGCCAGTCAGCTGGGCAATGCGTCCATTCAGCGCGCCTTGCTGGAATGGTTGAGGCAAATGGATAACCGCGCTGCGCTGCGTGGTCTTCAGTGCCCGGCGCTGCTGTTGTTTGGTGCCGAGGATGCGCTGGTTCCGCAGGCATGCGTTGCAAACGTTAATGCCCTGAATCCGTCGTTGAAAACACGGCTGCTGGCCGGTGGCGGGCATCGGCTATTTGAATCTTCGACTGAGAACTTCTGGCGGGAGGTTATTGGTTTCTGCCGTGAGCACGCACTGTTGTCAGAGACCACGGAACACCATCTCGACAAGCGCCGGGTTGCACACTCTTTCAGCAAGGCAGCCAAGAGTTACGACAGCGTTGCAGACTTGCAGCGCCGCGTCGCCGATACGCTCGCCACGCGGTTGGCCGATGTGGAATGCGGCGTTGCACTTGATCTCGGTTGCGGCACGGGCTACAGCCTGCCGAGATTGAGCGGCTGTGCGCAGCGTGTCATCGCGATGGACCTCGCCGAAGGTATGCTGACTTACGCCCGTTCACTGGAGGGGCGTGATGCCCAGGGCTGGGTATGTGGCGACGCAGAAGATTTGCCACTGGCGGACGACAGTGTGGATCAGGTGTTCTCGTCGCTGGCAGTGCAGTGGTGTGAAAATATCGCTGCCGTATTTGCAGAAGCCTATCGCGTGATGCGGCCGGGCGGTGAAATGCTGGTAAGCACTCTGGGGCCTGACACCTTGTTTGAGTTGCGGGAGGCGGGCCGGGCAGCTGACAACAGCACCCATGTGAATCGCTTTTTGGCGCGCGATGAACTTGAACGTGGCATAGCGCTGAGTGGTTTGACGCTGGTTGCCTGGCAAGAAGCGCAGGAAATCCTGGAGTACCAGCATTTGCGCGAACTGATGGGCGAGCTAAAGAACCTCGGAGCACATAACGTCAATAGCGACCGGGCCGGTGGTCTGATGGGTAAGCAGGCATTGCGGCGCTTTATGACGGCTTACGAAAGTTACCGCAATGAGCGGGGCTTGCTGCCCGCCAGTTATCAAGTCTGGTATCTGCACCTGAAAAAAAAGAGTGATAGCAATGGGTAAAAAGTTCTTCGTGGCTGGTACCGATACTGAAATCGGTAAAACCACCGTTGCCTGTGGCCTGCTGGCGGCTGCCAATCAGCTAGGGCTTCGAACATTGGCTCTAAAGCCTTTGGCTGCAGGTGCCGACAACATTGCTGGCGAACTACGTAACGAAGATGCGTTGGCGCTGATGGACAGTGCCAGCGTCAAGCTTGCTTATGAACAGGTCAATCCGGTTTTGTTTGATCCGCCAATCGCCCCCCATATCGCCGCACAGCAAGCGGGTAAGCGCATTACCGTGTCTCAGTTGGCGGGTTATTGTCGAGGTGCGCTAATGACCTCGAGCGACTTTGCGCTGGTAGAGGGAGCCGGCGGCTGGCGGGTGCCGCTAAGTGGGCGCGAAACGCTGGCTGGTCTGGCTGTTGAACTGCAGCTGCCGGTTATTCTTGTGGTTGGTATGAAGCTGGGTTGTCTCAACCACGCACTGTTAACGGCTGAGGCGATTCAGCGCGATGGATTGCCATTGGCAGGGTGGGTTGCCAATACGGTGGACCCGCAGATGGCCTGCTTTGATGACAATATCGCTACCCTTAAGCACTTTCTGCCAGCGCCCTGCCTTGGCGTAATTCCCCGCTTGCAGGACACTCAGGGCACTCACGTTGCTCCCCACCTGGATCTTGCTCAGCTTGCACTCTAAAGCCGTGGGCAGGTCCTGGCTTTAAAAATATCGGGAATAAGTGCAGCCGCCTTTACGCCTGTGACCAGACGATGTTTACTCTGCTGATTCGGTATTGAATGTTGTGCAGGAGTAATCATGCCTCTCGAGAACTTTGAGTCTACCCATGAAGTGTTCAATCAGGCTTCGGCGCTGGAGAATCACAATCTTTATCTAGGTGATCAGGCGTTGCGGGAAGCGATTCAGGCTCAGGCGCCACAGGCTGATGAGTCACTGGTGGACTATGGCCAGCTGTGTGGCTTGCCTGAATTTATCGAGCTGGGTTTTCAGGCCAATGCACACAAGCCGGTGCTGCATACCCATGATCGTTTTGGTCATCGACTGGACGAGATAGAGTTCCATCCGAGCTACCATGCGCTCATGGAGCAGGCTTATCAGTCCGGGCTACACAGTGAGCCCTGGACGGGCGGCAGTCATGCGGCGCGCGCCGCCAGATATTATCTACATTCCCAGATAGAAGCGGCACACGGCTGTCCAGTGACGATGACCTTTGCCTCGGTGCCGACCTTCAAGCTAAACCCTGTGCTGGCGGAGCGCTGGCTGCCCAAGGTGCTGGCGAATGCCTACGATCCGCGGAATGTGCACTACAGCGAAAAGTCAGCCCTGACCATTGGCATGGGAATGACCGAGAAACAGGGCGGGTCTGACGTGCGCGCCAACACGACCCAGGCTACTCGGGTCGGCGAAGTGGATGGGATGGATGCTTATTCGCTGGTCGGGCACAAGTGGTTTCTGTCGGCACCCATGTGTGATGCTTTTCTGGTGTTGGCCCAGACCGATCAGGGCATCAGTTGTTTTCTGGTGCCGCGCTGGCACCCGGAAGGTCATAAAAACCCGCTGGAAATTCAACGCCTGAAAGACAAGATGGGCAATGTTGCCAACGCCTCGTCGGAGGTGGAGTTTCGCGGCGCCTTGGGCTGGCTGGTTGGCCAGCCGGGACGCGGTGTGCCCGCCATCATTCAGATGGTGGCGATGACGCGCTTTGACTGCATGATCGGTTCCAGTGCTGGTCAACGCCAGGCTGTGGTGCAGGCGGCACACCACGCCAGTCAGCGCGAGGCTTTCGGTAAGCGTCTGATAGACCAACCCATCATGCGCAATGTGATTGCTGATCTGCAATTGGAGGTAGAAGGCTCGCTGGCCATGACATTCCGAATGGCGCAGGCTCTCGATGGTGGCAGTGAGCAAGATCAGCTACTGCTTCGACTCGGCACGGCGGTTGGCAAATACTGGATCTGCAAGCGCACACCTCAGCACGCCTACGAAGCAATGGAGTGCATTGGCGGCAACGGCGTGATGGAGAACTGCATTATGCCGCGTTTGTATCGGGAAGCGCCGATAAACGCGATATGGGAGGGCTCAGGCAACATTCAGGCATTGGATGTGCGCCGTGCCATGGAGCGCAGCCCGGAAGTGGTGGATGCCTGGATGGCTGAGCTGCTGACCACTGCCAATATGGATCCGCGGCAGGATGCGGTGGTGGAGAACCTGAAGCACGAGTTGGCGGCAGCTGATGAGTCGTCGGCGCGCCGCTTGGCCGAGCTGTTGGGTCTCAGTCTGCAGGGCTCATTGCTGCTGCGCAGCCCGAATGCAGCGATCGCCGAGGCATTTTTGGCGGGTCGCTCGCAGTCTCCGAGCCATCACTTTGGGGCGCTTCCCGCCGGTTTGAACCTGGATTTATTGGTAAATCGCGCCAATCCGCACATATACGAGTAAATACTAAGGTTTGTAACCTTTTGAAATATAAGTAGTAAATGTTCGATAAAGGTAATTTGACGGCAAATCTCTTGCAAAGCACTAATTGATTTGCCTAATATACTCGCCGTCAACATTGGCGGTTGAGTTGTTCTCCTGCCACGAACATTGAGGTAAGAGCCATGCCCGTTTATAAAGCTCCGTTGCGCGATATGCAGTTTGTGTTGAATGATTTGCTGAAAGTTGATCAGCACTATCCCACGCTGTCTGATCGCGAGGAAGTGACTCCCGATCTTCTGGATGCCATTCTGAACGAAGGTGCGAAGTTTGCTGAGGAAGTGATTGCCCCTCTTAACCAGATCGGCGACCAGCAGGGTTGTACCTGGAGCGAAGACGGTGTGACTACACCGGAAGGCTTCAAAGAAGCCTATCAGCAATACTGCGAATCTGGCTGGACCAGTGTAAGCGCCCGTACCGAATTTGGTGGCCAGGGTTTGCCTCCGTCTGTTGGTCTGCTGCTGTCAGACATGATGGGTGGTGCTAACTGGTCTTGGAGCATGTATCCCGGCCTGTCCAGCTCTGCGGCACGCGTACTGGAAGAGTACGGCAATGAAATGCAGCAAACCCGTTACCTGCCCAAAATGGTAGACGGTACCTGGACTGGCACTATGTGTCTGACCGAGCCGCACGCCGGTTCTGATGTTGGTTTGTCTCGCACTAAAGCCAAGGACAATGGCGACGGAACCTACGCTATTACCGGCACCAAGATTTTCATTTCCTCCGGCGAGCACGACATGGCGGAGAACATTATCCATCTGGTTCTGGCGCGCACTGAGGGCGCACCGGAAGGCACCAAGGGTATCTCGCTGTTTCTGGTGCCCAAGTTTATTGCCCATGAGGACTCGAGCCTGGGCGATCGCAACGGTGTAACCTGTGGCTCTATCGAGCACAAGATGGGTATCAAAGGTTCTGCGACAGCTGTACTGAACTTTGACGGTGCAACCGGCTACATGATCGGTGAGGAGAACAAAGGCCTTACCTACATGTTTGTGATGATGAACACTGCCCGTATGGGTACTGCCATGCAGGGTCTGTCACTGGGCCAACTGTCATACCAGGGTGGTCTGGAATACGCGCGTGAGCGTTTGCAAATGCGTTCACTGTCGGGCCCCAAAAACCCGGATGGTCCTGCCGATCCAATTATCGTGCACCCCGATGTGCGCCGCATGCTGCTGACGCAAAAGGCTTTCACTGAAGGCAGTCGCGCGTTTCTGTACTGGATTTTGATGGTCGTGGACAAGGCTAACTGCGGTGCGACTGAAGAAGAGCGCAAGGAAGCCGACGACCTGTTGCACCTGCTGACGCCGATCGCCAAGGCTTTTGTTACCGAGACCGGTCTGGAAGTGGCCAACTACGGCGTTCAGATCTACGGTGGCCACGGCTTTATCAGTGAGTGGGGCATGGAGCAGATCGTTCGTGACCTGCGCATTTCAACGCTCTATGAAGGTACGACTGGCATTCAGGCGCTTGACCTGCTGGGCCGAAAGATTATGGGTACCGGTGGCCAGGCCCTGATGACGCTGACCAAGATCATCCACAAGTACTGCGAGTCTCAAAAGGACAATGCCGCGATGGCTGAGTTTGTCGAGCCGCTGGCGGCGCTGAACAAAGAGTGGGGTGATATCACCATGCAGATCGGTGAGAAAGCCATGCAGAACCCAGATGAAGTGGGTGCGGCGTCGGTTGATTATCTGATGTACTCCGGCTACATTGCGCTCGCATATATGTGGGCTCAGATGGCCGAACTCGCGCTTGGGGGCAGCGAGGGCGATAGCTTTATGGCGTCCAAGATTAAAACTGCGCGCTTCTACTTCCAGCGCTTGTTGCCGCGTACCGAGAGCCATAAGCTGAGCATGCTCAGTGGCGCGGACAATCTGATGGCGTTGGATGTTGACGAATTCGCGTTCTAAATAAACTCAACGGAGGACAACCGTGCCGGATTACAAAGCCCCTGTAAAAGACATGCAATTTGTATTGCATGAGGTTTTTAACGCAGAGTCCATCTGGTCCAAATTGGGACTGGAGGAGGTCAATCGGGAATTGGCAGATGCCATCCTCGATGAAGCGGCAAAAATCAGCGAAAACCTTCTCTCGCCACTGAATCGCAGCGGAGACGAAGAGGGCGTAAGCTGGAACGACACGGTTGTCACAACGCCTAAAGGCTTTCCTGAAGCCTTTAAAGAACTGGCCGAAGGTGGCTGGGGTGCTCTTGCCGGCGCCCCGGAATACGGCGGCCAGGTTATTCCCAAGATGCTGGTGCTGATGTTTGAGGAAATGAGCTATGGCTCAAACATCGCGCTGGGTCTGTACCTTTCACTCACCTCTGGTGCGGCGCTGGCTCTGGCCAACCACGCCAGTGATGAGCTGAAAGAAAAATACCTGCCGAACATGTACTCCGGTAAATGGGCTGGCAGCATGTGTCTGACCGAAGGTCACGCAGGTACCGACCTTGGTATGATTCGCACTAAGGCTGAACCCCAAGCCGACGGTAGCTACAGCATTACCGGGAACAAGATTTTTATCACCGGTGGTGAGCATGACCTGACAGAAAACATCGTCCACCTTGTACTGGCCAAGTTGCCGGACGCACCGGCAGGCTCCAAAGGCATATCGCTGTTTCTGGTGCCGAAGTTCCACGTCAACGACGATGGCAGTCTCGGCGAGCGCAACGGCGTAAGCTGTGGCTCGGTAGAACACAAAATGGGTATTCACGCGTCTGCCACCTGTGTACTCAACTTTGATGGTGCTAAAGGCTATCTGGTGGGTGAAGTGAACAAGGGCCTGGCAGCCATGTTTACCATGATGAACTACGAGCGTTTGTCAGTTGGTGTTCAGGGCTTGGGGCTGGCGGCCGCTGCTTATAATGGTTCGCTCGATTATGCGCGCGAGCGCCTCCAGAGTCGGTCACCGGCAGGTCCGCAGAATGCTGACGGCCCGGCCGATCCGATCATTGTGCACCCCGACGTGCGCCGTATGTTGCTGACGCAAAAAGCCTATGTGGAGGCTGGTCGCGCTTTCGCGGTCTTTGTTGGTCAGCAGCTTGATACCGCCAAATTTGGTGAAGGTGAAGAGCAGGCGCGCGCAGCGGGCCTGGTTGAATTGCTTACGCCTATCGCTAAAGCTTTCCTGACAGACAAAGGCCTGGATTGCACCGTGCTTGGTCAGCAGTGCTTTGGTGGCCACGGCTACGTGCGTGAGTGGGGCATGGAGCAGTTGGTGCGCGATGTGCGCATAGCCCAGATCTACGAAGGCACCAACGGAATCCAGGCGCTGGATCTGATGGGGCGTAAAGTCGCCGCTAATGGCGGCCAGAATATGGGTGTACTGCTCCAGGAGATGCGTGACTATGCGGAATCGGTCACAACTGCTGGAATGGAAGAGTTTACCGCACCGCTGCAATCGGCTGTCGAAGTGTTGGATTCTCTGACCAGGGACGTGCTCAATGCGGCCAAGAATGACCCTCATGCGGTTGGCGCAGCGTCGGTAGAATACCTGCACGCCGCTGGCTATACCATCTACGCGTACATGTGGGCGCGCATGGCAGAGGCAGCACTGAAAGCGGGTGATAACGAGTTTTACACGAGCAAGCTGCACACCGCCCGTTTCTATATGAAGCGTTTGCTGCCGCAATTGCAGGCGCTGGCAACATCAGTACGGGCTGGTAGCGATGTGTTAATGGATTTGCCTGAGAGCGCATTTTAAGCCCCTGTCCATGATCAGGGCGGGTTTCTGTTGAAGCTCGCCCTGTGTCTTGCGGACAGCTGGCTTGGCCAAACCCGATTCGGGTGGGATAATGCGAGGTCAGTTCACACCCGATGTCGTATTCGCCATGTCTCAAGACCGCAAGCTCTACCCCGAAGATCAGCAACGCGTTGATGAGTACCTCAAGTCTGGGTACAACGACACGCCACGAAAGCCCTTCAAACCCCTTCGCATGATATTCATGTTGATAACGGTGGTGACGGGTTTCAGTATCCTGAGTATTTTCCTGGCCCGAACAGCAGGCGTCTACTAAGCCTGCTTAGCGGCGCTATTTCTTTGCAAGTGCAACGATGTCTGGGGTTATCGCCGGCCGGACGTTATTGACCAGCTCGTCGCTGTGCATTGCCCGGTCGCGTCCAGCTTCTTTTGCCGCGTACAGAATCTGATCTACCCGAGACAGTGCGATCTGCAGTGTTAGATTGGCATCGGGGATGCCATGAAAGACTCCAGCGCTTACGCTCACAATGTTCAGCGGTGCCGCCACATGTTCCAGTTTTGCTGTGCGCAGCTCCTGTAGGGCCCTGTTGGTCAGTACTTGGCAAGAGCCGGTGGGTGAGTCGTGGGTCAGCACCAGAAACTCTTCGCCCCCCCACGCGCGCCACCACGTCGCTGGCGCGTTTGAACGTACCCGCCAGAATATCAGCAAAAGTCTGTATTACCTTGTCGCCTGCTGGGTGACCGTACTCGTCGTTGTAGCGTGTGAAGTAGTCGATAAAAGCGGCTGGCAACAACCCAGTCCGGCCAATTGCGCGTCTATTGTCTTTATGCCAGCTATCGGCAACCTTGCTGCCAGGCCATTGTGACACGCCAGCCTTGAGCAGCGCAGTGGTCGAGTGCGTACGATAAATACCTGACCCAATACCCATTATAAGGGGGTTGTAGCTGGGGGCGTTCTTTGAGGATTAGCTTCCCAGACTAAACGGCAATCAGTTGGGTCTGGGTGTTTATTGCTCGCATTAAGATGCTAGTCTGTACAGATTCTCTTTCTATGGTGCCGTATTGTGAGCTCGTATTGTCGTGTATTAGCGCTGGCTGGCGTGGTGTTGTTGTCCGGGTGCAAGTCCTCGTCGAGTAATTCCTCTGCCGCTGCAGAGCCGGTCGCCCGTGACTTTGGTGAGCCGACGGCGCAGCAGATCCGCCCTGGGGTGAAAATTTCCTCTTCGTATGGCAGCTGCACCTCGAACTTCATTTTTGCCGCCAATTCTGTCACTTACTACATAGGCACGGCGGCGCATTGCTTTAGTGATGACGCCAACAATGGGGATCCTTGTGAATCGCGCAATGCAGCGTCGGGCTTTTCTGGAGTGACAATAGAAAATGCCCGATTTCCAGGAACACTGGTTTACAGCAGCTGGAGTGCTATGCAGCAGCAGGGTGAGGTTCCTGCTTCCGAACAGTGCCGATTGAACGATTTTGCATTGGTGCAGATACACCCTGATGATCTTGATAATGTGCATCCGTCAGCCTTGCGCTTTGGTGGTCCGACGGGTTTGTACAACGGTTTGGCTGCGGTAGGCGATGAGGTGTTTACCTATGGTCAATCGAGCCTGCACTTTGGAGAGCCTGCGTTAGAGGAAAAACGCGGGCAGATAACGCAGGTGGTCGCAGATGGTTTAGCCTATCGCGTTCGGACTGACAATGCCGGGGTGCCAGGCGACAGCGGTAGTGCGGTCCTTCACGAGGATGGGCGCGCGCTCGGTGTTTTGAGTGATGTTGCCGTGGGGGTTGGTACAGCGCCGGTGAGTAACGGTGTTGTAAATCTTGATCGTGCGTTAGCTTACGCCAAAAATGGTGGTTTCATCCCAGCCTCTACGGTCTTGCTTACCTGGCAGACCTTCAGCGGGCAGTAGTTCTTCGCTGCCAGTCATTGCTATCCAATGGGCTGATTTGTCGGGTAGTTGCGGCTTGTTTTTTTGGGTGAAAGGTTGAGCTGAGGTAGCGGCTGGTTAAGTGTTTTTTCTGAGCATGGATGCGAAATCTTTGCGTCGACGATCTCGTGACACAAGACGCAGTCGGGGGCCACCGCGGTCGCGATACATCATGTAGCCCATGACCACAGACATGCCAAAGGCAAGCCATCCCATCGAGCGGAACAGGTAGGCGGGCGTGGTGAGTTCGGCCAGTGCTGGTGATGCAGTCGATACAATCGGCTGCTCAGGCAGTGTCTTCTGGGTCGCTGCCTGCTGGCTCTGCTTTTCAATAAGCGCCAGCGCATTGGTTAGCTGTTTTTCAAGTTCGGCAACGCGTTGCAGTGTGTTATTGGTCTGGGCTGCTTGTTGGGTTGCCACTGTATCGGTATGAATAGGGCTGACGTCGGCACTTGCATCAGTCTCAGCTAGAGAGTGAAGCTCATATGGCGAGAGCGCTGTGCCGGTCGGTTCGTTGGCGGTGTCGGCCAGTGGGTCACTAACAAAGTCTTTGCCGTCGTATTGATATACAGGAGCAGACTCAACGACGGATGAGGGTGATTCGCTGACCTCAATTGCGGAACCGTCGATTGTCGCTGCGGTGTCCTTCGGCATGGGGTCGGCAACTGCTACGGCCGTACTTAGCGGACTGGATTTTTTACTGCCAATAATACGGTAGCCTTTGCCGCCGTCTTCCAAGACCAGTCGCGCGTCGTAACACTGTTCCGGAATGGTCAGCACATACGCTTCTTTGAGCAGGTGCGGTTGGTTGGCGATAAACGCTTTAGGATTCTGTTCGAACACGGCGGCCATCCACTGGGCGTGGCTGCCGTCCCGCTGTGTACTCAGTTTGTCTGCCAGGCCCCACAGGGAATCGCCCCGACTTACTCGGTATTGTCCGTCGCTGAAGTTGTTATCTGACGTTGAAACTCTTCGCTGCGGTGCCGAGGTTTTTGAGGTGAGGTTTTCAGTGGCGCTGTACTGTAATTCCTGCTGCGAGCGAGCTGGTTTTACCGGATCTATCGTGGCTGGCCGGGTGGCTGCGTTGCTGGTCTGTGTGGTCTGCTTCTGCTGTGAGGAGGATGCAGGCTTGTCGAGCTGCGCTACACGACTTGTTGGTGCGCTTCGGTGTAATGCGGGGAAGTCGAGTAGTACCGTGTATTCGCGCTGCAAAAAACCACGTGGCCAGCGCAGATTGAGTGTAAACGCCAGGAAAGGCTCCATCACGGGTTCATCGGAGCGCAGGCGAATCATATTGGTGGCTGCGTCGAAATCTACCTGGTATCTGCTGCCCACCATCGCATCGAGCGGGTGGCCTGAGGCATCGTCTTTGAGGGTGGAGAGGGCAATACGGAGGTCTTCGCCGGACAGCTTGCCGAGGTGGTGAACGGGAATGCTGAGGTCTAGCGGGGTGCCAAAATGAGAGCGTACTTCAGCTTCACCAAGTCCGATGGCGTAGGAAAATTCGCATAAAAACAACAAGATAGCGAAAGCTGTGAACTTCAGGTAACTGCGCATTCAGTTGCTCTTTTTTCAGCGTTCACGGTGACTTGAGTGCTGAAAATCACCTGTGGTGTGAAGTATAGCCTAACTTCTCAATAATGCCCAATTTGCGACATTGCGGCGGCGTGAACTTTCGCTTCAGCGAAAGTTCCTCACTTGAGAGCAAGTTCACCCTAAAAATATTGCATTTTTGATGTGCGTCTCTCTAACGAATTGCAGTAGCGGCGTAATTGCTATCCACTCTATATCAATATGAATTGAAATGTTATTGAAATGTCAAGTGAATGAGGTCGTCTTGTGGTTTCAGATGGCTGTCGAATGATATCCACCCTCGTCCTAAAACAGCCTTTATATAAAGGCTGTTTTTCAATTTCACGCATGATGTGGCTGCCGGGCAGCTTTCAGGGGAGGTCTATTGGGGCTATGCTGGGAAGCAGTGCAACAGATCTTTCTACACTCCGCTGGCGCGGGGGGCGATAGCGAGGTGAGTTATGGGTGAAGGATCCAAAGGCAGACGCTCAACAACAGGCGATCGTTCTGAAAAAGCCAGTGGCCGCTCCAACCTGATTGATCAGCTGCTCGACTATACGGGCCTGATTACAGCTAGTGTTGTTGATGTGGTCAAAACCGGATCGGCCATACCGCTGATGTATACCGATAGCTGGTTAAAAGACCTGTACATGAAGTCTCTCGACCCAGAGCGTTTGCGAGCCATGGCTGACGCAGGTGAGTTCCTGAAAGATGCTCGGGAAGTTGCGGGTCTCAATCTGCAGGAGTTAACGGAAATCCTCGGCCTGAAAGACGTCGAGTTGCTACGTGAAGTGGAAAATGGCCGAGCGACATTACCGTTTGACATGATCTTGCGTATCGCCGCGCTCATTGCCCGTCACGATCCCATTCCTTTTATTCTCAAGTTTGTGCGAACCTACAATCCTGCTCTCGAACAACGGCTGGATGATTTGGGTATTCTGCAGCTGCCGCGCCAGTATGAGAGAGAAAGACGTTATGTGAACCTGCTGCGCAAACACGATCGCCTTCGTGATATGAGTGATGAGACTTTCGAGCAGTTTCTGAATTTGCAGCGCGCGTCGGTGGACTATTGTCTTCAGGTGATGGATGAAGCGGAAGGGGTGAATAAGCGCTCGGTAAAGCGTAAGAAGGCCACAAAGAAAAAAGCCGCAAGCAAAGAGTCTACACGCAGCGTCGATAAATAAGCTGTTTGGTCAGAAAAATTTACGAAATTCCACGCCGGTTTCTGTCAAGCGTAAAACCATCTTCCCGCCCCGGCTACGAAAGATTTCATCCTCTTTTGCAAAGCGTCGCGGTGATAGGCTGTCCGCTAGGCTCGGGCGTCGCCAGTTTGCACTCAGCGAATGTGGTGATGCGTGCGGCTTTTCTGCACCGAGGCTGCCCCAGGCGGCTTCCTGTGCACGAGGTTCGGCGGCGTAGCTGGGCGACATCGCCGCCAGCGCCATCGCTGCTGCGGTGAGCAGTTTCTGCTGTAAGCGTAAGTAGGTGGTCAGCCGCGCCACGGAAACGTTATGCGCTTGTAGCAAAATTGATCCAAGGGGGCGTTTGCTCTTGCGCTGTTCTGCCAGTGCTTCTTCCAGCTCCTGTCGGCTTATGCGGCCGTCCGCCATAATGAGGTCGCCGAGGCGACAGCCCAATTCAGCGGTTGTCGCGGTATCGCCCGGTTGACGCAGTTTGTGTTGAAGGTTGAGCAAGGCATCCTTTTCCAGGCGACCAATTCGACGCTGGCGCATAAGCACGCTGCACAGTGGCTGTTTTTGCAGTTCGGCGATGGAAAGTGCTTTGCGAAGTTGTCGACGGGAGATGAATTCGCCGCGCACCAGAAGCTCGCCAATCCTGCTTGGGTCGTGTGTGGAGCATTGGCAGTTTGCTGTCATGGGGCCCCTCCTAGCATTGGGCGCTGGTACCTGATTGTTTGTCGGGTTATAAAACTCGCACTAGTAAAGCCAATCGCAGGTACTGGCGACAATACGTAGTGTCCGAGGTGCGGCATGTCGTCAGCCGAAATAGATCAATAAAAACTATGGGGAAATCAATGGATAAGGTGCGAACAGGCAGGCGTTATCGGGCCAACCGCTTGGCCGGGGAATATGATGTTTTGATAATTGGTTCCGGTATTGGTGGCTTGGTTAATGCGGCCCTGCTGTCATTACTGGGCAAGAAAGTGTGTGTTCTGGAACAGCATTATACGGCCGGCGGCTACACCCATGCCTACGAACGGGAAGGGTTCGAATGGGACGTAGGGGTGCATTACATTGGCGACGTCCATCGGCCGGAGAGCCGTCTGCGGCGAATTTTTGACGTGGTTAGTGAGGGTCGGTTGCAGTGGGCAGAAATGGATCCGGTATACGATCGTATTATTCTTGGTGACCATGAATACGATTTAAAAGCGGGTACCGAGAATTTTATTGCCGAGCTAATTTGGCATTTTCCCGAGGAAGAGGAAGCGATACGTCGCTACGTCGCGCTGGTGCGCGAAACAAGTTACAAGAGCAGCCAGTTTTTCGCAGGGCAGGCAATGCCGAGGCCTCTGGCAGGTGTGTACGGCAAAACCCGCGGAGTGCTGCTCGGCAAACAATTCCGGCAAACCACGCGCGAGGTGCTCGAATCGCTTACCGACAATCAGCAGCTGATTGCGGTGCTCACAGGTCAATGGGGTGATTACGGATTGCCGCCAGCGGAATCTTCTTTCGTGATGCACGCGTTGGTGGCGAAACACTATCTGGCTGGTGGTGCCTATCCTGTGGGCGGTGCGTCGGCGATGGCGCGTAGTATCATTCCCACAATTCAGAAGGCCGGTGGCGAGGTATTTACTTATGCCGAAGTCACACAGATTCTGTTGGAGCGGGATCGCGCCGTTGGCGTGGTTATGGCAGATGGCACCGAAATTCGTGCGCCGGCGATTGTCAGCAATGCGGGCATTTTGCCGACAGTGAACAGCCTGTTACCTGATACCGTTCGTTCGCGCTTTCAGTTGCACAGTGACGATCGCATTCGACTTTCCAGTGCTCACCTGTGCCTGTATGCCGGTTTTCACGGTTCTCCCCAATCGCTGGGAATGGATACCACCAATCTGTGGATTTACCCTGACGCCGACCACGAGGGCAATGTTGCACGGTATCTGAGCGACCCTGACAACAACCCGTTTCCGCTGGTGTATATCTCATTCCCATCGGCCAAGGATCCCCAGTGGTCTGAGCGTTATCCGGATAAGTCTACGGTAGAGATTGTTACGGTAACCAATCCGGAATGGTTCGCGCGCTGGCAGGACACTACGTGGCAGCAGCGGGGTGATGACTACGAGGCGAAAAAAGCGGACCTGTCCAGAAAACTGCTGGCTATCCTTTTTCAGCGTATGCCTCAGCTGGAGTCGGCGCTCGCTTTTTACGAGCTATCCACGCCACTTTCGACTCGCTTCTATCAGCGTAACGTGCAGGGTGAAATTTACGGTCTGGACCACTTTCCGGAGCGGTTTGATCACCCCGGACTGCAC
>NZ_JBFJTH010000009.1:0-46527 GCF_041625495.1 Litorivivens sp. | reverse complement strand
GCGGACCGGTAGTTCAGTTGGTTAGAATGCCGGCCTGTCACGCCGGAGGTCGCGGGTTCGAGTCCCGTCCGGTCCGCCAGACAAACACAGAAGCCCTGCCATCGAGCAGGGTTTTTTGTTTGTGCTGCAAAAATCGCATGCCCTTATCCTCTCTACTCGCCCATTAATTGACATCACTGTTGACTAAAAAGGCGAGGCTATCATAGTCTTTTGGTTCGCGGGTTTTATTCGCCCGTTTAACGCCAGTAGAACAATAACAGTGCGAAATAGCCTGACTCCCGATCCCGGAAACCTGTTCTTGGTGTTTATTCATTGATATCACGGAGAGTTTCAATGTCAGCCAGGCCTATGTCCTTGTCATTCGGGTTCATCACCAGCTTCGTAGTGGCTGGTCTGTTGCAGGCAGTGCCGGTGTTGGAAGAGGTTGTTGTTACTGCGCAAAAGCGTGAGCAATCGCTAATGGATGTGCCGATCTCGGTGGCGGTTGTCGATCAGGGACAAATTCAGGCGTCTCAGGTCGCAGATACTCAGGATTTTGTGCGTCTGACGCCTTCCTTAAGTTTTACACGTAGCTTCGCTGCGTCTGCCAGTTCCTTTGCTATGCGTGGCATTTCTTCTTTTGTGCAGCAGGGTTCCATTCAGCCTGCGGTGGCAGTGATTGTTGACGGCGTCGCGTTGTCACGTAGTGCGGAATTTATTATGAGTCTCGCAGACGTTGAGAGAATTGAGGTTCTGCGCGGCCCGCAGGGTACGCTGATTGGCAAGAATGCCACAGCGGGAGCGCTGAATATCGTAACGCAGCGTCCGGAAACTGAGTGGCGTGGTGAGGTGTCTGGAAGCTATACCAATGACAGTGAGAAGATATTGCGAGCTATGTTGACGGGTCCGTTTTACACCGAGGCTGCTCGCTATCGAATCAATGTTTTCAAGCGTGAAATGGATGGCTTTATTGAGAATATTCACCCAGTAGGTCGTGATCAGGGCGGCATTGATAGTCAAGGTGTGTTGGCGAAGTTCGATATTGACCTAAACGAGGATATGGAGCTACGTCTGAGTGCAGACTATCGCGATATATTTTCTGCGCCTCAGTTTCTGGTGCTGGTGCCGGATACCCAGCTCACACAGGAATTCGTTGATCGAAATGGATTTATCCCCAGCTTTGATGATCCCAAGGTTAATATCGATATTGACCCCGAAAATGTGGATGTTGGCTGGGGTTTGAGCCTCGACTATTTATGGTCGCTGTCGGAGGGGCTTGGTGTTCGGGCAATCACTAGCTACCGTGAGTTTGATACGGATTCTGAGCTAGATGTGGATCTTGGACCGGAGACTATCAAACCAACTACTGTAGAAGCTGCGCCGGGCGTATTTATCGGTTATCGGGGGGCGCCTTTCGGCAGCGGGCGCGCACCGATCAGTTCCTATACATTCACCCAAGAACTTCGGGTTGAGGGTAGTGGTGCACACTACAGCTACATTGCCGGTGCTTTTTATCAATCGTTAAAAGAAAATGCCTTTCTTACCTTGCCAACCGTGATTGATTTAGTGAATCGCCCTGCGGCGCCGGGCCCGAACCCGATTATTTCGTTGGTGCATATGACTGACTCGGTAGTGACGGATGACACCAGCGCGATATTTGGTGATGTCACGCTAGATCTGACTGACAGCATTTCTTTGTTTGCCGGTGCCAGATTTACTCGTGAAACACTGGGTTGGCGTATTGTGCAGATGGATCTTTATGATCCAGACAGTGAAAGCCCTTTGGGTGTCGCGCAGCCTTTCTTTGAGGGTGCGCCGAAGTCGGCAATACGTTCGGCCGTTGATCGGATTCGTGCTAATCCCAAACTTTACGATCTGAATAGCTTTCAGACCTTGCCCGCCATCGTGCTGGATGATGAGCAGACCGAAAACAAGGTTACCGGTCGGCTGGGTTTGATTTATCGATTCAGTGACGAGGTTTCGGTATATGCCAGTGTTAGCACGGGTTTCAAAGGCGCTGGTATCAATGCGTCCGCGACAGCGACTACACCTGAACGTGCGCTGGTAGACTCAGAGGATGCCTTCTCTACCGAGCTGGGTCTAAAAGGGCGTTTCTGGGATAACCGCTTATCGCTCAATGCGAATGTCTTTTCGATGGTTGTTGAAAATTTTCAGGCGGCGCAATTGACGCCAGGTACATTTAATACTGAAGTAATTAACGCCGGAGATATTGAAAGTGCAGGTGTGGAGCTGGAATTTACGCTAGCCGCTACTGACGATCTGCGGCTTTCAGGTGGTGTGGCCTACACTGATGCGACACTCGAAAACTTCACGAATGCCTGCTACGTAGGGCAGGATGCGGCTGACGGCTGCACCATTGACAGTAATGGCGATGGCGAAGGAGACACCCAGGATCTGTCGGGTTCTGAGTCACCGGTAACGCCGAGTCTAAAATGGCATGTGGCGGCTGACTATCACTGGGATTTACGTGCTATTCCCTGGGGGGGGGGATTTTCGCATAGCATACGCCTGGCAGGATAAACAGCAGTTCAACTTACAGCGGGACCCATTGAACGCAAACCCGGCCTATGGCTTGTGGGATGCGTCAGTGAACCTGAGTGATAGGGGTGGGCGCTACTCGGTGGGCGTGTTTGGTAAAAACCTGACAGACGAACGGTTTTACGCGGCTTACGGTGAAATTGATGGCTTTATAGCGCGAGCCCAAGCCATGCCGACCCGCGCGGCATTTCGCCATTGGGGTATTCAGGCGCGGCTAGCCTTTGACTAGCCGCACCGATACAAGCTTACAGTTTAAGTTTGAGCATCGCCTTGTACATGGTGTCGAAAGTTTTGCCGTAGGGTGGTGCCATCATTAGTAGTCCACTCATCGGTCCCTGTTGAAATATCGGTCGCATTTTGGAGAATTCAACGAATCCTTCGTGGCCGTGGTAGTGGCCCATGCCGCTGTTGCCGACACCGCCGAAGGGCATGTCATGCTGGGCAACGTGTACCACGCTGTCATTGATGCACATGCCGCCCGACAAGGTGTTGTAGATCACCTTGTCCTGGGTCGCTTTGTTGTTGCTGTATAAATACAGCGCGAGCGGGCGCTCATTCTCGTTAATGTATTGGATTACCTCATCGAGGTCGCGGTAGGGCTTGATCGGAAGCAGGGGGCCGAAGATTTCATCACGCATGATCATCATATCGGGCTTCACGTCGCAGACCAGGTGTGGGGCGATTTTGCGCAGCGAGTCATCTCGAGCAGCTTCGTCTAACAGATTGACCGCGTTGGCGCCTTTCGTTGTGGCGTCATCCAGTGTTTGCGTCAATCGCTGGTAGGCTTTTTCGTCGATCACGGAGGTGTAATCGGGGGTGTCGAGGCGCGGATAGCGTGCTTTGACAATGGCTTTGGCGGCCTCGATAAAGTCGGGAACCTTTTGTTCGGGGACAAACAGATAGTCCGGCGCCACGCAAGTTTGGCCGGCGTTGAGAAATTTGCCGAATAGCAGTCGTTCTGCGGCGGTTTTGATGTCGTAATCTTCGGCGATAATGGTGGGCGATTTGCCGCCCAGCTCAAGGGTCACGGGCGTCAGATATTTTGCGGCAGTTTCCATCACGGTTTTGCCTGTGGAGGGAGAGCCGGTGAATATCAGGTGGTCCCAGGGGCGGTCAGTGAACGTCTGAGCGGAAACACCGGGGATTACTGCCAGCACCGTGTCGTCGAATGCCTCGCTGATCAGTTTGTCCATCAGGCGTGCCAGTGTTTGTGAATTGGCGGCCATTTTGATGATGCAGCGATTGCCGGCGGCGAGGGCGCTGATGGCAGGGCTAAGTGCGAGGAAGAGCGGGTAGTTCCAAGGGGTGACAATACCGACAACGCCTTTTGGTTGTGGTATCACTCGGTTTTTGGCGCCGAAAAACGCTAGGCCTACATGGCGTTTCTGGGGCTTCATCCAGCGTTTAATGCGCTTTTTGGTGTAATGACAGCCGCTGAGCAGGCCAAATATTTCCAGTACTTTGGACTCCTGCGCGGCGCGATTGCCAAAATCAGCGCTGATTGCTTCGGCTATGGCGTCCTGATGGGTTTCCAGAAGGTTGGCAAGCGTGTCCAAGTGGGCGATGCGTTCGGCTGCGGTTGGATAGGCGTGCGTGCGAGAGGCTGCCTTCTGTCGGGCGAATACGTCGTCGATGCGTTCGCTGCTTGGTGCGCGTTGCTGTGATGTATTTTCAGGTTGTTGCGCTTCTGCCAGGTTGCTCATGGTTCACCCCCGTTGGTTGGTTGTCTCGATCATACATGCTGTGGAGCGTAAAGTTTTGCCTTTTCGCGCCATTTCATTAGTGTCGCGATCATCGTTTAAATGGTCTGAAAGGGGCGCCTAATGCGTCGCAAGTGCCGATTAGTGTGATATTGTTCCCAGCTAAGCTGCTGTTTTATGCGTACTATTTGCCGGATAATTACGCTATACACACGCCTTGCACTCACGACGGAGTGACTATGCTCGATCTACAGGCGGGAGCCAATGAAGCAGTCGTCTTTTTTAAAGGTGACCTGGTAGACAAGGAAGTTCGCTACGCCGAGTTTGAGGCTGTGCTTGATGGTTTTGCCGGCGTGCCCGCCTATTCAGGTAAGGTCGTTAAGGCGGTCTATCTGCAAATCAATCGCCACCTCGTGATCCAGGCGGCCGTCTTTTTTACGCTTCCCTTTGCAGAAGATGGTCAGGTTGAATCAACCTGGAACATTCCTTTGCAGCATCTTGCTGATCACGGCCTGACCGGGCCGGATCTCGGAGACGGCACTATTCGTCTGGCGTGTCGTAGCTCTTGCCCCGTAGTCTGGTACAAAGACAAGTTGTGGGACCCGGAAATGGGGGCCAACTCAACGTTTGATTTGCTGGTGGAGGCGGTAAAACGCAACCGACTTGGCTTGATTGAGGAGCGCAGCCCTGCGGTGAGGGTGACACCTGCTGCGCCGGTACAGGCCCAGCCGCAGGTTAATGTACCGCCGTCCTCACCAGTAGCGCCCGAGGCGCCCACCGGGCCGCGCTTTAATCGAAAATATCGTCGCCGCCTGGAAGGTTTAAAGCAAAAGCACAGGTTGGAACTCAGCACGCTTGCAGAGCGCCTGAAACGCCGCGTCGATTCTACGGAGGCGAGTTATGTAGAGCGCCTTCGTGCAAAGGACGAGAGTTTGCAGGAACTCAAAAGTCGTCTCGCTAAAGCCCGTCGTAATGAGTTGAAGCTGAAAGAGGCGCTGGACGGTTACGAAAACAAATTTAATAAGATTCGCGAGCGCTATGAGGAGACCCTGCGCAAAGGTAGTTCTGAGTATGCCGCTGAGGTTGCCGTGTTACGTGAGCAGTTTCAGGTTGAGCTGGCCGACAAAACCAAGGCGCAGGCCGAAGAGTTGAATGAGCGGATTGCCATGCGCGAGGCTGAGCTCCACTACCGCGACGAGCAGATTGCAAAGTTGCGCGATGAGCTGACGCTGACCAAAAAAGAGCTGCAATCGCTGATGAAAAATGACAGCGGCCAGATTCTGCAGCGCATGACGGATACTGGAATCACCTTTGTTGCCTACCACCCTGGTATAGAGCACCTGGTCTTGGTGCCGGCAGAGATTACGGCCTACGTAAACGATCCCATAGCCTTTGTGTCGCAGCGCTGTGGCGTGCCGATAGAGCATTATCGTGAATGGCTTATGCACTACCGCTTGCCGGTGTGCCGGTTCAAGGATGCTGACGGGCAGGTGTGTGGACAGCCGATAGACAAAGTGATGAAGCCTCTCTACTTTCGTCACGGTGAAAGCGACCGGTGTCGGGAGCATCTGGGGGGTGGGATTTGACCGGTTTCGCGGCTGTGCCGGATTCATCGACTCCGCGCTGATGCTTCAACAAATCTTTGATGAGCGCTTCGCGCGTGCTGGTGTGCCACTGTATCTCTGGCGGCTGGATCAGTTGCCCGGCGTGCTCGCCGGCAATAAATACTACAAGCTGAGTTCGAACCTGGATCACGCCGTTGCCGCCGGTCGATTGCGGGTGGCTAGTTTTGGCGGCGCTTGGTCCAATCATCTGCATGCGCTGGCGCGCGCGGGGCAGGCGCGGGGGTTGAAGACCCTGGGGCTGGTGCGTGCGGATGCCTCTACTGCGCTCACCCCAATGTTGGAAGATGCGCGTCGCTGGAGGATGGAGTTCATTTTTTTGTCTCGCAGCGACTACCGTCGTCGCCGCGATCCCGGTTTTCTTGATTTGCTGTCTGGTGATTGGCCGGATACCTTTTGGGTGCCGGAGGGTGGTAGCAATGCGCTGGGTGTTACAGGTTGTGTGTCTCTTGGCCGTGAAATTGCTCGGGCGTTACCAGATAGAGATCTGATAGTCGCTCTAGCGTGTGGTACCGGGGGCACATTGGCCGGTGTGGCTGCGGGGCTGGGTGCGAAAGCGCAGGTTCAGGTGTGTGGCTATCCGATGGTGAAAGGCGGTTTCTATCAGAGCGCGGTGGAGGAGCATCTGCGCAGTGCGGGGCTCTGCGCCGACAATTGGGCGATTGTTGAGGATGTCGCTATGGGTGGCTACGGCACGTGTTCGCCAGAGCTGGCTCGCTTTATCGTCGATTTTTATCGGCGACATCAGGTTGTGTTGGAGCCGGTGTACACCGGTAAATTGCTTTACGCGCTGCTGCAACAAGTGCAGGCGGGGGAATTTCAGGGGCGATCCCTGCTGGCCCTGCATACCGGGGGCCTGCAGGGCTTGCGAGGTTATCCGGCGTTACTGGCCGACCTTGCCGAGGTGGGGTTTCAAGGTCTGGAGGAGGGGTTTTAGTACTTTCGGGTTGGCGGCCACAATATTACCGGTTTCGAAATGCTTGTTGCCGCCCTGGAAGTCGCTGACCAACCCGCCTGCTTCTTTGATCAGTAGAATTCCGGCAGCAATATCCCAGCGATTCAGGCTCACTTCCCAAAAACCATCCAGACGACCGGCAGCCACATAGGCAAGGTCGAGTGCGGCTGCGCCAGCGCGACGAATACCTGCGGTCTGTGACGCCACGGCGGCAAGACTTCCCATAAATTCGGGCATCAGCTCATCGTTGCGGTTTTTGTAGGGGATTCCGGTGCCGAGCAGGGCGCCTTCCATGCTGGTCATCTGGCTAACCCGGATACGACGCCCATTGAGCTGTGCGCCGCGGCCGCGACTGGCGGTGAATTCTTCGCGGCGAATGGGGTCCAGTACCACCGCGTGTTCAATAACGCCCTTATAAAGACAGGCGATAGAGACCGCGTAATGAGGGATGCCCCGGATAAAGTTGGTGGTGCCGTCCAGGGGGTCGATTACCCATTGATAGTCGGAATCCGGGTTGTCACTTTGGCCCGACTCTTCGCCGAGGATGGCGTGATCGGGGTAGGCTTTGCGGATGTGGTAGACAATTTCCCGCTCGGCGGCGCGGTCGATGTCGGTAACGAAGTCGTTGGTGCCTTTGGTCTCGATCTTAAGGCGCTCGGTTTGTTCGGAGGCGCGGGCAATAATTTCGCCCGCCTTGCGCGCAGCGCGAAGCGCAATGTTCAACATCGGTTGCATATATAAAGAGCCTTGGCTTGTATGGATAGCGACAGGCGCGCGATTATACCAGAGAGGTAGACACGATGAGAGTGGTATTTTCCCATTCCTTCAATTGTCTCAAATGCACCTTCCTGCTAGACTGACCACCCATCTCACGGGGGCTGAGAATCTTTCCTTCTCGCGCCTCTACCCTCTAAACCTGCACATTCTTAAAGGTAGTACATGGCGCGTTTCATCTTCGTGACCGGTGGTGTTGTTTCGTCTTTGGGCAAAGGAATTGCCTCGGCCTCACTCGGAGCTATTTTGGAGGCCCGGGGCCTCAAGGTGACTGTCCTCAAACTGGATCCCTACATTAACGTTGACCCGGGCACCATGAGCCCATTTCAGCACGGCGAGGTTTTTGTTACCGAGGATGGTGCAGAAACAGATCTCGACCTGGGTCACTATGAGCGTTTTCTCCGTAGCAAAATGGGTAAACGCAACAACTTTACCACCGGGCGAGTATACGAAACGGTGCTGCGCAAGGAGCGCCGCGGTGATTACCTGGGCGGCACTGTTCAGGTTATTCCTCATATTACCGACGAGATAAAGCGTCGCGTCATGCTGGGCGCCGGTGATGCAGATATCGCCATTGTCGAAATTGGCGGTACCGTGGGTGACATCGAGGGGCTTCCTTTCTTCGAAGCCGCCAGGCAGATGCAGGTAGAGCTGGGTGCCAAAAACGCCATGCTGATGCACCTGACCCTGGTGCCCTATATTGCCACTGCCGGTGAGACCAAAACCAAGCCTACCCAGCACTCGGTGAAAGAGCTGCGCTCTATCGGCTTGCAGCCTGATATTCTTCTGTGCCGCTCAGATCACGAAATTGACGAGGGGTCGCGTCGCAAGATTGCGCTGTTTACCAACGTTGAGCCGCGCTCAGTCATTCCCTTGCCCGATGCGGATTCTCTCTACCGTATTCCGTCCATGCTTCAGGCACAGGGGCTCGACAGCATTATCGTGGAGCGCTTCGGTATTGAGTGTCCAGAAGCTGACCTTTCAGAGTGGAATGCTGTTATCGAAGGCGATCTGCACCCTGAGCGGGAAGTGACCATCGCTATGGTTGGCAAGTACATGGAGCTTATTGACGCCTACAAGTCGCTCAATGAAGCACTTTCCCACGCCGGCATTCACTCCAAAACCAAGGTCAATATCCGGTATATCGATTCAGAAGAGATCGAAACCAAAGGCACCTCTGTGCTCGACGGTGTACACGGCATTCTGGTGCCGGGCGGGTTCGGTTTGCGCGGCGTGGAAGGCAAGGTCTTAACTGTCAAACATGCTCGCGAGCAGAAAATTCCTTACCTGGGGATCTGTCTGGGCATGCAGGTGGCGGTCATCGACTACGCCCGCCATGTGGCCGGTTTGGAAGGGGCTCATAGCACTGAGTTTGTCGCCGACACTGCTCACCCGGTCATTGGGCTGATCACTGAGTGGGAAGACGCCAGCGGCAAGCGTGAGACCCGCGATGAATCTGCGGACCTTGGCGGCACCATGCGTCTGGGTGGTCAGGAATGTGGCCTGGTTGCTGGCACCCGCGCCTGTGATGCCTACGGTTCTGAGCGCATTATGGAACGGCACCGACACCGCTATGAGGTGAACAACAATTACATTGAGCAGCTTCAGGCCGCCGGCCTCACCATTTCTGGCTGGTCGTCAGATGGCTCACTGGTTGAAGTTGTTGAGCTGGCGGACCACCCCTGGTTTATTGCCTGTCAGTTTCACCCGGAATTTACCTCTCGGCCCCGAGAAGGGCACCCGCTATTTAATGGGTTTGTCGGGGCTGCGCTTGAGCAACTGGGTAACGGGTCATGACTATTGCAGACAAAACGATAACCGTTGCCCGTCTGCCAGTTGCCAATAACCGTCCGTTCACACTGTTTGGCGGAATGAATGTACTGGAGTCGCGCGACCTCGCCTTGCAGGTGGCGGAGCACTATGTGCAGGTGTGCGCCCGGCTGGGTATTCCCTACGTTTTTAAAGCGTCTTTTGACAAGGCGAACCGGTCATCAGTGCATTCCTTTCGGGGTCCGGGTCTCGACGAGGGACTGAAGATTTTTGAAGAGATCAAGTCGACGTTTGATGTGCCGGTGATCACGGATATTCACGAATGTGATCAGGCCGCGCCAGTGGCTGAGGTATGTGACGTGTTGCAGTTGCCGGCTTTCCTGGCTCGGCAGACGGATCTTGTCAAAGCCATGGCCGCGACCGGGGCGGTCATTAATATCAAAAAGCCCCAGTTTCTGAGCCCGGCCCAGATGAAAAATATCTGTGAGAAGTTTGCCGAGTGTGGCAATGAGAAGCTCATGCTTTGTGAACGCGGCAGCAACTTCGGGTATGACAACCTGGTCGTCGATATGCTGGGCTTTCGTACCATGCGTGACGTAAGCGGCGGGGCACCACTGATTTTCGATGTAACCCATGCCCTACAGTGCCGCGACCCCATGGGGGCAGCCTCTGGTGGACGACGTCATCAAGTGGCCGAGCTAGGCCGAGCTGGTATGGCAATCGGGCTGGCAGGGCTTTTTCTCGAAGCACACCCCAACCCTGATCAGGCGCGCTGTGACGGCCCAAGTGCCTTGCCGCTCGATCAGCTGGAACCCTTTCTGGCGCAGATGAAAGCCGTGGACGATGCGGTAAAAGCACTTCCCCCACTGGACATCAGCTGACGTTAACCCGATTACCCCAATAACTTATCTGGAGATTCATTCATGGCAGAAATTGTTGATATCAAGGCCTTCGAGGTTTTGGACAGCCGCGGTAACCCAACTATTCAAGCCGATGTGGTTCTGGCCTCCGGTGCGGTGGGCACAGCGTGCGCACCCTCTGGCGCCTCTACCGGCTCGCGCGAAGCGCTTGAGCTGCGTGACGGTGACAAATCTCGTTACCTTGGTAAAGGTGTGTTAAAAGCTGTCGCCAACGTAAACACAACAATTCGCGATCTGCTGATGGGCCGCGATGCCACAGAGCAACGTGCGATTGACCAGGCCATGATTGACGCCGATGGCACAGAGAATAAAGGCAATCTGGGCGCCAACGCCATTCTGGCGGTGTCGCTGGCTACGGCTAAGGCCGCCGCAGCCGAGAAGGGGATTCCCCTGTATCAGCACATTGCTGAAATTAATGGAACGGCTGGCGAGTACACCATGCCGGTCCCCATGATGAATATTCTGAATGGCGGCGAACATGCCGACAACAATGTGGATATTCAGGAGTTTATGGTGCAGCCCGTCAGCGCCGACAGCTTTGCCGAAGCTCTGCGTCAGGGTGCCGAGATTTTTCACGCTCTCAAGAAGGTGTTGTCCAGCCGAGGCCTGAGCACAGCGGTGGGTGACGAAGGTGGGTTCGCACCAAACCTGCCGTCAAATGAAGCCGCCTTGGAAGTGATTGCGGAAGCGGTTGCCAATGCCGGTTATAAGCTGGGCGAAGATATCACCCTGGCTCTCGACTGTGCGTCGTCCGAGTTTTACAAGAATGGCAAGTACGATCTGGCAGGTGAAGGCAAGACCTTTGATGCGGCCGGTTTCGCCGAATATCTCGATGACCTCAGCCAGAAATACCCGATCATCTCCATCGAAGATGGTATGGACGAAAGCGATTGGGACGGCTGGGCAATTTTGACCCAACGTATTGGCGACCGGGTGCAGTTGGTAGGCGATGACCTGTTTGTTACCAACACCAAGATCCTCAAGCGGGGTATCGACGAAAAAGTGGGTAACTCCATTCTGATCAAGTTTAATCAGATTGGTTCGCTGAGCGAAACCCTGGACGCGATCAAGATGGCGAAAGATGCCGGATTTACAGCGGTTATTTCTCACCGCAGTGGTGAAACCGAAGATACCACCATCGCCGACTTGGCGGTTGCTACGGCGGCTGGTCAGATCAAGACTGGCTCACTGTGCCGCTCAGACCGGGTTGCCAAATATAACCGCCTGCTGCGTATCGAAGCTGAGCTCGGCGCAGCCTATCGCGGCCGCGACGAGTTTACCTCCTAAGCTCCGAGGCGCGCGAGTGATAAGGCGCAATGCTCTGCTTTTCCTGTTGCTGGCGATATTTGTCTGGTTGCAATATCGCCTCTGGTTTGGACCGGGCAGCTGGGAAGAGATTACTCGTCTGCGCCGAGAAATCGCGCAGCAGGAGGAGACTAACGCTGAGTTGCGCGCGCGCAACGAGCGCTTGGCGAAAGAAGTGTTGAGCCTCAAAACCGATCTTGCCACGGTGGAAGAACGAGCTCGGCGTGAGCTGGGCCTGATCAAAAAGGGCGAAACTTTCTATTTGATTGTCGATGAGGCTGAGACGCCGTGACTGCAGACAATCTTTGGGTCGTGGTTCCGGCGGCCGGGGTGGGCAGCCGTATGGGGGCCGGTATCCCCAAGCAATATCTGACCGTAGCCGGTGAAACGGTGCTTTCCCGAACCTTAAAGCGATTGTTGTCATTGTCTGATGTCCATCGCATCGTGGTGGCTATTTCTGCGGAAGACCGTTGGTGGCCAAACGAGTCTATAGGCAAGCATCCACAGATTCAGACGGTTAGCGGAGGCGCTGAACGAGCCGACTCGGTGTTGGCGGGACTAAAGGCTCTCGCCGCTAACGCGGGTCCTGACGACTGGGTTATGGTGCATGACGCAGCGCGTCCTTGCGTGCAGCCACATCAAATTGAGGATATGCGGAAGTCGCTGCAAAGCGATTTGGTGGGTGGGCTTATGGCCATTCCTGTGGCCGATACGCTCAAGCGCAGTGATTCCGAGCTGCGAGTCTCTGAAACAATTGATCGGCGCGCACTGTGGGCGGCGCAAACCCCTCAGGTGTTTCGTTATCAGATTTTGCGCGACAGCCTTGAACGTGCGCTGGCTGAGGGAATCGCCATTACAGACGAGGCCTCGGCGGTGGAGTGGGCCGGGTTTAAGCCGCGCTTGTTCCCGGGAAGTAATCGCAATATAAAAATTACGGTGCCGGAAGATATCGAACTGGCCGCCATGATTCTTGATGCCCAGCCAGGATAGGAGAGAGCGTTACAATGAGAATTGGTCAGGGTATCGATGTACATCGCTTTGGTGATGGAGATACCGTCTGTCTTGGCGGTGTAAAAATAGCGTGCGATCAGGGGCTGGTTGCGCATTCAGACGGTGATGTAGTGCTGCACGCCTTGTGTGATGCACTGCTGGGCGCACTGGCGCTGGGTGACATCGGCAAGCATTTTCCCGATACCGATCCACGCTTTGCTGGTATAGACAGTCGCGAATTGCTCCGCCATGTGGTTGAACTGGTTGCCAGCAAGGGTTATCAGCTGGGTAATGCCGATATCACGGTTGTTGCGCAAAAGCCCAGATTGGCGCCGCATATTGATGCCATGTGCAAGACCATCGCGGCGGATATGAACACCTCATCGTCGCGGGTAAGCGTTAAGGCCACGACTAGTGAAAAACTCGGTTTTACTGGTCGTGGTGAAGGCATAGCAGCTTTCGCTACGGTGTTGCTGGAGGAGCACTGAAGTGCTGCAGTGTCCATTTGCGTGGGGCGGTCCGGTGTCCGTCGGCCGCATGCGAGTGCTGCCAGAGCATTTCCGAGTGATCGAGACGCTGGATGTTTCGTTTGACGCTGAGGGTGAGTTTGACTGGGTCTATATTGAAAAAACCGGACTGACGACGCCGGAGGCGGCCGATCTGTTGAAAGGTTTTTCCGGCGCGCGTGATATCAGTTATTCGGGTCTGAAAGACAAGCATGCCGTTACCCGTCAATGGTTCAGCCTACATATGCTTGGTGCTGCCAGTGCGGACTGGTCTGCGTTTAGTGACTCGCGCATCAAGGTGCTGCGATCTGAGCGACACCGGCGAAAACTGCGCCGGGGTACGCACCGTTACAATCACTTTGAGTTGGTGCTGTCGGGGGTAACTCTGGCCCAATTAGAGCAGCGGATATCCACGGTGGCTCAGCGCGGCGTGCCCAACTACTTTGGTGAGCAGCGTTTTGGTCGCCACGGTGAAAATATCGAAGCCGCCCAACGCTGGCTGCTTGGCGGTGGTAAAGTTTCCCGTTTCAAGCGCGGGCTTTGGCTATCAGTCGTTCGCGCACAGTTATTTAATGCAGTCTTGGCAGGGCGTGTGGCTGCCGGCAACTGGAATACGGCATTGGCAGGGGATCTGTTTGCGCTGGGCGACGGCAACAGTGTCTTTCAGGATGTGCTCTGCGAGGAACTTGCGCACAGGCTGGAAACCGGAGAGATTCACCCCACCGGACCACTACCGGGCAAAGTGGGGCGCACCGCCCCGGTCAATGCAGCGGCAGATTGTGAAAATAGACTCCTTGAGCCATACGCTCCGGTGGTGGCCGCGCTGGTAAAGCGTGGTGTTGAGGCAGCTCGTCGTCCACTGAGAGTGATTCCCAAGGGCTTGGCGGCAGAGCCCGCTGACGAGGGCGTTCGGTTGGCGTTTTCACTGCCGCGCGGCTGCTTCGCCACGGCGCTTGTGCGAGAATTGATTGATTATTCGGAATAGTAATGGCATGACGCAACAAAATTTTGGCGGCATTGGAATGACATCCCAGCGCACGCGCGACCGGCTGATCAATCGATTGCGGGAGCAGGGCATCAAAGACGCATCGGTGCTTGAGGTTCTCGGTCGAACCCCGCGGCACATTTTTCTCGATGAGGCCTTGTCTCATCGGGCCTATGAAGACAGTGCGCTGCCAATAGGCTACCAGCAAACCCTGTCGCAACCGTATATTGTCGCATTGATGACAGAGCTGATTCTTAGTGCCGGACCGCGCAAGCGGGTGCTGGAAATTGGTACGGGGTCAGGGTATCAGACTGCGGTTCTCGCCCAGCTGGTGGAGCGGGTGTACTCGGTGGAGCGCATATTGCCCTTGCAATCCAAGGCACGTGAACGCATGCGCACCTTGGGGCTTTCCAATGTTTATATGAAACACGCCGATGGTGGCATGGGCTGGGAGGCGCGCGGTCCCTACGATGCGGTGATTGTGACAGCAGCCCCCGAATCCGTCCCTGAGCCTTTGATTGCTCAGCTCGATGACGGTGGCCTGCTGGTTATTCCAGTGGGGGACGGTCGTAAGCAGGAGCTCAAACTGTTCAGGAAAAATGGCGCCAATCTCGAAGAAATCAGCGTGACACCGGTGATGTTTGTGCCGCTGCTCGAAGGAACTGTAGGCTGATGATGAAGCATTTCGGCGTATTTTTGCGTGGTGTCGCTATGGGTGCGGCAGATGTGGTGCCTGGGGTATCTGGCGGTACGGTCGCCCTGATTACCGGCATCTATGCCACGCTGATACAAAGCCTCAGCGCAATCAACATCGATTTTTTCCGGCTTGTGCTCAAGGGGCGTATTGTAGATGCTTGGCATCACGTAAACGCGAACTTTTTGCTGGCGCTGATGGCTGGTATTGCAGTAAGCCTATTCTCGCTCGCCAAAGTCATTACTTATGGGTTGGCGCAACACCCAGAGCCGGTCTATTCCTTTTTTATGGGGCTGATTCTGGCCTCATCGATATTGCTGTGGCGGGATATAACACCGCATCGTCTCAGTCATGGGGGATGGTTGTTGATCGGTGCGTTGTTTATGTGGGGCGTGTCTGAATTGCGGCCTGTGGCAATTGAGCCCACGCCCTGGCTGCTGTTCGGCGGCGGTGCAATCGCCATTTGCGCGATGATTTTGCCTGGAATTTCAGGCAGCTTCCTGCTGTTGATGATGGGGCTTTATTCGGTTGTCCTGAGCGCGATTGATACGCTGGATTTGGCGACCATACTCATCTTTGGTGCCGGCTGCATCGTAGGTCTGTTATCGTTTGTGCGGGTGCTGTCGTGGCTTTTAATACGCTATCGCAACGCGCTGATGAGTTTTTTGGTTGGGGTGCTGTTAATGTCGCTTAAAGTGCTGTGGCCTTGGCAGGGTGTTTCTATGGCTGCCGGTAGTGAGGCAGCTATTGCGGGCGGCGCATTTATTGTTGGTCTGGTGTTAGTCGCTGGGCTAGGGTATCTCGGGAGGCAGCGTTTGAGCTGAAAGCGCTAGTCCTGCTCAGACTGTTTTGATATAAAAAGTATCCTGTAAGTGGATTTAGTTATGAAAATGGCGGTTGTAGAGGGTTCACTCCACCCCGTGGTGATGCTTAAAAGACGCAAATCTGCCATGTAAAAAGAAGGAAAAATCAACATTTGTAGACTGGGCGGCATAAGGAAAGCGTTTTTTAATAAGGGGGATTTTTGCTTGTCGAAACCTCTTTTTTTTATGACGATCTTATTGCTGGCTGGCTGCACTGCGGGACCAAATTTCGCGCCTGTTGTTGATTTGCATTCGCCGCCTGAACGAACCCCGGAAAACTATGTGGTGCAGCGAGGCGATACCTTGTATTCCATCGCCTTTCGCTACGGTCTGGACTACCGGGGGTTAGCGTCTGCTAACGGAGTCAGAGGTGGAGCGTCAATTTTCCCGGGTCAGACATTGCGCCTTGTCGACAATGTGGTTGGCAATACGGCGCCGGTAACTAGTACGATTACACAAGCCAGCACCCCGTCGGTTTCAAAGACCCCGTCCGCGCCGAAAGTATCGTCGTCGCCGCCGCGCTCCGCACCTGTTCAGAAGAAATCTACTGTTGCTTCCACCATGCCTAAGCCAGTGCCTGAGAGCTTCACTGGGGAGTGGGTGTGGCCAGTCAAAGGTAAGCTATTAAGAGGGTTCAGTGCTTCCCAGTTCGCTCATAAGGGTATTGATATCGCCGGTAATATGGAGCAGCCTGTAAGTGCTGCTGCAGATGGGGTTGTAGTGTACGCGGGCAGTGGCTTGGTGGGTTATGGCAAGTTACTTATTGTGAAACACAATGAACGGTTCCTGAGCGCATACGCCCATAATAACCGTTTGTTAGTTAAGGAGGGCGATCAGGTAAAGCAGGGGAAGGTGATTGCTCGTATGGGCGACACCGGCACAGACGGTGTGAAACTGCATTTTGAAATTCGAAAAGATGGTAAGCCGGTAGACCCGGTGGCGCTGTTACCAAAGGAAGGAAGTAGGTAGGGGGAAGGACTTGTGCTAGCCGGGCGATAGACTTGTCGGCACAAATAAGAAGGCACGGAGTAGAAGGATGCTGTCATGAAAGCAGACGCTGACGATTTTGCCGTAGATAAAACTGTAAACCCCGTAGAAGTTCTCGCAACACAGGATTCTGATCGCAAGGAGTGTACCGACGGCCCGAAAAAACGTCGTCGTGTAAGTCAGGGAGAGCTAGATGCGACCCAGTTGTACCTCAACGAAATTGGTTATTCTCCATTATTGACCGCTGAAGAAGAAGTGCACTACGCGCGCTTAGCTCGGAAGGGTGACGCCGCGGGTCGCAAGCGCATGATTGTGAGCAATCTTCGGTTGGTGGTTAAAATCGCACGCCGCTACTCTAATCGCGGGTTGACCCTTTTGGATCTGATTGAGGAGGGCAATCTTGGGCTTATTCACGCCGTAGAAAAATTTGACCCGGAACGCGGGTTTCGTTTTTCAACTTACGCCACGTGGTGGATTCGCCAGACCATCGAGCGGGCTTTGATGAACCAAACCAGAACAATTCGCCTGCCCATCCATGTTGTGAAAGAGCTGAATATCTATTTGCGCGCTGCGCGTGAGTTGACCCAGCAGCTAGATCACGAGCCAACGCCGGAGGAAATAGCAGAGCATGTCGACAAGCCGGTCGAGGTAATCCAGAAAATGTTTGGTCTGAACGAGCGAGTCGGCTCTGTAGACGTGCCGATGGGCTGGGATTCTGACCGCCCCTTACTCGATTCGCTGGCAGACGACAATGCACGAGATCCCGCTGACTGGTTGCAGGACGATCATCTAAAAGTAGCCTTGAATAGTTGGCTGGAAGAGCTTAACGAAAAGCAGCGGGAGGTTCTGGCAAGGCGCTTTGGTTTACGCGGCCATGAGCCGGCAACGCTTGAAGAAGTTGGTGCTGAAATAGGCTTGACTCGCGAGAGGGTGCGCCAGATTCAGGTGGAAGGGCTGAAAACCCTGCGTACCTTGTTCGAATGTCGGGGCGTTGACCAGGAGGCAATATTCAGCTAGCGGCTTGTACCGGAAAAACGGAGCCGGGCGAGAGTTGCCGGGCGAAGACGAAAAAAGCGGCGCTAGCGCCGCTTTTTTTATGTGGGGGGTTAGCGTTCCAGGTACTTCAGTTTCCCTTCCACGCCAGCCCACTCTTCGGCATCCGCCGGGGGTTCTTTCATTTCAGTGATGTTCGGCCAGATTTCTGACAGCTCGGCATTCAATTCCAAAAACACCTGCTGGTCTTCGGGCAACTCATCTTCCGAGAAAATAGCGTCTACCGGGCATTCGGGCTCGCACAGCGCGCAATCGATGCACTCGTCGGGGTGAATGACCAGAAAGTTTGGGCCTTCATAAAAACAATCCACTGGACAGACTTCTACACAGTCTGTGTGCTTGCACTTGATGCAGTTTTCCCCAACTACAAATGTCATACGCCGCCTCTTTAATCCTGTCTGAAAATGACCGCAGGTCTTTGAAGGCGGCTATTCTACCACCTCAAATGGAAATGGGTACCACTCAATACCTAACAATCAGTAACAAAAGCGGTCAGCTTTTTTCGAGTGTTTTTAGACGATAGAGCACATCCAGTGCCTGCCGGGGCGAAAGGTCGTCCGGATCCAGTTCCTTCAAAGCTTCGAGGGCCGGGCTCGGCTCGGGAGCCGCCGAGAACAGATCCGGCTGGGCCGGGCTGGCGCCGTTGACGGGTACGGGTGATACCTTCTGCTCCAGCTGGGCAAGTTTGCGCCGGGCATTTTGAATCACGCTGGGCGGTATTCCTGCCAGTTTGGCGACCTGCAAGCCATAGCTCTGATTAGCTGGACCATCCTGTACCGCGTGGAGAAAGACAATGTGATCTTCGTGTTCTGTTGCGTCCAGGTGCACGTTGACGGCCGTCGGGTATTGCTCTGGCAGGGCCGTCAGCTCGAAGTAGTGGGTGGCAAACAGGGTGAATGCACGGACTTCTTCAACTAGCCTGACGGCGCAGGCCCAGGCCAGCGACAGGCCGTCAAAGGTGCTGGTGCCTCGGCCGACTTCGTCCATCAGTACCAGACTGCGCTCTGTCGCATTGTTCAGGATATTCGCGGTTTCGGTCATTTCCACCATAAACGTGGAGCGACCACCTGCAAGGTCGTCGGATGAGCCTATGCGGGTGAAAATTTGGTCAACCATGGGAATGCGAGCGGCTTTTGCCGGCACAAAGCTGCCAATATGGGCAAGCAACACGATCAAGGCCGTTTGCCGCATATAGGTTGATTTACCGCCCATGTTGGGGCCAGTGATCACCAGCATGCGGCGCTGTGCGTCAAATCGGGTGTCGTTGGCGATAAAGGGGCTCTCCAGCACCGACTCCACAACCGGGTGGCGACCACCCTCGATATGAATTTCGCCCTCCGCCATCAATTCGGGTTGGCAGAGATCCAGCGCGATGGCGCGCTCCGTGAGGGTCGCCAGCACATCCAGCTCGGCAACCGCCTCAGCGCATGTCTGCAGTGGCAGCAGGGCCTCGTTCAGGGTTTCCAGGAGGTCTTCGTAGAGTCCTTTTTCTCTGGCCAGAGCCCGGCTTTTGCTGCTCAGGGCCTTGTCCTCAAATTCCTTAAGCTCTGGGGTGATAAAGCGCTCTGCATTTTTCAGGGTCTGACGGCGGGTATATTCAACCGGAGCGTCGGTAGCTTGGGAACGGCTGATTTCAATGTAGTAACCGTGTACACGGTTGTAGCCAACTTTGAGAGTGCTGAGACCTGTGCGCTCACGCTCGCGGGTTTCCAGCTGTACGAGAAAATCACCAGCGTTGGTGCTGATGTCGCGTAGCTCGTCTAGCTCGGCGTCAAAGCCAGGGGCTATCACGCCGCCGTCGCGGATGACCATTGGCGGATTATCGACCAGCGCGCGCTCCAGCAAATCAGTAAGTTCCGGAAACTCGCCGAGGCGATCGGCCAGTTCCTGCAAATGCTGGTTGTCGATGGCGCGCAGTTGCGAAACCAGGGTGGGTACGGCCGTCAGCGATCGGCACAGGCGGGTCAGGTCACGCGGGCGCGCAGAGCGCAGCGCAACCCGGGCGAGTATTCGCTCCATGTCGCCGATCTGCTTGAGTTCCTCACGCACCGGATCGAAACGGAAATCCTGCAGCAGGCTGGCAATGCTTTGTTGGCGACCTTGCAGTGTGTGGAGGTCGCGCAGTGGGCGGTGCAGCCAACGTCGCAGCAGGCGCCCGCCCATGCTGGTGCGGGTGGTTCCGAGCACCGAATAAAGAGTGTTGTCTTCGCTGCCGTTAAGGTTGATGTCGAGCTCGAGATTGCGGCGGGTGGCGGCGTCGATGGCAACGCTGTCGCTGCGGTTTTCGTGCTGAATGCCGCGAATGTGGGGGAGGTCAGTGCGCTGGGTCTCGCGGGCGTACTGTAGCAGGCAGCCGGCGGCCCCCAGAGCGACGGTCAATTCGCTGCAGCCAAAACCCTGTAGATCTTTAGTGCCAAACTGCTGGTTCAGTAGCCGGTTGGCTGTCTCCAACTCAAACTCCCAGGGCGGGCAGCGGCGAAAGCCACTGCGGGATTCCAAGCGGCTTAGGGATAGCGACTCATTAACCAGCAATTCAACGGGGTTAAGCCGCTGGATTTCTGCCAGCAGGGCGTCTTCGCCGTCGGCTTCCAGCACGACAAAGCGGCCGCTACTGATATCCAGGCAGGCGATACCAAAGATGTTGTTATGGGCGTGAACAGCCACCAGCAGGTTGTCGCGGCGGGCTTCGAGTAGGGCTTCATCGCTGACGGTGCCCGGAGTGACTACGCGCACCACTTGTCGGTCCACCGGCCCTTTGCTGGTGGCCGGGTCGCCAATCTGCTCTGCAATGGCTACCGACTGGCCTTTGCGAACCAGGCGCGCCAGGTAGGACTCGGCGGCATGGAAAGGTACGCCGCACATCGGAATTGGCTCGCCGGCTGACTTGCCGCGGGCGGTCAGGGTAATATCGAGCAGTTCGGCTGCCTTTTTGGCATCATCGAAAAACAGCTCGTAAAAATCCCCCATGCGGTAAAACACCAGCTCGCGAGGGTGCTCTGCCTTGATCTTGAGATACTGCTGCATCATGGGGGTGTGCTGTTCTTGGCGGCTGGCCGTGGCGCTACTCATGGATTTTTATACTGATGATGGTTGGTTGCTGAAGGGTGCGATTGTACGGGCCGGCCGGCTGCAGGGCAAAGGTCTGGGCAGGAATTGTGGTGCGGTGGGTACGCTGCAAAAAAGTTACTGTCAACGGTTGACAGTGTCGCCGGATATACTGATTATATATACAGGTTGAATACTGTATACCAAATCACTCTATTGCTTAAACTTCGGGGGCCACTATGGATGATAACAAGCAGAAAGCGCTGAGTGCAGCGTTGTCGCAAATCGAGCGTCAGTTCGGCAAGGGCTCAATCATGCGCATGGGTGAGCAAGAGCGCGTGGCAGTGCCTGTTATCAGCACAGGGTCGCTGGCGCTGGACGTCGCGCTGGGCGTGGGCGGCTTGCCACGTCGTAAAATTATCGAGATCTACGGGCCTGAGTCCAGTGGTAAAACCACCCTGACGCTGCACGCGATTGCTGAAAGTCAGAAAAAAGGCGGCGTGTGTGCCTTTATCGATGCTGAGCACGCGTTCGACCCGAGCTACGCAGAAAAGCTGGGTGTGGACCTGGATAACTTGCTGATGTCTCAGCCCGACACTGGCGAGCAGGCGCTGGAAATCGCGGAAACGCTGGTGCGCTCCAGTGCGGTAGACCTGATTGTAATCGACTCGGTCGCGGCGCTGACACCCAAGGCGGAGATTGAAGGCGAGATGGGCGATAGCCACGTGGGTCTGCAAGCCCGTCTCATGAGCCAGGCTCTGCGCAAACTGACCGGCACCATCAACAAGTCCAACAGCACAGTGATCTTTATTAACCAGATTCGGATGAAGATCGGCGTGATGTTCGGCAATCCAGAAACCACGACCGGGGGTAATGCCCTCAAGTTCTACTCGTCGGTGCGGCTCGATATCCGTCGCATTGGGGCGATCAAGCAGGGTGAGGAAGTGGTCGGTAACGAAACACGGGTAAAAGTCGTCAAGAACAAAGTGGCGCCCCCTTTCCGGCAGGCGGAATTCCAGATCATGTACGGTCAGGGTATTTATCGCATGGGTGAAATCATCGATTTGGGTGTGCAACAAGGGCTGGTCGACAAGTCTGGTGCTTGGTATGCCTACAAAGGCGATAAAATCGGTCAAGGTAAAGCCAATGCGGCTAACTATCTGAAAGAGCACCCTGAAATTGCCAATGAAATTGAAGCAGGTATTCGCGCAGCGTTACTGCCCAGTGCCAAGCCGGTTGAAAATGGCGAGGCTGCGGCGGCGGTAGAAGAAGAGGACGCTTGATTTCTCGACAGATCTCCTTGGAGATCGCATCCTTTGGGCGCCGTATGGCGCCTTTTTTTTGTTGGCGGTTTGAGAAAAGAAAGGAGAGAAGGACGGGTGACTAGCCCGTCCTTCCGAGAGTGCTGGGTTAAACGTGGATACCCTTGAGCACCGCAGCCAGTGCCACCTGCTCCGATGAGGGCTCGGTGCCAGTCTCGGTACCATCTCCTTTGGCCGCAGCAGAATCCGGGAAGGTTTTGAACACCATGTTCATGATGATCTCGGTTGCTTTTGGCATCAAGGCATTGAGCACTTGCATGGTAATGCCCAGTGGCGTGGCGATCCGTTTGGGGCGTTTCACGATGGCTTCGCCAATCATATTGGCCGCCTCCTCGGGCGTGAGGGTTGGCACGGCCTGGTAGATCGAGGTTGGCCCGATCATGGGCGTGCGTACCAGCGGCATGTTGATTGTGGTAAAGGCAATATTGCGGTCCGAAAACTCTGCTGCCGCGCTGCGCGAGAACGCGTCCAGTGCTGACTTGGAGGCAGCGTATGCTGAGAAGCGCGGTGACGTGCCGACAATAACAGCGATAGAGGAAATGTTGATGACATGCCCTTGTTTGCGTTCCAGCATTGAGGGAGCAAACCCCATGATCAGACGTATTGCGCCGAAATAATTGAGCTGCATAGTGCGCTCAAAGTCGTGAAAACGGTCGAAGGTCAGTTCCAGTGAGCGACGGATGGAACGCCCGGCATTGTTGATCAATACATCCACGTGACCGTGGTTTTTCAGTACGGTCTCAACCAGGTTGTCACAGGAGTCCAGATCAGACACATCGCAGCTGTAAGCAAATGAGGTGCCGCCCAGCGCTTTGATTTCAGACTGGGTTTCTGCAAGCTTTTCGGTACTGCGGGCAACCAGCACCACTTGGGCGCCGGCTTCTGCCAGTTGCAGCGCGGCAGCCTTGCCAATGCCAGAGGAGGCGCCAGTGATGACAACCACCTTGCCTGAAACGTTCCCCTTCAGAGTGCGGTCTTTAAAGAGACCCGGGTCGAGGTGGCGTTCCCAGTAATCCCAGATGGCCGGGGCATAATCTTGAAGGCGGGGCACAGTGATACCGCTGCCTTTCAGAGCGCGTTCTGTTTCCCGTGTATCGTAACGGGTGGGCATATTGGCAAAGCGCAGGGCGTCAGCCGGAATGCCGAAATCGCCGAGTACCGCTTGCATGATGCGTTTTATGGGTGGCAGATTTCCAAGCATGCCGCGGATGCTATCCGGTATAAACGCAAACATGCGGGTGTCGATTCGCAGCGCCATTTTTGGTGCGTGTCCGGCTTCGGCAAATATGTTCAGTACCTCGCCCACGCGCGCCCCGTTGGGGTCGGTCAGGTGAAAGCAGGTATTGTCGAGCTTGGGTTTGTGGGAAATGTGATCCAGTGCGTCGGCCACGAAATCTACGGGCACGATATTCATCTGACCGCCTTCAATGCCAATCAGAGAAACCCAGGGCGGCAGCATGCGGCGGAATTTCTGCAAGACCTTGAAGAAGTAATAGGGGCCGTCGATTTTGTCCATTTCGCCGGTTTTCGAGTGCCCCACCACCATTGATGGACGATAGACGCGCCAGGGGATCGAGCACTCATTGCGGACAATGCCTTCGCTGACATGCTTGGTACGAAAATAGGGGTGTGACAGACCTTCGGCTTCTTCAAACATGTCTTCGCGGAAGGTGCCTCGGTACATGCCGGCGGCGGCAATCGAACTTACCAGATGGAAACACTTTGCCTGCATTTGTTCGGCGCAGCTTACGGCGTGGCGGGTGCCTTCGACATTGGCAATTTCTTGGCTCTCGGCGTCGGCCTTCAGGTCGTAAATGGCGCCCAGATGATAAAAGTGGTCAATATTGCCTGTGAGGTTTTTCATGTCTTTGGGAGTAATGCCGAGACGCTTCTTCCCCAGATCACCAGTAACCGCAACGATTTTGCTTTTATCGACGCCGCATTGTTCTATCAGTTTTTCGATTTTGTGTTTTGAACTTTTGCGCACTAACACGTAGATAGTGCCGTCGCGCTTGCACAGGTTTTGAATCAGGAATCGGCCGATAAATCCGGTTCCGCCGGTAACAAAGTAGTTCATGCGCTGCTCCTCGGTACTGAATGTTGTTGTTACTGTTTATATTCCATCGCGATTCGCTAACGATCAGTTGTTCGGTTCTGATCTAGCGGTAGGCATTTACTGCATCTTCTAATTCTTTGAATGCGTCGTGTATATAGCCGCCGAGTGTGTCCAGGTTGGGCAAGGCGTGTGACGCCACCAGTCCAAAATGTAAGTGCTGGTCGTAGCTGTACAGGGTGATATTCATATGGTTGCTCGGCGTAAGCGCACTGATCGGGTAGCTTTCTTCGAGTTTGGCACCCCGCATATACAGTGCCTTTCTTGGGCCGGGTACATTCGACACCAAAGTGTTTCCTAACGGAGGAAGTACATCGCTCATCTTCAGCAATTCTGCAAGCTGTGCAAATATTCCCAGCGTTAGTGTATAAGCGATTACAGAAGAAGCTGCAACACCGTCAACCTGATAGCGAACATTGCGTAGGGTAAAGCCGATTTCGCGCAGCCGCTCATAGGGGTCAGTGGTTTTACGCGCCAGATCCACCAGGACAATGCCTATTCTGTTGCCGCCTTCTTCGTCGCCTTCTGCGCGCAGGTTGACAGGCATTTGTATGGTGATCGGTTCTTCGAGGTCACTGCCGCATTCCTCGAGGTAGCGGTGTAAGGCGCCATCAATACAAGTTAGAGCAATATGATTAAGGGTGGATCGTGTCAACTTGCGTAAACGATTGACCCGTTCCATTGGTACGGTTGCGGTCGATACCTGGCGGCCGGCAGACACCTGTCCCGTCAAGACGGTTTTGTGCTGGAGCTTGAAAGGTACTGCAACTGCATTTTTGGTGAGATGTACCTGTTCCAGCACTAACTGGGCACTCAGCTTTGACAGCCCGGCCAGCATTTTTGCCTGGTCTCGTGATTTGCGTAGTAGTAGTTTCGCAATGGTTTTGAACGAGAACGACTGGCGGTCTCGTGGCGAGCGGTCAGAGGGCACCGACCAGACGGGTGTCAGCTTCCTGGTTTTTGCAGATTCGGAAAAGCTGCGAATGGTCCAGCGGGTAATCGTTACGCCGTCGGCATAGGCGTGGTGCAGTCGTGTATACACGGCGAAGCGGTTGTCATCCATGCCGTCGAGAATATGAAATTCCCACATTGGCCGGCTGCGATCCATCTTGGGGGTGTGTAGCTCACCGGCAAGGCGATTGAGCACCCGGCGATTGCCTGGTGCCGGGAGCTCCCGGTAGAAAACATGATCTTCCATGCGTAAGTCGGTGGCGGTGCGCCATTCCGGAAGCCCAAACCGCGACCAGTGAATGATCTGGTTGAACGGTGCTTTAACCTGATCGGCGGTGGCCAGCAGCTCTGTGTAAAGTTGGCGAGCAAAATCCGGTGATGCATTTTTTGGCTTACGAAATATCATCAACCCGCCAATATGCTTGGGGCTGGCTTCCGTTTCGGTCAGAAAAAAGGCCAAGTCCATCATGGACAGTTTGCTCATACTACCCCCAGTCTACTTATGGCTATTTACGGATGAGCCAAGGCTGACCTGGTCATCAGTGTAAATGAGTCTACGGTTAATGTTGGGTATTCTCCAAATCCATAAGTTTATAAACATTATTTTTGTTGTTGATGATGCAAGGTGCCATAACTTGACACCTTAACGCATTATAGAGGCCGCACCACTTATGCGCTAAAACGGCTAGCCGACAGGCCGCCCCCTTGGAAAATTGGAAGTCAGGGGCGTTGATAGAATGCAATGAGTGCGGCAGTAATCGCAACATTTAACGACTCTACACCGTTGTGCATGGGTATGGCTAGTTGTACCGCGCAGCGCTTGGCTATCCCGCTTGAAACGCCATCTGTTTCATTGCCCAGTACGTAAACGGTGCGCTGAGCTGGTTGGTGGTCGAGTAGAGATTGTTTTGCATGGGAAGAAAGGGTTGCCAGTGAAAACTCAGCGTTAGCCAGCGCTTCGAGGCAGGCCCCGAGCTCGTCGCAGTAATAAATTGGGGCTTTGAACAGTGTGCCGGCGCTGGCTTTGGCGACCAGCGGTGATAGGCTGGCGCAACCGTTTTTCGGTAAGATCAGTCCGGTTATTCCGCTGGCCGCAACACTGCGAATAATCATTCCCAGATTTTGCGGGTTGGTAATTCTGTCCAATGCGATCAGGCGCTGGTTCGACTTCTCTGATGTCAAAAGCGTCTGGTAATCACGGTAGCTGGGCAGTTGCAGGTCGAGGGCTACCCCCTGATCCTGCTTGCCGTTGCGCGAGATGCGTGACAGGGCCTGACGGGAATGATAAGCCACGGTAATGCCGCGCGAATCTGCCACGCGTTTGATCTCCGAGATAATGCCATCGTCGCGGTTGCTGTCTGCAAGGTGCAGTTTGTAAGCCGGCAGCGTGCTGTCGCTAAGGGCTTCTAATACCGGTTTGCGCCCATAGATGGTCAGCATCTGGTCGTAGAACTGTTTGCGTGAGCGGTATTCGCTGGAATCTGTTGGCATTACGAGGGGGTTCCCAGTTGCTGGCGATATTGTCCCGGAGACATGCCAGTCCATTTTTTGAATGAGCGATGAAACGCACTGCTATCCTGAAAGCCCATTAACAGGGCGATCGCGTTGATACTCAGCTCCCGTCGATTCATATAGGTGACTGCGGCATCTTTGCGGAAGTCGTCCTTGAGCTGCTGATAACTGGTGCCTTCCTTTTGAAGGTGTCGGTGCAAGGTCCGAACCGACATGTTGAGATGGTCCGCAATCACTTGTGCGGAAGGTATTTCCGATCCTAGTTCATGAGCAAATATAGCTTTTACTTTTTCCTGATATTCGCCGGCATTTAGTGTTTTACGGCGGCTTATAAGGGGGTAGGGCGCCGTGCGAAGAAATTCATGGAGAGTACTTTCAGTCTGCACGAGCGGCATGGCGAGACTGTCCTTGGTAAGCGTGAGGGTGTATTCGGGCTGGTTCAGTTCTATGGGGGCGTCGAACAATGGTTCGTATTCACTGATCAGACGTTGGTCACCGCCAACGAGTTGTACCGAGTGCAGCGGTAGGTTTTGTCCGACAAACCAGCTGAATAGTCGGTACATCATATACAGAGTAGAGGCTTCGGATGCCGGATTGTCGGTGCCAGCCGGCATATTCGGGTTGTCGAAACGCAGCCTTGCCAGTCCTTTGTCATTCAGTTCGCTAATGGGTTGGCGTCGGCGCACGGTGCTGCTGCGAAACTGATCGAAGTAGTCTAGAAATTCGGCATAGCGTTCTATCGCCTGCTGTAAAGTTCGGCAGTGCACAATAAAAAGGCACATCATGCGGAAGGTTCCGGGCGGCGCGCGGTCCGGCGTCATCATGCCAAAGGCTTCATCTTGAAGCATGATCATCAGTTGCCGATAGAGTTTGCTGTACAGCCGGGTGGGGATATCGGTGAGGTGCTGATATTCGGGTAGTAGTGGGTTGTATTGGAGGCCGATGGTCTCGAGCACTTCGTCGACGCTGTAACCGTGGTTGGCAACCACCCGCAGCAGTGAGCGAAATGCCTTCATCGGCATGGAGTCTTTTAGGGGTTGTTTACTGGCGGTGCGAGTCACGATTGATGCTTCTGGCAGTACAGCATGGCGATGGCATGGTACTGCGTGGCCGCCTCAATCGCTACTGTCCTCGTCATGGTGCGCATTACCTTTGTGGGCGATTGTAGGCGCGCGCGGCTGCTTGCCGCGCACGCTCTGCTGCAGATTTGAGCTGTTCTGCGATATCCAGTATTTCCTGGCCGCTCAGGTCGCGACTATAAGAGCCGCTTGAAAAGATAAGTTCAGGTAATTGATCGTATCCAAATACAGGAACAGTGATATTGCAGACCGGGTAGCGGGTGGTCGGGTCAATCCGGTCCAGGTGATAGTGTGACTGCAATAGGGCGCGTTGATAGTTGCCGGTAACCTCTTCCAGTGCGTTCAGATCCCATATTCCGCGTAAGCGGGTGAGGTCGGCGTTCAATTGTTCTTCGGCCTCGGTGCGTAGGGTGACTTCAAAGCCTCGGGCGCGGATGGCAATCACCGAAATGCGCAGCTGCTGGTCAAGCTTTTCGTCAAGTGTCCCACCGAGCTGCTGTTCACCGCTATCCAGCCAGCTTTCCAGTTGCTTTGCCGGGGACCAGGCAATAAAGCTGGCTCCCAAAGGCGCCATAAATGGCAGGCGCATGCCCAATTGGAATGGCGAATGGACTGGGTTGGAGTGGCCATAGTGAGCCAGTAAAACAATGTTGCGGCCACTGCGGCCGGCGGCACCGCAGCCCAGTCCTGCCGATTGTGACAGGGCTTCCAGTTCAGCGCGGGCATATTCGAGTACAGGAAACAGGGCGTGAGCGGCGTTGCCGGCTGCAACGATATTGGGCCCTAATCGGTAGGCTTTGCTGCGCGGGTCCTGAATCAGAAAGCCGTAATGAGACATGGTGGTCAGAATGGCATGGCAGGTGGCCTTGTTAAGGCCCAGCTTGCGGGTGATGTCGGTAAGACCAAAGGATTCCTGTGGGTTGGCTGTCAGTAAATCGATTATGGCCAATGCCCGGGCTGTGGGCTTGGAAAATAACGCCATGATAATCCTTAACTTTGCAGTCGCTGCGCGTGCCTGTGGTTTAATTCTTTTAACTTCTCCAGCATAAAAATTTAAACCATGACTGGCTACGCCTCAAATGAAAAGTCGGTAATTGTCGGCCTGCAGGTGCTGGTTTGGCGCGCACCTTGGTGGCACACATATTGCACCAAAGGGGATCATTGCGCGATGCAGTGAGCCGATATTGTGCGCTTTTCGGGGTCAGGTAAGACCTGACCTCGGGTTTTAACGGGTACACGACGCTTTCATGTGCAAAAAGTGTGCGGGCTGCATCGACGTGTCGAGACTACTCATTAAGGTGCAAGTGCACCAAAATTGGGTTTTTTCTTCTATTATGCACTCATGTGGTGCGCTTAATGTTCTGGGGAGAGCGATGAGAAATATAGTGAATGGTTCGTGCCGGTTTGCAGCCGCGATGTTGGCACTGGTGGCATCGAGTTCCGTGATGGCGGATGAGTTGAATGGCGCAAATACCGCTTGGATATTGACCTCGACGGCACTGGTACTGTTTATGACCCTGCCGGGGCTGGCGCTGTTTTACGGCGGTCTGGTGCGCAACAAGAACGTGCTAAGCGTCCTGATGCAGTGCTTTACCATTGCCTGCGTAGCGTCAGTGTTGTGGTTTGTGGTCGGTTACAGTATCGCGTTTACCGAGGGCAACGGTTTTATGGGTAGCCTTAGTGCTCGTGCATTCCTTGCAGGGGTAGGCGAAGATACCTTGGCTGGCGATATTCCTGAAACCCTGTTTGTCATGTTTCAGATGACTTTTGCTGTTATTACGCCAGCGCTGATAGTAGGCGGCTTTGCCGAGCGTATGCGTTTTTCCGCCGTCGTTCTATTTTCGGCGCTGTGGCTGCTGGTGGTCTACGCCCCGGTAACGCACTGGGTGTGGGGCGGCGGCTGGCTGGCAGAGCTGGGGCTGCTGGATTTTGTAGGTGGTGTTGTTGTGCACATTACAGCGGGTGTTGCAGCGCTGGTTGCTGCGCTTGTGCTGGGTAATCGCAATGGCTTCCCGACAACGGCTATGCCTCCTCATAATCTTACGATGACAATGACCGGCGCTGGCATGCTGTGGGTTGGCTGGTTCGGTTTCAATGCCGGTAGTGCACTGGCGGCCAATGGCGATGCGACTATGGCGATGCTGGTGACGCATTTATCGGCAGCAGCCGGTGCCTTTACCTGGTTAAGCATAGAGTGGATTCGCTTTGGCAAGCCCAGTGCTCTGGGTGCGGTGACTGGTATGGTCGCGGGTTTGGGTACCATCACGCCTGCGTCCGGCTATGTGGGGCCCGCGGGAGCGTTGGTCATTGGTATCAGTGCCGGCATCGTCTGCTTCTACGCGACGATGACTTTAAAGCAGGTATTGAAAATCGATGATTCTCTTGACGTGTTTCCGGTGCATGGCGTGGGCGGGATTCTCGGTACATTTATGGCCGGTATCTTTGCCAGCGACCAGCTCGGATTGTTCAGTGGTCAGGGCTACGCAGATGGCGTGACAATGGGTTCTCAGGTCAAGGTTCAGCTAATTGGTATTGTGGTTACTATCGCCTACACCGCTGTGGTTAGTTTTATTCTGCTCAAAGCTGTGCAGTTGATCACTGGTTTGCGAGTGTCGCCCGAAGAGGAGACCGAGGGCTTGGATATCGTTGGTCATAACGAGTCGGGTTACGATCTCTGATTGACGTTTACAGCGCTTAAAAACGCCCGGCTTAACGTCGGGCGTTTTTAATTGTGTGGCTGGTTTGAGATATACTGCCTGGAACAATTTTAAAGCACGTGTTACGTGAGCTTGGGGGCGGGGTAATGACAACGAAGTATCTCTTGGTATCGGTCAGCGATGGCGAAGAGTTTGCGATGCTAAGTGGCGCAAGCTACACCATTGGGAGAAGCCCGGAATGTGATCTGATTGTGAGCAATGGCTACCCGTCCAGAAACCACGCAAAAATCACAGTGACTGACGATAACGTCATCCTTGAAGACCTGGGGTCGACCAACGGTACTTTTGTTAATAAGCGTCAGATCGATGCGCCAACACACCTAAAACCGGGTGATGTGGTGAAGTTTGATTCAGCGGCCTACCACGTTGTAGCTCCGGAAAGTGACAGCTCCACACTGGTCATGCGTAACCTCGATAGTTCCAGCCAAGTTCCTGAGTCGTCCTCAATTGTTATAGAAGAAGAGCAAGATGTTGGTAGTGAAACGGCTTTCCATCAGGCCTTTCCCTTGCCTGCAGACTGGGCCGAAGCCGAGGAGGGCGGCCACACGTTTTCAGCCAACGTATTTTCAAAAGAGAAGATTGATCAGCTCCTTGACCAGTGCCTGCCAAAAGATCGCAAGGTAAGCGCCGCTTTGGTGATTACCTCTGGCAATCATAAGTCGCGTGTCGTGGGTCTGATTCCTAAAAAAGAGGTTCAGCGCTGGACAATTGGTCGCAGCGCGAAATGCCAGTTTCCGCTAACCGATCCCAGCGTAAGTGGCCAGCATGCGTTGCTGCAGTTTGCCAATGGCGCGTGGGAAATCAAGGATACAGACTCAACCAACGGGTTAAAAATCAACGGGCGAAAGGAGTCTCAAGGGCGCTTGCGTGACGGAGACAAGGTGTCACTGGGACAGGTGAATATGGTTTTCCGGTTGCTCTGATATGGCGGTAGAAAAGCTTATCTTATACGGCACCTCCGCGTGCCACCTATGCGAACTGGCTGAAGCCTTGCTTGTTGAACTGCAGTCGGGCGGGCTGGCATTCACATTGGAAAAGGTGGATATCGCAGACGATGACACGCTGATGGAGCGCTATGGCATCGTTATCCCTGTTGTCAGGCGCAGCAACGGCAGTGAGCTGGGCTGGCCTTTCGATGCTCAGGCCGTTGTGCACTGGTTAGCTGCGGCGTGATCATGCACCGGTCTGGACTTATTGACCCACCCGGACCGCAAGAACATCGCAGTGGGCGCCATGCAATACGCCGTTAGCGGTAGAGCCCAGGATCAGCGCAAGCCCTTGTCGGCCGTGACTTCCAACGACAATCAAGTCGGCACTGATATCATCTGCCAGCTGATGTATTTGGCTTTCAGGTCTGCCGATCAGTAAGTGTAGACGATCAGACGGGAGTGTATAGCGCTCGCCGAACTGCCGCAGTTGTTTCTCAGCCTGCTCTTGCAATTGATCCTGCACGCCGGAAAAGTCCATGGGAATATCGCCGCCGTAGGCGAGGCTAAGCGGCTCTATCACATGGACTAGGTGGAGTTCTGCGGAGTTGCGGGCCGCGATATTGTTGGCGCGGTCGACCACTGCGGCGGACTCTTCGGAAAGGTCGATGGCTGTTACAACACGCTGGTAGTTTTGCATATAGTATCGCCCTCCAAATGTAGGCTGTAATCTAATTAAGGATGAAATTTCCGTGCGCGTCCAGTTTTCGAGGGTCAAATTGTGGGTTGGTTGATTGGTTTTATCGTTGTCGCCTTTGTCGTAGCCCCCATCATGTGGGTCATGCCGAGCCCGGCGCAAAAGCGACAGGCGCGTTTGCGAGAGCGGGCGCAGCAGCTGGGTTTGGCTATCAGCTTGGTAGATTTGCCGCAATCGCATCGCAGCAAGGTACGCAAGGAGGCGGCAGCTAAAGGCGTCGCGTATAGCTTGCGGATGCAGCGCGAACGCAACCGAATCCGCCCGCACTGGTTTGTTTGGCGGGAGGCGCCAGACGGCGAGAGGGATATTGATGGTAGCTGTCCTGAGGCGGTTGTGGATGCTCTCCCGGCATTGCGCGCCAGGATGGGTGCCGATATGGTGGGCTTTGGTTCAACACCTGAAGGTTACGTGCTCTACTGGCGTGAGCGCGGTGATGAAACTACGGTAGAGCAGGTCGCAATGCTGCTTGAAGACATACGACAATTGGCAGGGGGAACGGCAATTGGCCGAAAAACAAATACCTAAGCCTGGGCGATATCGTCATTATAAAGGGGGCGAATACGAGGTGCTTGGTACTGCCCGACATAGCGAGACGGAAGAGCTCCTGGTGGTATATCGGCCGCTCTATGGTGAGCGCGGGTTGTGGGTGAGGCCATTGACCATGTTTACTGAAAATGTACAGGTTGGTGAAGCGTCGGTGCCGCGTTTTGCCTATGAATCCGCTTGCTGAATCAGATTGTCTTGTGTGGGTTGCGCACCACAAATTCCTTGCCAAATTCGGACTTGCGCTTGACCCGCCGCAAGTGAGGTCTTATATATGTCGCCTCTTCGACGTGGCAACAGTCACCGGATCAGCATGATGTTAGAAGGATATTATGGCCAAATCGCTGGTAATCGTGGAATCACCCGCGAAAGCAAAAACGATCAACAAGTACCTGGGCCCCGACTTTGTGGTCAAGTCCAGTGTCGGCCATATCCGGGATTTGCCTACCAGTGGTGGTGGCAAACAGGCTGTTGATCCCAAGGAGCGTGCCAAGGCTGCCGCCAAAACTCGCAAAATGTCGCCGGAAGAAAAGGCGGCTCATAAGCGCAAGAAATCGCGAGAGCAGCTGATCAATCGGATGGGGATAGACCCTGAACACGATTGGAAAGCCAAATACGAAATCCTGCCGGGCAAGGAAAAGGTGGTCGCCGAGCTGAAGAAGCTGGCGGCAGACGCCGATTACGTGTACCTCGCAACGGACCTTGACCGCGAAGGGGAGGCGATTGCCTGGCACCTGCGCGAGGCCATTGCTGGCGACGAATCTCGCTATCGTCGGGTGGTGTTTAATGAAATCACCAAAAAGGCGATCACCGAAGCGTTTTCCAAACCATCCGAGCTCGATCTGAACCGCGTTAATGCTCAGCAGGCACGCCGTTTTCTCGATCGCGTTGTGGGCTACATGGTGTCGCCGTTGCTGTGGTCAAAGGTTGCCAGGGGCCTGTCTGCGGGGCGGGTTCAGTCGGTTGCGGTGCGTTTGATTGTAGAGCGCGAGCGTGAAATTCGGGCGTTTATTCCAGAAGAATTCTGGCAGCTCCATGCCGATCTAAAGCATGACAACGGCCCGCTGCGGCTGGAAGTAAAAAAGCAGGGCGATGCGAATTTCAGGCCCGGTAATGAAGCGCAAACGATGGCAGCGGTGGATGCTCTCAAAGAGTCCACATTCACCGTGGCAGATCGGGAAGACAAACCCACTAGTAGTCGCCCATCCGCACCCTATATCACCTCAACCTTGCAGCAGGCCGCGAGTACGCGCATGGGGTTTGGGGTTAAGAAGACCATGATGCTGGCTCAGCGGCTGTACGAGGCTGGCTACATCACCTACATGCGTACCGACTCCACCAACCTCAGTAATGATGCGGTGGCCCAGTGTCGCGACTATATCGAGGGAGAATACGGCAAAAAGTATCTGCCGGAGTCGCCTAACCGTTACAGCAGTAAGGAGGGCGCCCAGGAAGCGCACGAAGCGATTCGCCCCTCGGACGTCACTCTGCTACCAACCCAGCTTAAAGGCATGGAGCGTGATGCGGAGCGGCTGTACACCCTTATTTGGCGGCAGTTTGTCGCCTGTCAGATGGTGCCGGCCCAGTTCACTAGTACCAGTGTGACCGTTAAGGCCGGAGAGTTTGAGCTGAAAACCCGTGGCCGGGTTATGCGCTTTGACGGCTACCTGCGGGCCCAGCCACCAGCTGGCAGCAAAAAAGAGGAAGACACCGAGCTGCCCGATGTTAACGTCGGAGATACCCTGGCGCTGGTCAAACTAGACCCTTCACAGCATTTTACCAAGCCGGCACCGCGTTTCACCGAAGCGTCGCTGGTTAAAGAACTCGAAAAACGAGGTATAGGTCGACCGTCTACCTATGCATCCATCATATCCACCATTCAGGATCGCGGTTATGTGCGGGTAGAAAACCGGCGGTTTTACGCTGAGAAAATGGGCGATATTGTGACTGATCGCCTGGTGGAGTGCTTCAGTGATCTGCTCGATTACAGCTTTACCGCAAACATGGAAGAAGCCTTAGATGAGGTGGCCGGCGCTAAAAAAGACTGGCGTGCGCTACTGGATGAGTTCTATTCGGATTTCTCCAGCAAGCTTGAGCAGGCGGAATCCGACGACAACGGCATGCGCAGTAATCAACCGTCGGAAACCGATATAGCCTGCCCTGATTGCGGTCGAGCCATGCAGGTGCGCACGGCCAGTACCGGCGTGTTTTTGGGTTGCTCGGGCTATGCATTGCCCCCCAAAGAGCGCTGCAAGCGTACGATCAACCTGATTCCCGGTGACGAAGTGGTTCGGGCGGACGCAGACGACGAAGAAGAATCGCGGCTGTTGATTAACCGCCATCGCTGCCCCAAGTGCAATACCGCCATGGACAGCTACTTGATTGACGAATCTCGCAAGCTCCATGTCTGTGGTAACAACCCGGACTGCAGCGGCTTCGAGGTGGAGCAGGGACAGTTCAAGATCAAAGGCTATGATGGCCCTGTCATCGAGTGTGATAAATGCGGCGCCGATATGCAGTTGAAAACAGGCCGCTTTGGCAAGTATTTCGGCTGCACCGCTGATGAATGTAAAAATACTCGTAAACTTTTGCGCAGTGGAGAACCGGCCCCGCCGAAAATGGATCCGGTGCCTATGCCTGAACTGGCCTGCGAAAAAGTGGACGATTACTACGTGCTGCGCGACGGTGCTGCTGGTCTGTTTCTGGCAGCGAAGGGCTTTCCGAAAAATCGTGAGACGCGCGCGCCACTGGTGGCTGAAATACTGCCACACAAAGAGGAAATTGATCCGAAGTACAGCTACCTGTTCGATGCTCCCGTAGCTGACGACGCTGGCTTACCAGCGGTAATCCGCTACAGTCGCAAGAGCCAGGAACATTATGTCCAGACAGAGGATGGCGGAAAGCCAACAGGCTGGGCTGCTTACTACGTAAACGGTCGCTGGGACGTGCAGAAGAAGGTCGCGAAGAAAAAAGCGCCCGCCAAGAAAAAAGCGGCGAAGAAGAAAGCTGCCGCAAAAAAGACGGCTAAAAAGGATTAAGCGGTGGCAGCTTCAGTACGCGCACATGCCAATCTGGAATTGTTTCTCGCGCGCAAATGTATTGCCCGATTTTCACAGCCGCTTGATCCGTACTGGGGTGAGCACAGTGATACGGTAGACCGGCATCACGCGATATTTCATTTACAACTGGCGTATCGCTGCCACCTAGCGGATTTGTGTGAGCAGCGTGAGATTTCGCTGCGGCCGGTGTCTGCTCAACACGGTTGTGCCGAGCTGGAGCGGATGGGGCAGACGATACCTGAGATGGTCGAGTTGGCCGAACGGGAAGTGCATCAGCCGTGGCTGCAAAACCTGCTGGCTGAAGACTTTTTGCCTCTGGCAGTCAGTACTGCCAGTGCCGCAGATGACGTGATAGCAGTATCTACTGCCGGGCGCGTTTGGGATGAAACCACGCTGAATAGCGTGGCGGATGAGCTGCAGTCCCTGTTTGACCGCCATCGGGACGGCCAGCAGGAATACTGAAGGCTGCCAGACTTTCATTGGCTCCTGTGAGCTGGGATTGTTACAATTTCCCCAACCAAAGGGCTTGGCCCTGAATCCAACAAGGTGTCAGTGTGTTTTCCTACCTCGAACTCGTGGAACTGCCGAACGGGGATATCGTCCTGCAACGCTCTGATGACGACAGCGAACCGCTAGTTGTTATCAGCTTTTCAGAGGCCTCTCGTCAGTTTATGGCAGCCCCGCCCCTAGAAGTGGCTCGGGCGATGATACAGGCTGGCATTGAAGTTGCTTCTGAAGCCCCGGAAATTACCATGGAAGAGGAGATCGAAGGTGAAGAGCTGTTGGATATGACGTCGCCGGACAACAAAACGGTTCACTGAAGCCGCGTGTCCGGCGCCTTATCAGGTCACTGCGCGCTGTCGAGATAAATCAACAGGCATTCCGCCTGGCCTTTCCTGGCTGCCCATTCCAGCTGTGCATAATCGGCTCTGCTCAGGGGGGTGTGTGCCAGCATCACGACGGTATGGCTGCGGCCGCCCTGAAGGGCGCGCAGGGCGAGGGGCAGTGTGCCGCTGGCGTCTCGGGCCAGTACCTGAAGCAGGTGGTGGCCTCTGCGTCGTGCATCTGCGCTTAGAAAGCTTTTGACTGGCGTGTCGGCAATCCAGCAGACCCACCGGTTATCGTCGGTGTCGTTGAGCTCGCGCAGAATGCCGGTCAGCAGTGGTTGGCTGGAAAGCGGGTTGCTCGCCGGGAGATGTAATTCTGCAATGCGACTACGGTTAAGGTTGAGAACATCGGCCGATGCCGGGTTCACTGCGAACATTTCGTTTTGAGTTTCCATATTAATGTCTCCGCAACACGCCGACGCTGAGGCCTTCAATGGCAAAATCCTGTTCCCTCAAATCCACTTCAATGGGCTCATAGTCGGGGTTTTCAGGTAGCAGTAAAATCTGGTATTTGCTTTTGGTGGGTTTAAAGCGTTTTACCGTCACTTCATCGTCAATTCTGGCCACGATAATATCGCCGGCATTGGCTGTGCTCGTGCGGTGCACGGCGAGCAGGTCATCTTCGTAAATGCCAATATCAATCATGCTGTCGCCGCGTACTCGCAAGAAGTAATCGGCGCGGGGTTTAAAGGTTGAACCCGGCATGTCGCAGTACTCTTCAATGTGTTCTTGAGCCAGGATGGGATTGCCGGCAGCAACGCGGCCCACCACGGGGATTCCGCTGGAGCCCTCCGGCAGGCGAATACCGCGCGAGGCGCCAGCAATCATCTCGATAGCGCCTTTGCGCGCCAATGCTTTCAGGTGTTCTTCTGCGGCGTTAGGGGAGCGGAAACCCAACTCACGGGCAATATCAGCGCGTGTGGGAGGGTAACCGGTTTCTTCTATGTACTGCTTGATTAGGTTGAGAACTTCCTGTTGCCTGGCGGTCAGTGTGCTCATTGCTATTCCTGTTCGGATATACAGTTACTGTCAGTATATACAGGAAGTCTGGCTGCGCAAGTTTTTTTTAGCGCGTGAGTGTGGGGTAGAGACGACGGGTCAAACAGAATAAGGGGGGCAGCCATCACAGGGATGGCTCAGAGGTACGGTAAAGGATCAGAAATCGTCGAGTAGACCGTTGATGGTGTCAGGTTCGATTTCGCTCAGCGGGTCGCGCCAGCTTCCAGCGGAGGAATAATCGCTGGAATCGCGGTAGTCATCGTCAGAGAGCTCAAAGGGACTGCGCCAGTCCTCGGGTTCCTCTACGTGTTCGAGTACTAGCTCTTTCCAGCTATCGTGATCGTATTCGCAAATTTCACCGTCAACCATTTGCGTTTCGATGGCATCGTCGATAGCGACCACTTCAAAGATTGCGCCGAGTTGCAGGTCTTTATACCAGCTCCCAATTTGGGGCCTCACATTATTCATTGCGTACTCCTTCAAAGATGAAGCGACAGCTACAAAGTAACACCAGTGCGTGTGCTGTCTAGAGGCCGATTTCAGTCAAAATTTCACGTGGCTATGCGTACGTACAAGTACCTAAGATGTGTAAAATAGTTTGCTTTTCATCTGGTTAAGCGTCGATCCTGCGAACTGGTCCCGCCGTAACACCGGTTTTTTATTCGGTGGCCTTATAAGCAGCATGCCTTACGTAATAAAATAATCTAGCAAGAGACTTGTCTGGAAAATATTGGGGATTGGAGCAATGTTCGAAAACTGGCTACAGAAAGTCCAGATAGAAGATTACCCGTGGTTGTGGAAAGTGTTCGCAGCGATACTTGTTACAGCGCTGCTCAATTATGTTGTCGGCAAGCTGCTGGATCGCCTTAAAACCAAGCTTGAGAAAACACACACCGTATGGGATGACGCCCTGTTAGCTTCAATACGTCGGCCGGCATACTGGATGATCTGGCTGGTGGGCTTCAGCTACGCCTTGCAATTGATACTGCAAACTTCCGACGCGGAAATATTTTCGGTGCTAAATAACCTGCGTGCGGTGTTGGCGGTGCTGATCATCACCTGGTTTCTGGTAGGGCTGGTGCGAGAGGTGGAAGGCCGCTTATTGTCCGGAGAGTACACCAAGCAGGAAGAGCCCTTCGATCCTACCACCGTAATGGCCATTGGTAAGCTGGTCAAAACGGCGATAATCATTACTGCGCTGCTGGTGGCTATGCAGACTCTGGGTTATAGCATTTCCGGCGTATTAGCCTTTGGCGGTATCGGTGGGATCGCGGTAGGTTTTGCCGCGAAAGATCTGCTCGCGAATTTTTTTGGTGGGCTCATGGTGTACCTGGACCGGCCCTTCGCTGTGGGTGAATGGATTCGTTCCCCTGACCAGAATATCGAAGGTGTGGTGGAAAATATCGGTTGGCGCCAAACCCGCATTCGCACTTTTGATCAGCGGCCTCTGTATGTGCCCAATGCCACGTTCACGCAAATATCGGTGGAAAACCCGTCACGGATGCTCAATCGCCGGATCTACGAAACGATAGGCGTACGCTACGACGACGCTCGCAAAGTGGCGGATATCGTCCGCGATGTTAAAGACTACCTCGCATCGCACGATGATATCGATCAGAACAAAACCCTGATTGTAAACTTCAATGGTTTTGGCCCGTCGTCGCTGGATTTTTTCATCTATACCTTCACCAAAACAACCAACTGGGTGGCCTACCACGAGATCAAGCAGCGGGTGCTGCTCGATGTGCTGGGCATTATTCATCAGCACGGTGCGGATGTCGCTTATCCGACAACCACCGTTAAATTACAGCAGGAAGTGGCTGATCAGATAGAGCAGGGGGGCGCCGAACAGGGCGCCACTGCGCAACAGGAGACATCGGCGTGAGTGAAGCAGTAGCCATCATCGGCGGAACCGGGTTATGTGATTGGGATGGTGCCGAAGTGTTAGCCGCCAGGGTGGTGGATACGCCTTATGGTGAAACCAGCGCGCCACTGCGCGACATGCGTTACGGCGGATCCCGTTTTTACTTTCTGCCCAGGCATGGCGACGGGCACCGTTTGCCGCCGCATAAAATCAACTATCGGGCCAATATCTGGGCCTTGCAGCAAGTCGGCGTGAAAGCGGTCTTTGCGGTAAATGCGGTGGGGGGCATCACCGCGCGTTGCGGTACCGGCGCACTGGTGGTGCCTGACCAGATTATCGATTACAGCTGGGGGCGAGAGCATACTTTTTTCGATGGCAACGATGGTCGATTGGACCATGTCGACTTTGGCTCACCCTACAGCGACGATTTGCGTGCGCAGCTGTTGAACGCAGCCGCCAAGCAGGCCATGGTGCTGGTTGAGGATGGGTGCTATGCCTGCACCCAGGGGCCACGCCTTGAGACAGCCGCCGAAGTGCAGAAATTGTTACGTGACGGGGCTGACGTGGTGGGCATGACGGGTATGCCAGAGGCGGCGTTGGCCCGGGAATTGGGGCTCGACTACGCTTCGTTGTGTCTGGTGGTGAATCCCGCTGCCGGCCTCAGCGATGAGCCCATTACTATGGCTGATATCCAAAAAGTAATCGACAGCGGAATGCAAAGCGTGAAAAACCTGCTGGCCGCGACCGTTAGCGGTTAAGCGCGGCGGTTTTGTCGCTGTTGCTTTTGGGCGCTGTAATCGGCGTGATCTTGATCAATACACCGAATAGTGGGTGATCAAGGTAATGTACTTCACCGCTACGCATGCGCCGGTTCTGGCGCATCACCACGGTGCGTTCTACATAGTAGCTACTGTCTTCAGCCATGAGAATGTCGAGGTTGCTGCTGGGTCGGCGCGGCATCTCGTTGTCGTCCCTGAATGACTCATCAGCATATTGCTGCTGGGCATAGCGCTCGGCTGCACGCTGCTGCCGTAATCTGGCCGCACTGTCGCGGTCGTTGACAGGAAAGGGGGTTGGCAGGGCCGGAAACTCGTTCATGCGCGGGGTTTGCGGTTCGCTGCGGTAGGCTCCTGAGCCTGTTTGCGCTTGGCCATTGTAGCGGCTGAGCCACAGATCGGTGTCGATGTGTAGGTAGCGTTCGAGGGCGATTTTGACGTAACCCTCCAGCTCAAAATGACGGCCAACCTGATTGCCGCCCTGAACCAACAGTGGCGTGGCTTTACTGCGGGTTTCCAACTGTTGCGGCCAGCTGCCACTGAACAGCATGCGGTAGCGGTAGGCACCTTTAAGTTTCTTTACCATTTCTGCAAATTCAGCGTCCGGCACCTGTGGCGCCAGTACGTAAGGTGTCAGCGTTGTAAGGGCGCTGCTTGTTGCTGCTGCTGTTGTGTTGTCACCCACCATTTCACGCGCAGAGGCCACGGTGGCGTCGGCTCGGGCTTTGGCCGTTTCTGCGCCGCTGGCCGGAAAACGCTCTGGATAGCGTTCTTTGCAGGCGGGGTCCAGTGGTTGGGCCGGTGTCGGGTTTTCGTAGCTGTCAGTGGGGTAATCTTCGCCGGCGTCAACCCGCTCAAGTATGTCCAGTAGACGGTTTTCGCTAGCGTTTACGCTGGGGTCGGGTTCTGAGATGCCACATAGGTCGGCGAGAAACTGCTCGCGTGTTTTCAGCCGTATTAATTTGGGCGGATACCTCAGTTGCAACTGGTTGCGCCACAGTTCGTCGTGTTCACCAGCGTCCCCACGATGCTCAAATACCGCCATGTGAACCTGGTACCAGCCTTCCGTCGACCCGGATTGGGAGCTTTGTGCTAGCGCACTGCTAGCAGACCCTAGGGCCAGCAGTAGTGCGGTAAACGGCCGGAAGTAACGAGTTTTTATCATCGGGCGGGTTTTCATGCGGCGGGTGCCAACTCTCTTATCAGGGTTTCAACAAATTCGAAGCGTTGTTCATTATCAGCCAATGGTTCGGAAAAGCGCAATGCCGTTGCGCCTTCCAGACGGTAACGCGCCGGTTTGGTCTGCACCAGTGTGACCAGATTGGCTGGATCTATCCGGGGTTCGTCGGAAAATTCGATGCGACCGCCCTGGGCAGATGCTTCCACTTTGATAATGCCGAGGCGGTCGGCTTCCAGTTTTAGCTGGGCTAGCCGGAACAGGTTTTTGGTGGCGTCTGGCAGAAGTCCAAAGCGGTCGATCATTTCTACCTGCAGTTCCCTCAATTCATGGTCGCTGGCGGCGCTGGCAATGCGCTTGTAGAGAATGAGGCGGCCCTGTACGTCTGGCAGATAGTCGTCGGGAATCAGAGCTGGCAGGCGCAGATTGATATCCGTGCTCACGGCCGGCTTTTCAAGGTCTACCGTGCGGCCCTCCTTGATGGCGGTCACCGCCCGCTCCAGCATTTCCATATACAAGCTGAATCCTACCGAGCTGATCTGGCCGCTCTGCTCATCGCCGAGCAGTTCGCCCGCACCACGGATCTCCAGATCGTGGGTGGCCAGGGTGAAACCGGCCCCGAGGGTGTCAGCTTCACTGATGGCGGTCAGGCGCTTTTCTGCATCTGCGGTCATCTGCCGAGCGGGAGGTGTCAACAGATAGGCGTATGCCTGGTGGTGGGAGCGGCCAACGCGCCCACGCAGCTGGTGCAACTGCGCCAGGCCAAACTTGTCGGCGCGCTCGATGATGATGGTGTTGGCATTGGGTACGTCGATGCCGGTTTCAATGATGGTTGAGCACACAAGCACATTGAAGCGTTTGTGATAAAAGTCGCTCATCACCTGTTCCAGCTCGCGCTCGCGCATCTGGCCGTGACCGATGGCAACGCGAATTTCCGGAATGTCTTCCTGCAGTTCACGAGCCGCCTTTTCGATGGTTTTCACATCGTTGTGCAGGTAGTACACCTGCCCCCCGCGCAGAATCTCGCGCAAGATAGCTTCTTTTATCAGGGCGTCGTCGTGTTCGCGTACAAAGGTCTTTACCGACAGACGACGTGCGGGCGGCGTGGCGATAATCGATAGGTCGCGCATGCCAGACATGGACATGTTCAGGGTTCGGGGGATCGGAGTGGCGGTCAGGGTCAGAATATCTACCTCGGCGCGCAGCGCCTTGAGCACCTCTTTCTGACGCACGCCAAACCGGTGCTCTTCATCGATGATGACCAACCCGAGATTCTTGTATTTGATATCGCTGCTGAGCAGCTTGTGGGTACCGATGAGTACATCAATCTTGCCCGCGTTCAGCCGGTCGATGATTGCGCTTTGTTCGGCTTGGCTGCGAAATCTTGATACAACGTCGACGGTGATCGGCCAGTTGGCAAAACGATCGCGAAAAGATTCAAAGTGCTGTTGAGCCAGCAGGGTAGTGGGCACCAGAATGGCTACCTGGCGATTGTTCTGTACCGCGACAAAGGCGGCACGCATGGCCACTTCGGTTTTGCCGAATCCGACATCACCACAGACCAGCCTGTCCATGGGGCGCGGAGCGCGCATATCGTTGAGTACTGCTTCGATGGCCTGTTCCTGATCGGGGGTTTCTTCGAAGGGAAACTCACTGGCAAAACGCAGGTAGTCTTCACGTTCCAGCTGGTATTCGTAGCCAGTACGGGCTTCGCGCTTGGCGTAGATGTCCAGCAGCTCGGCGGCGACATCGCGGATTTTCTCGGCCGCTTTTTTTCGGGCCTTGCTCCATTGATCTGTGCCGAGCCTGTGCAGTGGGGCTGTGGCTTCATCGGCACCGCTATAGCGACTGATCATGTGCAGTGCGCTCACCGGTACATAGAGCTTGGCACCGTCAGCGTATTCCAGAGCCAGGAACTCTTCTACCTGTTCGCCGACCTCAAGGCTTTGCAGGCCCTGGTAGCGTCCGACGCCGTGGTCTATGTGTACAACCGGGGCGCCGATGCGCAGTTCGGCAAGGTTTTTAACTGCCTGGTCAACTGCCGTGGTCGCTTTACGCCGCCGTCGACTTTGGGCCACGTGGTGGCCAAACAGTTGGCTTTCGGATACCAATGCCAGCTTGTCGGCGGCCAAAACTGCGCCGTGTTCCAGTGCTGCCGTGGTGACACACAATCCGGCGGAACTCTCGAGAAAAGCCTGCCAGCCGGACACTTGCTGGGGTTTCATCGCGTGACGTGACAGGAGTTCAATCAGCGCTTCGCGACGGCCGGCGGATTCGGCACACAACAATACCCGGTTGGATTGGTTGAACTGCCGTAGCGCCGCTGCAGGGTCGTCGCCGTGGGCGTCAATCTGTAGCGCCGGCGGTGGCGATGACGGCAGGTTGTGACCACCGGTGCCCTGAGGGAGGGGGTCAGTGTGGATAACCAGCTGGGGCCGCGGTTTAATTCGGGCAAACAGTTCGTCAACGGTCAGGAAGATCTCTGTTGGCGAGAGAACCGGGCGCTGGCGATCTCCGGCGCGCTGCTCGTAACGTTGCCGGGCATCTTTCCAAAAGTGCTCTGCAGACGCCTCTATACCGGCGATAGTGGCAATGGCAGTGTCGTCTGGCAGATAGTCGAAGAGGGTGGCGCATTTGTCAAAGAAGAGTGGCAGGTAGTATTCAATACCGGCGCTGGCAATTCCTTCACAAATATCTTGGTAAACTGGGCACTGGCGGTGATCTACGTCAAAGCGGGCGTGCCAGCGGTCACGAAAACCCTTGATGCCCGCGTTATCCAGGGGGTATTCCCGGCCAGGCAGGAGATCTACGCTGTCAAACTGTTCCAGGCTGCGCTGGGTTTCAGGGTCGAAACTTCGCAGCGTGTCGATCTCGTCGTCAAATAAATCTATGCGGTAGGGCGACCGGCTGCCCATGGGGAACAGATCGAGCAGAGCGCCGCGCAGTGTATATTCGCCGTGCTCGTAGACCGTATCGACATGTCGGTAGCCACTTTTTTCCAGTGTTTGCCGCATGGCGTCCAGATCGAGGGTCTGTCCCTTGCGAAGCTGCAAGCTGTGACCATGCAGGTAATCCATCGGCGGCAGGCGGTGCAGCAGGGTGGTAACCGGCACCACCAGTATGCCCTGTCGCATTCTCGGTAGTTCTGCCAGGCAGCGCAGCCGCTCGGAAATAATGTCCTGGTGTGGCGAAAACAGGTCGTAGGGCAGAGTCTCCCAGTCCGGCAGCAGGTGGGTGTCCAATTCCGGGGCGAAAAAGCGCAGTTCCTGTTCCACTCGGTAGGCTGTCGCGGTATTGTCGGTGACCAACACCAGCGGTGATGCCTGATTCTGGGCGATTTCCGCCACTGATAGGCTTTGTGCGGCGGCATGGGCGGAGCCAAGGCGTAGCTTGAGTCCTTTGCGAAGTGTCAGGTCTAAACCAGTGGTCAGCACGTAAAACGGGTCCGTTGGCAATGAATAGTGGAGTAGGGCGGCGGCATTTTAGCGCGCCAACCCCATAATTTCACAGAATGCTGTTGATGCCTTTGGTGAATGAAGGCTGGTGTCAAGGGCTGCGAAAGTCTTTGTTATCGCCCAAACACGCAGTTCCGGTTGAACTTGGGGGGCGGAATAAAGATAATACGCGCACATTTTTCCGCGCAATCAACAGGGTACCCCATCGTGACCGAGAGAAAACGTGCACGTCCGGCTGACTATTTTGCTGACTGGAAGGAGCGCGAGGCGCTTGCTGAAGGCATGATACCGCTAGTAGGTCAGCTCTACCGCAACAACAATGTGAAGACCTATATCTACGGTCAGAACCTCGTTAACAAATCGGTACTCGAAATCATGCAGGCGCATCGCTTTGTGCGCCAGGTGGAGCAAAACGAGCTCTCCGAATTCGAAACCTTTCCCGTCATCAAGTCGCTGGCGACGCTGGATCTGGGTACTGCCCATATCGATGCAGGCCGGATTGCCGTTGGTTATGAAACTGATGGCAAGGCTCAGGGCATCTCAGTAGATGAGTACGTCAAGAGCCAGGTTTCTGACCTGATCGGTACATCGGCGGAGCCGACTCGGGAGCCACGCGATGTCATTCTGTACGGCTTTGGTCGTATCGGTCGCCTGATGGCGCGCCTGCTGATCGAAAAGGCCGGCGGCGGCGAGAACCTTCGTCTTAAGGCTGTTGTTGTTCGCCCCAGCGGCAAAGAAGACGATTTGGTGAAGCGCGCCAGTCTGTTGCAGCGCGATTCAGTGCATGGTCAGTTCAAAGGTACCATCAGGGTTGACGAAGAGCGTAGCTCCTTCGTTGCCAACGGCAACGAAATCAAAGTGATCTACGCCGGTTCGCCCCAGGAAATTGATTACACCGAATACGGTATTAAAGATGCCATCGTTGTTGATAACACGGGTAAATGGCGTGATGTTGACGGGTTGTCTCAGCACCTGGCCTGTCCCGGTGTCAGCAAGGTTATCCTGACGGCACCTGGCAAGGGCGATATGAAGAATATCGTGTACGGAATCAACGACGGTGAGATCAGCGACAACGACACCATCATCTCTGCCGCCAGCTGCACCACTAACGCCATCGCCCCGCCGCTGAAAGCGCTGGACGACGAGTTTGGGGTGCTCAATGGTCACGTGGAAACGGTTCACGCCTATACCAATGACCAGAATCTGATTGATAACTACCACAGCGCCAAGCGCCGTGGTCGCAGCGCCCCGCTGAACATGGTACTCACCGAAACCGGTGCCGCCAAAGCCGTAGGCAAAGTACTGCCACAAATGCAGGGTAAACTGACTGGTAACGCGATTCGAGTACCGACGCCAAATGTTTCCATGGCGATCATGAAACTCAACCTCGCGCGCGAAACTACCGTTGAAGAAGTGAATGAGTATATGCGCAAGGTTGCGCTGCACTCACCGCTGCGCAAGCAAATTGATTACTCAAACTCGCCAGAGGTGGTGTCCAGCGATTTCGTTGGATCGCGCCATGCCTGTATCTACGATAGTGAGGCTACCATTGTTAATGGCAGCTCAGCTGTGATCTATTGTTGGTACGATAACGAATTCGGTTACAGCTGCCAGGTACACCGTATTCTGGAAAAAATGGCAGGCGTAGATTACGCCATCTACCCCAAAGAGAGTTAATTTATG
>NZ_JBFJTH010000008.1:0-46921 GCF_041625495.1 Litorivivens sp. | reverse complement strand
TTGCTCGCCATCAATCTGGTAGCTGATGGGCGCGGCGACAATCCCGGTTTGAGCAAAGTGATCCCACAGGCGCTTGCCTGTGCGCGCGTCATAGGCCACAAATTTAGCATCCGCATTGCCCTGAAAGACCAAGCCTCCTGCTGTGGACAACACCCCGCCATTCCACGGACTGTTGTGCTCAACCTTCCAGGCAGCTTTCTGGGCAACCGGATCCCAGGCCAGCAGGCGTCCTTTTACAGCCGCGCGCATCGCCTTGAACTGGGCCATATCCGTTGGCAAGGAACCAAAGCTGGCGTCGGCTCCTGCGTTCCAACCCACCTCACTGGCGCTAAACGCTTCTTCGTCCGCATAAATATAGGGGGTTTCAAGTGCTGGTATATATACCAGCCCCGTTTGTTGGCTATAGGACATGGGATGCCAATTGTGCCCGCCCAGTGGTCCCGGCAACTGTAAATATGGTTTGCGGCCACCCCAACGCGCCTCAGGCAGTTCCACCGGTCGCCCGGTTTGCGTATCAATATGGCTGGCCCAATTCACCGGCACATAGTTTTCTGCCGAAATCAGCTCACCGGTAGCTCTGTCTATCACATAGAAAAACCCGTTTTTCGGCGCCTGCATGATCACCTTGCGGGTATCCTCCCCGATCTGCAGGTCTGCCAGAATCAGGTGTTGGGTGGCTGTGTAATCCCATGTTTCGCCCGGCGTGGTCTGGTAATGCCACACGTACTCACCGGTATCCGGTTTGACCGCCACAATCGACGACAGAAACAGGTTATCGCCGCCCTCCGGGCTGCGAATGCTTTGATTCCAGGGCGAGCCGTTGCCTACCCCAAAATACAGCAGGTCCAGCTCCGGATCGTAGGCCATGGAATCCCAAACGGTGCCACCACCGCCAAAGCGCCACCAATCCCCGGTCCAGGTCTTCGCGGCCTCGGCCATAATTTCAGATTCAAAGCCCGCCTCGGGATTACCGGGCACCGTATAAAAACGCCATACCTGTTTACCGGTATTAGCGTCGTAGGCAGAAATATAGCCCCGCACACCAAACTCAGCGCCACCGTTACCAATCAGCACCTTTCCTTTTACCACCCGCGGCGCGCCGGTAATGGTATAGGGTTTATTTTGGTCTACGGTGACCACATCCCAGAGTTTGCGCCCGGTAGCGGCGTCCAAAGCCAGTAATCGACCATCAATAGTACCGGTGTAGATTTTACCGTCCCACCAGGCGACCCCGCGATTGACTACATCGCAGCACAGATCAGCGGCCTTGCTGCGATCCACCTGCGGATCAAAGCTCCAGATTTCCTCACCGGTTTTGGCATCGAGAGCGTAGACAACATTCCAGGTAGCGGTCACGTAGATACGGCCGTCGACAACCAGTGGTGTCGCCTCGATGCCGCGGCTGGTACCCAGATCAAAGGCCCAGGCCAGTCCCAGGCGTTCAACATTTTCAGTGGTAATCTGCGTTAGCGGAGAATAACGCTGCTCACTGTAGCCGCGACCGTGGCTGAGCCATACTTCAGGTGTGGTGTCGGCTGCTGCGATCCGCGCACCACTGTCTAGATCTGCGTCTTTCCCAACGGCTGTGGTGTTTCCCGATTGTTTGGAACAGGCTGTCGCTAGCAGGGCGACCAACAGTACAGCGATGCGTGCTTTCATTATTTTTCCTCTCGGCGCAGCTCCATGTTGGCACTGAGGATAAAGATTCAGCAGCGGCCTGTACAGCCACAAAAAAACCCGCAGGCGGGTTACGCCAGCGGGTTTAAGGTGAGAACCTGAATGGATCAATAGAGGTAGTAACGAACACCGAAGTTAAAGCTGTGACCGCGATTGTCGAGGTCGATGCGACGATTGTCGTCTTCCAGCTCAATATCCGGCTCAGCGGAATACAGGCGATAGCCCAAGTCAAGACTGAGGTTCCGGGTTACCGCATAAGTAACGCCGCCACCCAGTTGAGCCACAGCAAACTCATCGTCGGCCGGGCCTTGCTTCAGCTGCCCTAGGCCAAAGCCGAAACCGAGGTACGTACCCAGCGGCGAATCATTGAATTTGAAGTCCCGCCAAAAGCTCGCCATCACTCTGCGAGATTCAATCGAATCTTCCTTTGACTGTTGTGAACGAATACCGAAATCTGCTTCGGTATACTCGAACTCTGTACGCCAGCCGTCGCGGTTAATAAAACCAAAGTTGATTGCTGGATGACGGTCGGTGTCGAAGCGTCCGCGGTAGTCGCGCGACACAATCGAAGAGGTACAGGCGACCAGCGTGCAGTTTTCTACCCGCTCACGATCGTGCACCGTGTTGTTGTTCATGGTGGTTTCATAAGATGTCGCACCGATGTACCAAGTATCACGCGCCCAGGTTGGGGCACTCAAAGCCATCAACAACGACAGGCCTGAAACAGCTATCCCCTTGTTCACACGCATTAAAACCTCCCTATATCGTTACAACAAAATATGGCGCCAGTGTAAGTTGCAGCGGGTTAACCAAACCTGAACAGCCAGCGTGAGCGACCGCACAATTCATTAACAAGCTGTATACCTGTGCACATTACGCATTCGGCACAATAACTGGATCACTTGAGGAGAAAACAATGCAGCAGGCCAAACCACCCGAAGGCTTTACCCCCCTCCCTCTGAACGGCACCTTTAACGATGCGCTGCACCCGGTTTACATAAAGGTATCCGACGACAGCGCGCCGGAAGTAGGGCTGTTACTGCAAAAACAGCATTTGAACAGTATGGGAATCTGCCACGGCGCGGTTACCATGGCGTTATTCGATATCGCCTTCGCCTGTGCTATCGGGTTTGAAGCGAAAAATTACCAAACACCAACAATCAACATCAGCATTGATTACCTCAGCGCGTCAAAAGAAGGCGAGTGGTTATGGGTTGAGGCCGAGTGCCTTAAAACGACAAAGACCACAGGCTTTGCCTCAGGGCTTATTCGATCTGAAGCGGGAGTAAAAGCGCGTGGCAGCGGTGTGTTCAAAATCCCCGCGCCGAAGACGTAAGACCTGGCTAAAAGTCGAGCGCAATTTCCAGACCAAATGTGCGCGGATTACCTTGCACCAGGGTAGCCGCGCCGAGCGCTGCACTCACCGAAAACCCGCTTTTGAAATATTCCCTGTCGGCCAGGTTGTCTACAAACGCTGTCAGGCGAAATGTCTCCGAGGGTATCCAGCTCAAACGCGCATTGAACATATCCAGCGCATCAACGTAGGAGCTCTCGTACTCCACCGCTTTAAAGTCGATACCGGTAAATAGTTCGTCACGGTGATAATAAGCCAACCTCGGCATAATAAGTCCGATCGGCGTCATCCACTGGTACATCACCGCAAGGGAGTAGGTCGCTTCCGGAACTAGCGCAAAGTCTTCTTCACTGCGGTCTACCGTATCTTGCCCTTGACCCGGAATAACAATCTGCCCCATGAACTCATCATAACTGGCATCAGTATAGGAAAAACTACCTTGTAGGAACCAGTTACCGAGCACCAGGGTGGACTCCATTTCAAGGCCCTGCACAGTCGCCAGGCCAGCATTCGAAAGGAACAGATAAATATCGCTGATGCGCTCACCCTGCTCTGCCACGCGCACCTGAATCTCCTCGTAATCCAGGCGGTAAAGCGCTGCATTGAAGCGCAATCGCGAGTTCAGGCCATCGAGCTTAACGCCCACCTCATAATTATTAACCTGCTCTGGCTCAAAGGGCACCAGCTCTGGGCCCCGCGGCTCAAAGCCACCGGCCTTGAAGCCCTCACTGTAGGTGGCATACACCATGAAACTGTCCAGGTTCATGGTGTCGAGCCATTCGCCGGGCGCCACCATCGACAAGGTGACCGACGGTGAGAAATCTGTCCAATCCGCCTGTTTTACGTCGCGAGATTCGCGAACAATGACCGGCAGGTCCGGGATGTTCTGTCCAATCTGGTCGAAAATCGGCACCGGCACCGGCGAGTAGAAACCGGCCTGACTGATATAACTGGTTGGGAAACCGAAACTACTCAGGCGCTGGCCGTATTCCTGATGGTCAATCTCAAAGATTGTGAGGTCACGCTCTCGCTCTTCATAGGTATAACGCCCGCCAACGGTCAACGACAGGTATTCGGTCAGCTCATAGCTGCCCTGCGCAAACAGCGCCCAGCTTTTGTTTTCCAGATTGCTGCGGGTCGCCAGAAAGGTCGCCAGTGGAAATACAAAACCATCATCCACGCCGACACACAGCGCACCCAGCGCCGGCGAGCCGGCCGCACAGGCGGTGGACGGCCGGATGCCACCCAGACCCTTGGGACCGATCAACTGCGCAAAGGGGTTGTCATCAATCGTTTCCAGCGACGCAAATGCCCCCAAGGTAAATTGCAGGCGATCGCTGAACGCCGCACCGTTCAACTGCAATTCCTGACTGAACTGCATACGCTCTTCTTCCGGAACCGGTTCGCCGTCAGCCTCCAAGGTAGAGTTCAGCGCGATGCTGCCATTGTTGACTGCGCTGATCTCAGTGCCATCCTGATCGTCATTACGCACGATATTATTTTGCAGGCTCAGGCCGGAAATACTTTTCAGCTCGTAGTCGTCAGATAATGCCCAATTCAACGTCAGCGCAAAAATACTTGTATCCATGGCGATGCGACTGTCTGCGCGATTAACCACCAACTCACGATCATCAACCGCCGCTTCGCTTGCCGCGCAGGCATCGGCAAAATCCGGGCGGTTGGGATAACGCAGCTGGGCAATATTGGATTCAGGGTTTTGCAGGAGACAGCTGATACCCGTGCTGAGCTCGTCCTGCCGACTCCAGTAACTGAAAACATCGACAGAAAATGTCTCACTCACATCCCACAACAGACGCCCGGTTGCCGCAACCCGGTCTTCATCGCCAAAAGTGCCGCCGTCAAAGCGATTGTCAAAGTAGCCGTCACTGCGCTTGCTGTTGAGCGCGAAGCGCAATCCAACCTTGCCTTCAACCAACGGAATATTGCCGCTGAATTTTGCATCGCGCCGACCAAAATTACCTGGCCTGAGCAACAGCGAACCCTCTAGTGATTCAAGATCCGGCTCACGGGTTGATACCAGTATTGCGCCGCCGGTATTGTTTTTGCCAAACAACGTACCCTGCGGCCCACGCAGGACCTGAATCGTTTGAGTATCAACGGTATCGAGTAATTGGGAGTCTTGCCGCGCAATGAATATACCGTTCAGGTAAACCCCAACTCCGGGGTCGAGCACCGCCGCAGCCTCGCGCTGACCTATTCCACGAATAAAAATGGCCGGTGTTTTCGAACCGCTTTCACCGAACTGCAGCCCCGGCACCGACTGTTGCAAGTCGGTAATCGCCGTAATGCCCGCTTCAGCCAAGGCATCAGCATCCAGCGCACTGACCGCCACCGGCGTCTCCTGCAGTTTCTCGGTTCGCTTACGCGCCGTGACGTACACTTCTTCAAGCACATTAGACCGGGCTGTCGGCTCCTTAGCCGCAGCATCCTGCGCCAGCGCTGACGTTAGCGGGGAAATGCAAATCGTTATAGTAAGCAGCCTAAACCAGACGTTCATACGTGCATCCCCCTGCATTATTATTTTCTGCGCCTAAAAAACGTAGGCTTAACGCCAACGGCACAATATGAGGCTCATCGCTCGGCCGGCACTTTGGCCTTGGCTTTAGCTTTGACGGCGGCAGTGTCGATAGATTTTGATCGGATAATGAAATCGAGCGAAAGTGGATGGACAGGCGCAGTCTAGAGACCTCGACCTCGGTAGCTGCCAGCGTCTGGCAGCCATACTGCCTGCACTGCCCCGTTACGGTCGCAGAATTGGCGCCGTTCAGAAGGACATCAATAGCGTCGCTCTCGGACATGATTTTCCGGACGATTTATATTATTATCTCTAAATATACTACAGTATATTTGATTTACAATCTCAATTTTGAGCAACCCCGCCTTCCGCCGACGCACCTGAGGTTTCAACGCGCATGACAGCCGCCCAACCCATCAACCGCATAGAAAAACGCAAACTGGAATTCCGGCGGAAGATTACCGAAGCCGCTGTGCGGCTGTTTGAAGAAAACGGTGTTTCTGACACCAGCATCGCTTCTATTATCAAAGAGGCGGATATCGCCCATAAAACGTTCTTCAACCATTTCCCAACCAAAGAACATCTGCTTCGCCATGTAGCCAGCACCTTTAGCCACCGCGCCTACCAATCTTTTTCCGACCAGATTACACGCATAAACGATCCGAAGAAGCGTGTCGCATTCTGTCTAAAGAGCATTGCCAAGGAACTTTCCGGGGTGAAAGACCACTACAAAGAATTGCTCAATCTCTATCTCATCAGCGGCGCTGCAGAAAGCGACCTGCAAAGTGAACAACGCGCTCAATTTACGTCGTTGATCCGGCAGATCATTGTCGAGGCCCGGGCACAGAACCAGCTGCAACACGATTTTTCCGACGACACACTCACCGACATCATCATCGGCCTTTGCATAGCCACGCTGCTAGCCTGGAGCCTGGAAGACAATTACCCGATCGTGGAAAAAATGCGGCAGCAGGTGGAATTCATCAACGCTACGGTGTTTGTCTAGCTGCTGTCGCGAAATATCAGGTTCTGCGCAGCCGACGACATTCAGCTCGGCAGGCGCTTTCGCTAAGGTGATAGCAGATCAGGATACAAGGTGCCACACATGAACACACAACGGCAAAACCCTTCTGTGGTGATAATCGGTGCCGGCATGACCGGCATTGGTCTGGCGATAAAGCTCAAGCTCGCCGGCATCAACAATATAACGCTACTTGAAAAAGCCGGCTCAGTTGGTGGCACCTGGCGCGAAAATACGTACCCCGGTGTAGCCTGTGATGTACCATCACATGCTTACACCTACAGTTTTGCCCCCAACCCGGACTGGAGCAGCTTTTTCGCGCCGGGACACGAGATATGTGCCTACTTCCAATCGGTGTTTGACCGCTATGCGTTAGCCGAGCACACATACTTCAACGAAGAGGTAACTCGCTGCCACTACGAACGCGGTCGCTGGCAGGTCGAAACCGCCAACGACACCCACTTCGAGGCAGACTTTCTGTTTTCAGCCACGGGTTTTCTGCACCGTCCAAAATACCCAGAGATACCTGGACTCGAAAATTTCGCCGGCCCCAAAATGCATTCCGCGCGTTGGGATCACTCGGTTGAACTCAAAAGAAAAAAGATTGGCGTGATAGGCACCGGTTCCAGTGCCACACAAATTATTCCTGAACTCATAGATACCGAGAATACTCAGGTTTCGGTCTTCCAACGCACCGCACAATGGATCGTACACACTGATAACAAGCCCTACAGCGAAAGCGACAAGGCCAAGTTTCGCGCTAAGCCCTCTCGCATAGAACGCGTAAAAAACCTGTCTCTCTATGTTTTCGAACAAGGCACGACAGCGCTGACCAGCCAGTCACTGTTTTACCGCACAATGCACAAGCTGTTTGCATGGAATGCGGTCCGCCACTTGAAACAGAAAGTCAAAAACCCTGAGCTCCGTAAAAAGCTAACGCCCGACTATACGTTCGGCTGTAAACGGGTTGTGATGAATGGACGCTTTTACGATGCGATGCAAAAACCTAATGCTCACCTCGTCACAGAGAAAATAGCGAAGGTAGTACCCAATGGGATTGTGACCGCTGACGGCCAACACCACGAGCTGGATATCCTCGTCATGGCGACCGGATTCGACTCCACCGCCTTTATGCGCCCCATCTCACTAGAAGGCCGGGACGGCATCACCATCAACGATGTCTGGCGCAAAAAAATGGTGGCATACCGTTCCATGTGCCTTCCTGGCTTCCCGAACTTCTTTCTAACCCTCGGACCCAACAGTCCAGTTGGTAACTACTCGGTGATAGCCATCAGCGAAAAGCAGGCCGATTATGCGATACAACTAATCAATGCGTGGCAGAGTGGCGCTCTGGAAACCGTTGAAGTAAAACGCTCCGCGCTGGATTCCTGGTACGCTAAGCTGAAAGGCAAACTGTCCCATACCATATGGGCCAGCGGCTGTCAGAGCTGGTACCTTGATGCCGATGGCGATCCACTCACCTGGCCCGATAGCTGGAAGGCCTGGACCCGCATGATGAAAACCTGCAATCTCGACGATTTTGAACACGTGTCGGTGCAAGCGCAGAACGACACAGAGACCTATTCCCTGGCTGAATCCTGACCCTTACGCCACTGCTGAGGCGATACTCCCTCCCACGTTTTAAAGGCGTGGGAGAACGCAACCCCATCGTTAAAGCCAAGCTCCAACGCAATCTCCTCGATCGCCGCAGCTGAATAGCTCAGTCTGTCTCTGGCACGTTTGGCACGCACGTCGCGCAGTATTTCACTGAATGTCACCTGCTCGCGCTTGAGGTACCGCTGCAGCGTGCGACCATCAACACCCAGATCAGACGAAAGTGCCTGCAAGTCTGGAATGGGGGTCTGGATTAATAGTCGATCGCGAACAACGCAGGCATATCGGAATGGAGCATCCATTTCCGCGGCCTGCCGCGCGCATTGCGCTTCGTAAAATTCCAACGCCAGCGGGTCAGCTGTGGGCAGTGGTCGCGCCAGCTCACTGGCCTTGAATGCAAGGAATGCATTTTCATGCCCGGACAGTACCTCACAACCAAAAAAGTGCTCATAAAGCGCAAACGATTCTTTAATGTCATGGGAAAAGCCCACACGTTCTATAATAAAGCTGGCGCCGAGGGCCTCGCCAAACAGCGTTTTCATGCACGCCATGTCGCGCTCCAGCAAAAAGCGTTCGACAGGGCTATTGCCTGCCTGGAGATCGAACCGAATTAAATCACCCTGCATTGTCCCCCGGGTTTCACAGACACCCCAGACCAATCGTGGATAACGCATAATCAGCTCAAATACATCACCCAAGGTGGCGCAGGCTCGCATCGCCAGACCAAGCATTAGAAAATTGTGCAGGTGATAGTAATGCGCCAACGCCAGACTCGGCGCTGGCTCTCTCAGATACCGCAGCGCCGCCTCAACAATCCGAAACTCATCGTCTCGACTGATTGTGAATGCGGGGTCGAACAACTCAAACCGCCGGATATTCACGGGGGCAAGCACTGCATCAATATCAACCCCGCGATCACTGAGCATATTGAGTAATGGAATCAAGCCGCAGGCGAGGCGTCGCTGGTAGCGCAGATTTGCACCGGCGAATGGAAAGGGTTCAGTCGCGGAGCGCGTCATAACTCCAGATGACGCAACCAGGCGACAATATCCTCCATCGCCCGGTTATGATCTTTTGTGGGGCCCATGATGCCGATAAACCCGTGCTGGCAGCCTTCGTATTCTGCGTGCGACACAGCAACGCTTGCCGTCTGTAGTTTCTCAACGTAAGCCCGCCCCTCGTCGCGCAACGGATCCAGTTCGGCGGTTATCAATAACGTAACCGGTTGCCCCCCGAGGTCGTCGCGCCGCAGCGGTGTGGCCCGGGGATCAACAAACGCTTCTTTCTCCGAGCGCCCCAGATACGTATCCCAAAACCAGATCATCTGCTTTTCAGTCAGCAGGTAACCTTTCCCGCATTCCTTGTAGGAAGCAAACCCTGACTGGTAATGATCCGTCACTGGGTAGATTAGCAGCTGGCCCTTTAACAGGCCGGGATATCGTTCTCGTGCTTCCAGCGTGGTCACCGCTGCCAGATTTCCACCGGCGCTGTCGCCGCCGATATAAACACGCTCCAATGACAGACCATGAACCTGCGTTTGTGACACAAGCCAGTCCAATGCAACCATGCAGTCATCTACGGCGGCAGGAAACAACGATTCCGGCGCACGTCGATAATCCACCGACACGACCGCTATCTGCGCCCGTTGACACAAGTCGCGGCAGAAGCCGTCATAGGAGGCAACATCGCCAATTACGAAGCCGCCGCCGTGGAAATAGAGCATTACAGGGCGCGGCGCCTCCGTATCCGGCGTATAGCACCGAACAGATACCTGACCACCAGCAAGGACATAATCATGGGTTACAACCGAACGATTGCGACCGCGCCACAGTAGATTGTTCGCAATTTTGAAACCACCACGAAACAATTGCGCTTTCAGCTTGTTTAACAAAATAAGACCTCTAGCTATCGTATTAACAGTTCTACCGGCATGTCATCAGTCGGCTTCGGCAAAGGCAAGGTCTGCATAAAAGGTTCTTTAGTGTGTTTTGCAAAAAAATCATATTTCAACAAGAACTGGTAGAGAAAGCACTTGTACTCCATCTGCGAAAAGTGCATGCCAATACACTTATGTGCGCCGCCACCAAAGGGATGAAAGACAAAGGGATGCTGCTTGTGCTCTGCCCGCTCGGGAGAAAAACGATCCGGATCAAAGCGGTGTGGCTCAGTCCAGTACTCATCCATAAAATGCGTAAACCGGGGCACCGTGTACACCATTGTGTGCGCCGGCACCTTTATTCCGGCAAGTTCAACATCACGGATAGTTCGCCTGGGCACCAACGGCGTTGACGTGCGCACACGCTGTACTTCGAAGAACACCTGTTCCATATAGGGCACACTAGCAAGGTCTTCGTAGTCCAGTGTCGGCTTGCCAACTGATAAACACTCGCGATACAGCTTTTCTTTTACGTCTGGATTGCGGGCGAGGTAGTACATCGTGTGCGTGATGGCAGCCGTGGTGGTATCGTGCGCCGCAAACAGCAGAAAGATAATCTGATTGACGATGGCTTCATCGCTAAAATAATTACCATCCTCATCTTTTTCTCTGCAGATCAGACTCAACATATCGCGCCGGTTACCCACGCGCCTGTCGTCAATCAGGCTTGCCACAAACTGCTGCAGATATTCACTGCCCTTTAACCCCTTATCCAGCACTGTTCCAGGCAAGCGGTAGGGCACCAGGTACATCATGCCGTTAAGCGCATCGATAAACGCCTGATTGAGTCGCTCTACCCGTTCTCCCCGCTCCGACTCACCGATAAATATCTCCGCCGCCACTTCCAGCAGAAGATTTTTTATCAAAAAGAAGAAGGGCACAGTCTGTCCTGTGTGACTTTCCCACTCCGTCAGGGCCCGCTGATAAATCGCATTGATATCGCGGGTGTAGTTCTTCAATGCATCGCTTTTAAACGCTGTTTGGAAAATCCGGCGCTGCGCTTTGTGGTGTTCGAAATCCTCCATAATCAGGCTGCCGGGGAAGAACTTAGCCACCCGGTCCATAAAACCCATCTTTGAGGAAAACTCGCGGTCGGGATCAAGGTAGATGCGTTGCATCAGGTCTGGGCCCAGCGCAACAATACCCTTCCCACTAGGCAAATTTACTCTGCATACTGGGCCGTATTTAGCATACTGCTTCTGCGACCACTCAAAGGGGTCTTTGTAGAACTGCAGTGTATGCCCGATCAATGGAAGGCCTTCGTCGCCCGGAATGCCAGACAGATCCTGGTTATTGGGCTCGTGAATATAATCGTCGTAATTGGTTACCGGGGTTGCGGCCATAACTGCCTCATCTGATTCATATCTGTTGCGAGTGCTCGACCCATCGCCTGATTACTCACCTATAAAGGCAGGCTTTCGTTTTTCCTTGAATGCTTTCATGCCTTCTTTTGCATCCTTGGTGGCAAAAATCCCCCAACCCAGTTGTTCTTCTTTTGCCAGCGCATCGCGTTCCGGCATACTTTCATCGTTTTCCCTTACTGATTTAAGAATGGCTTGTACTGACAAGGGCGCATTCTCACAAAGCTCTTCAGCCACTTTCATGGCTTCAGCCAATGCCTGTCCTTTGGGAACGATCCGGTTTATCAAGCCCCAATCGAGCGCTTCCTGCGCTGATACATGGCGGCCCAACAATAATATTTCCATGGCCAGGCAATAGGGAATCTGACGCCGCAGGCGAATCGTGGAACCCCCCAGAGGAAACAGGCCGCGTTTGCATTCAGTAACGCCAAAGACCGCATCTTCAGCAGCGACCCGGATTTCCGTACCCTGCAGAATCTCGGTACCCCCTGCCAACGCATAGCCTTCTACCGCAAGAATCACCGGTTTCGTCGGCCGGTTATGTCGCAACAAAGCTTGCCAATGCAGATCAGGAATGTCTTTCATCATCGCGTTGATTTCGTCGGCATCCGCGCCACCTTCGGTGCCGGTTTTCAGATCCATACCCGCACAGAAGGTGTCGCCCTTGCCTGTCAGCACGGCGCAGTAGAGATCCTTGTCTTCGTCCAGGCGGCGCCAGGCACGGTACATACCCACAATCATTTGCCCGCTAAGTGCATTCTTTGCTTCCGGACGATTCAGCGTTACTACCAGCACGTGCCCTTTCTTTTCAATCGTACAGTTCGGGGTACTGATATCCAGTTCCTGACTCATGACTTTCTCCTATTATTATTGATTAACAACCGATGCTGCCGATTCGATGGAAAACAGCTTGCCGTCAGAGATAGTGACCGTTTCCCCCACCCATTCTTTCTGAGTCATCACTTTCAGTGCTTCTTGGTTGTCGGAGCGAGCAACGACCCGTTTGCCGTCTGGCGTTTCACCGTACACGAAGCCGTGGGTAATCGTGTCCTTGTGAAATACCACGGTATATCCCAGCACTCTAGCAGGACCGTCATACTCGGTAATCGACGGTACGGGCTTATCAATTGCTGCAACACTGTCAGTAACATCTTCGTATCGGTAGCCCTCAGGTCCCGGTTTGTTGGCAAAGATAGCTACCGCCTGTTTACCGAATATGCCGCTTAAATTAGATGTTAGCCCGTAGCCAGGTGCCGCATCTCTTTCGGCTTTTTCCCGCAACACTTCAACCATTCTGGCAACACCATCGAGTGCACCATGATTATAAGGGCCACCGGCAAAAGCCATCGAACCAGTTACTGTCCAGGGAATATTGCGCTTAAGCTTCAAATCCCGGGCAAAGGATTGCACCGCTGAGGGGAAACAACTGTAGAGATCGGCGGCGACTATGTTATCTGCCGAAATGCCGGCCAATTCGTAGGCACGCTGGCCTGCGACTACGGTACCCGGATGAGTATGCAGTGCGCGCTGCTCTGCCAAGCAGACCACGTGGCGCGACTGGGCCGCTGATACCGGATAAATCCACTGGCTTTCATTCAGGCCGAGCGCCCGCGCGCGCTCCACCGAGCACACCAGAATCGCTACTGATTGATTAACGTTCCACTGACTGTTGTGCTTCTTGGTGTAGGGGAAAGCCAGCATCGTATTTTTCCCAGCCGGGTTGCGAATATCGCTGGCGGCGACAGGCTCGCGATTCCAGGCGTGTGGATTAGCTGCCGCAATCTCGCTGAATTCGCTGTAGAGCTCTGCCACCTGATCCCGATGCGACTCTATATCCAGCCCCTGCTCTGCCCTCAACGCCGATTCAATGACCGCAAAAAGCTCTACAGGCATCATGATGCCAGCATTGGATTCAGCCTGAGTGGCAAAGGGGTCCGGGGTGGGGTGATACACATCAGGGGGCGGCGTATCCTCGGGCTCCTGATAGTTACTCACTTCGGTCCCGGTTATCTTTGCCCGCAGGTCTCGATACTTTGCTTCGCCGCCGGTCACCACGCCCATCGAGACCTCGCCAGCCTGTATCGCAGCAAACAGGTCGAACAGCGGGGTCAACTGCAACACACCCAAATCTGCCAACACGCTCCGCGCTCCGGGACAGCCAATCGCCTCCGCAATCAGCTTACCGGGGTTGCGGTACTGCCACATGCCCTGCTCGACCGAAATGGATTCAATCGCAGTAACAAGGTCGGGCCGACCCGCGTCTTTGGCTGCATCACGAACAGCTTCTACCATCATTTCATAAGGTTCGGGGCACGCTGCCGGGTCGTCTGTAGGGTTCTGATAAAAACCGACCCCGACAATCACGGGTGTATTGGGCGCAATCTCTTTCACAACGGCTCCTTACATTGATCGACCATTTGGCAACAACCCACATTACCAATCTTTTATACAACTATATTCTTGTATACCGTAGTATATTTCAACGATGGCAATCTAAATTTTTTGTCACCTCAAACTCGTCAGCATTAAAAAAACAAACGCACGAGAACAGATAGCGAGGGATGCCGATGAAACATCAGTCGGATAGGAAACCAGCGGTAGCAGGTAAGCTCCCGTGCAGCACCAGCGTCGGTGTCGCTGGTGCTGCCAAGCTCCCCCTAACATCATCCAACGAAAAACCCTACATGCACGGAAAATCCCAACATGACTGCTACTGATATTTCGGAACTTCTGACCCAGCAGAAACGTTCCTTTATCAAAGAAGGCGCCGTGACAGCTGCCACTCGAATTGACCGACTACAGCGACTGCATCATCTTGTGGGGCGCCACCGCCGGCAAATTACAGAAGTCGTCAGTGCGGATTTTGGCAATCGCTCACTGCACCAGTCACAAATGTCTGAAGTGCTTGCATCCATGGATGGCATTAAACACGCGATCAAAAATGTAAAACGTTGGATGCGCCCGGAGCGGCGTAAACCGCCATTCCCCTTCGGTCTACTTGGCGCTAAGGCCCACATCGAATATGCACCCAAAGGCTCCGTGGGCAATCTGTCCACCTGGAACTTTCCCGTATATACGGCGCTGTCACCGTTGACCGGCATACTGGCTGCCGGCAACCGCGCCATGCTCAAGCTTTCAGAGCTGACACCTGAGACCGCGCAACTCCTCAAAACGCTGATAGAAGAACAGTTTTCACCCGAGGAGGTAGCCGTCGTGTTGGGCGATGCGGCGGTAGGCGCGCAGTTTGCCGCGCAGCCCTTTGATCACCTGATTTTTACTGGCGGCACCCATATTGGGCGCCATATTCTGGAAGCCGCAAGCAAAAATCTGACACCTTGCACTTTGGAGCTCGGCGGCAAGTCGCCGGTCGTAATCAGTCGCTCCTATGATCTCAATAAAGCCGCCGAGCGAATTTTTGCCGGTAAGGCACTCAATCAGGGGCAGGCCTGCCTGGCCCCAGATTATGTGTTTGTGCCCAAAACAGCGCTTCAGGACTTTATTAACGCGGTCACTCAGTGCTACAGCACCTGGTTTCCCACCTTGATCGACAATCCCGACGTCACCTCCGTTATTAATCAGCGTCACTATCAACGCATTCGCAATCTGATTGAAGACGCCAGACAAAAAGGCGCGAGCATTCACAGCATTAACCCCGCAAACGAAAATCTGGAACAGCAACCCGAACATCTGCACAAGATCCCCCTCACCTTAGTCAGCAATGTCAGCGACGATATGGCGATCATGCGCGAAGAGATTTTCGGCCCGGTCATGGCCATCAAAACCTATGACAATATCGATGAATGCGTGACGTACATCGCCGCCCGCCCGCGCCCCCTCGGACTTTATTATTTCGGCAATGACACACACGAAGAGCGCTTTGTACTCGACAACACCATCAGCGGCAGTGTCTGCCTGAACGATGTGATGGGGCAAGCCAGCTGTGAGGACTTGCCCTTCGGTGGCATTGGTGCGTCGGGCATGGGGCACTATCACGGGCAGGACGGCTTTCGAACCTTTAGTCACGCCCGCGCAATTTACCGCCAATCTCCCATCAACCTGATGAAGCTGTCGGGCATGCTGCCGCCCTATTCCGACAAATGCCAGAAGCAGTTAGACCAACTGACGAAAGTAAACTAAGGACGTTTCTGCCATGAGAATCGGATTAACAGAAGAACAACAAGCTCTGAAAGAAAAAATCCGTCACTACATGCGCGGTCTACTCGATGAGCCCATGCGGCAGGAAATGGCACAACCTGACTTTATGGAAGGTGGCGGCCCTCATTTCCAGTCACGACTGCAGCAAATGGGCGCAGACGGCTGGCTTGGACTCGGCTGGCCAAAAGAACTGGGAGGCCAAGGTATTGGCCCCGTCGAGCAGTACATCTTTACCGAAGAAATCATGAACTCCGGATTTCCCTATCCATTTCTCACTGTCGATACCGTGGGCCCAATGCTTGCGCAACATGGCAGCGAATTTCTGCGCGAAACGGTGGTAAGAAAAATATTGCAGGGCAAGGTGATTATTTCCGTGGGTTACTCCGAACCCGATGCCGGCACCGATTTGGCAAGCCTTAAAACACGCGCCGACCGCGATGGCGAAGACTGGATTATCAATGGCCAGAAAGTGTGGACCAGCCTTGGCCAGTTCGCCGATTATGTCTGGCTTGCGGCGCGCACCAACCACAATCCCGATATTAAAAAGCATAAAGGCATTACCATCTTCCTGGTCCCTACCAGCGCGCCCGGCTTCTCGCTTACCCCCATCCACACGCTGGGCATGCGCACTAACGCCACCTACTACGAAAACATTCGCATACCTGACAAATATCGTGTTGGCGAGATTGATGGGGGCTGGAAACTGATCACCGGACAGCTCAATCGAGAACGCCTCTCGATTGTAAACCCTGGCATGCTTGGCGGCCTGTTCGAAGAGGTCTGCGCCTGGGCGGCGACAACAAAATCCCCCAATGGCAACCCGATCATCCACACGCCGTGGGTTAAACAAAGCCTGGCGCGGGTTCAGCTAGATCTGGAGACACTCAAGCTGATGTGCTGGAAGCAAGCCTGGTCAATGCAGTCAGGCAATCCAGACATGGCAGATTCCTCTGCCGCCAAGGTGTTTGGCAGTGAGTTTTTTGTAGAAGCCTATCGTCGCCTGATGGAAGTCATCGGTCAGGCCGCAACACTCAAACGAGGCTCACCAGGGGCCGTACTCAAAGGAAAGCTCGAACACCGCTACCGTGTCGGATCTGTGCTGACATTCGGTGGCGGCACCAATGAAATACAACGGGAAATCATCGCCGGCGCCGGCCTGTTTCTACCCAGGGGAAGATAGCATGGACTTTTCCATACCGGACACACATCACGATGTACAGACGCTGTGCAACCGCGTAGTCAAAGACTTTTCGACCCAGGAACGATTACGTGAAATGGACTCACAGTCACAGGCCTGGGATCACGCGCTCTGGCAACAATTCGTCGACAGCGGATTGCACGTTATCTCCCTGCCCGAATCAATCGGCGGCAGCGCGTTAGATTTACACGCCGCCGCTGCTGTAGCACAGAGCATTGGAGAGCACACAGCACATACGCCGTGGCTATACTGCATCGCCATAGCGCACGGGCTATCCTCATTCGAACAACAAGACGCCGTTTCAGACTTACTCAACGCGCTGACACAGGGCCGCGTGATATGCACCCCAGCTATGATCGAGCTGGGTAATGACGTATTGGAAGCACCGGCAACCCGCGCTGAACACAACGATAACGGCTGGCAACTCAATGGCAATAAAGACTGCGTGCCCTATGCCGCCGACGCAGAACAACTGCTGGTCACAGCCTCTTGCGAACACGGCCTGTGGTTGGGGCTCGTGCGCAAAGACCAGGCGGGCGTTGTCGAAGAAGATCAGCTCGCAACGCACGGAGAACCACAATCGCACATAACCTTCCATAACGCCCACGCCGCTTGCCTAGCATACGGCGAAGACGCCACGCATTTGGTTCAGCAGATTAACAACCTTTTGCTCGCCCTGCAGTGCGCAACCGCCATCGGCGTGGCCAAAGCCATGCTCGATCTGGCAGCTCAATACACGGGGCAGCGCAAGCAATTTGGGGTAGCAATCGCCACGTTCCAGGCCGTCGCCCACCGCTTGGCAGATTGCTACATCGCGATAGAGCGACTGGAAATTCTAACCCTGAAAGCAGTTGATGACGTCGACCAGAAACACCCCGGGGCGATGCTTTCCTGCGCGATGGCCAAAGCCTTGTGTGGCGATGTATTGCACGACGTTAGTCAGGCAACGCAACACGTTCACGGTGGCATGGGGATAGACCGGGACTATCCACTGTTTCGCTATTGTCAGTGGGCTAAACATTTAGAGCTGCACCTTGGTGGCACCCAACACCATCTCTGTCGGCTTGCCGACGCATTGGAAAAGCAAACCCTTTCAGACTGCACAGGAAGCTGAATCGATGGACTTTAACTTTGCTGACCTGCTCGAACGCGTCGCGAACAATATTCCCGACAGAGAGGCCCTTGTGTGCGGTGATCGTCGCGCCAGCTACCGCCAGCTTGACGAAGACTCCAGTCGCTTTGCTGCTCACCTACTGAGCTGCGGCATCAGCAAGGGCGACCACGTGGGTATTTATGGCTACAACAGTATCGAATGGGTGACCGCGATGTTGGGCTGCTACAAAATAGGTGCGGCGCCAATCAACATCAACTTTCGTTACGTGGATGAGGAATTGATATACATCGCACGCGATGCCGACCTCACAGCATTGGTCTTCGATGTTGCATTTTCGGCGAACGTCAATCGCATTCGTCAGCACCTGCCGTTGATAACACACTTTGTCTCTATCGACTGGGCAGACGAAGGCGAAAGCTTCCCGGAGGTGGAAGGCAGTGTGTGTTTCTACGACGCCCGTCGAGACGCCCAAGACCAGCCACTACCACCGCGCAGCGGCGATGATCACTATATTCTTTACACTGGCGGTACAACGGGCATGCCAAAAGGCGTTGTATGGCGCCAAGAAGATGCAGTCATGATTCTATGTGGTGGCATTGATATGTACACGCAGGAACCCATAGCAACACCTGAGGCCATGGCAGACCGCTGCCTGGCTGAAAACGCAATGCACATGAAATCACTGCAAGTGGCACCTTTGATGCACGGGGCTGCACAGGGCGCCATAATGCGCGCGTTATTCGAGGGCAGCACGGTTATTCTGCTGGCAAGCAAACATTTCGATCCGCACGAAGTCTGGCAACAGGTGGAGCGCGAGGGCGTGCATATTCTGATGGTTACAGGCGACGCCATGGCCAAACCTCTCATGATGGCGCTGGAAAAGGGAAAGGTCGACGGCAGCAGCTATAACACCTCAACGCTCTTTGCCTTTGCCAGCACGTCGGCCGTGTTCTCGCCCACGCTCAAAGACCGCTATGTAGAAAAACTTCCGCACGTAGTGATTACCGACAATATTGGCTCATCAGAAAGCGGCTTTACCGGAACCACCATTCACGAGAAAGGCAAAGCCGAAACCAATGCGGGCGGACCGCGGGTAACCCCAGCACGCAATACCGTGGTGCTCGACGACGAGCTCAACATTATTCCACCGGGGGATGAGCGCGTTGGGTTGCTTGCAAAATCCGGCTATATTCCACTGGCCTACTACAAAGACCAGGCCAAAACTGCAAAGACCTTTGTAACGGCTAAAGATGGAAAACGGTATGTGATTCCCGGCGACCGCGCGCGCCACAACAGTGATGGCACCATAACCATGCTCGGTCGCGATTCACAGTGCATCAATTCCGGCGGCGAAAAGATTTATGCCGAGGAAGTTGAGATGGCGGTGAAGGCACACCCAGACGTGCTCGACTGTCTCGTTGTCGCCACTCCACACGAACGTTTCGGTCAATGCGTCACCGCACTGGTGCAATTACACAGCGGCGCGCGTGCCCCTGACATCGACAGTCTTCACACGGCCTGCGCCAGCCATATCGCCCGCTACAAACTCCCGCGACGTGTTTACTATGTGTCGAGCATCAAACGCTCGCCCAGCGGTAAGGCAGATTACAAATGGGCAATGGAGGAAGCACAGCTGCTTTACTATGCCCAACTGCGCACGGAAGATGTCAGAACATGAATATCGGCTTTATGTGCGGCATGAAAAATAACGGCCGCTACACCATTGACGACTACCTGGAAGAAATTCGTTTTGCCCAGAGCATTGGCCTCGACCAGGCCTGGATGGGTCAGGTGTTCAGCGCTGATGCGATCTCTGTGCTAACACTGGCCGCACGCGAAACCACGTCGATTCGGCTGGGCACCGCCGTTACACCAATTCAACCACGCCATCCGACATCGCTTGCGTTACAAGCACTGACCGCGAACGCCGCCAGCGCCGGTCGCTTTGATCTTGGCATTGGGCTGTCTCACAAGCTGGTTATCGAAGACATGTACGGCCTGTCGTATAAAAAGCCCGCTCAGCAAATGCGCGAATACCTTCAAGTGCTGGCGCCTCTGTGCAGGCGTGAGCGCTGCGATTACGATGGTGATCTGTATCGAGTACACGCCAAACTGCCAGTGGCAGACGCTGGCGAAGTACCGATTATCGTCGCGGCGCTGGGCCCGGCGATGCTAAAGCTCGCGGGGCAACTCGCGGCAGGCACCACCACCTGGATGACCGGGCCAAAAACGCTAGCGCAACACACCATTCCACTTATCCGGCACGCAGCTGCGGCGGCAGATAAACCACAGCCTCGGGTTGTTGCGAGTTTCCCCATCGTACTGACCGACAAGCCTGAGGACGCCAAAACCCAGGTTGCCGACAAAACCGCCATCTACGGTCACATACCCTCTTACAAGGCAATGTTGGACCAGGAGGGTGCCGAGCACCCGGTCGACCTCGCGCTAATTGGCGACAAAGCGACCTTGCGCAGCCAACTACAAGCGCTGAAAGATCTCGGCGTCGACGATTTTAACGCCTTCTGTATGGACACCGACCCGGAAGCGGTACAGCGAACGCTGACCTTTCTGGCCGAAGAAAAAACCAATCTACGCTAGGACACCACATGCTGTATTACGAAGATATTGATCTAGGGGCGCGCTATACCTCTCGCGAGTACTATGTCGACAAAGACGAACTGATCGACTTCGCGAAACAATGGGACCCGCAACCCTTTCATATTGATGAGGAAGCCGCCAGAGGCTATCCCACCGGACTGATAGGCACCAGCGTACACAGCTACGCCATACTGACGAAACTACTCACCGAAAGTGACCAGGAGCCGCCTGCCATGGTGGCCGGGTTAGGCATCGAAGACTGGCGTATGCCTTACCCCTTGCGGCCCGGAGATGCGGTGCATGCGGTTGGATCGGTGGAATCAAAGCGCGAGTCAAAGTCGAAACCGGAATTCGGCATTCTGGTTTCGCGCAGCGAATTGATCAATCAAGATGGCAAGGTCGTACTTACACACTGCAGTTCGGGCTTGATAATGAAAAGGCCGCAATCGGTAGTCGCCTAGACTGCCTTCTTATTCTGCGAGCTGTATCTCGTGAAAACTCGATACCACTGGGTAGGAATGTTCAGCTACCGCGGCATTGCCCGGTCGTTCGAGTAGACAAACCTGGAAACCGGCCCGGCTGGCAGCGTCCAGCTCGGCGACAACGTCAGACAGAAAAAGCATAGCCGGAGCAGCGAATCCGGTCGCCCCGGCAATAGCCGTGTAACTCTGACTATCACGCTTGGGTCCGGTTGTGGTGTCAAAATGGCCATCGAATAACGGCAGCAGATTGCCAGCTTCCGAGAATTCAAAAAACAGTTTCTGCGCCAGTACAGAGCCGGAAGAATAGACAAACAGTTTCAGGCCGGCATGCTTCCAGCGCTTCAACGTATCTCCCACATCGCCAAATACATGAGCCCGGTAATCGCGGTTGCGATACCCCGCCTCCCAGACTTTCCCCTGCAGCGCTTTCAGCGGCGTTGCTTTCACGTCATCCCGAATCCAGCCAAGTAACTGCCCAACCAAGGCGTCAACATCGTTCGGCGACAGAGCAGCCTCGCGCGCCACGGCATCGAGTTGTTCACGCACCTCCGGCTCGTCTGCATGCTTGCGAACATACTCTGGCAGGTGTTTCGCCGCATAGGGGAATAACACGTCGTGCACAAAGGAGATCGAACTGGTGGTGCCTTCGATATCCGTCACCACCGCTGCGATACCGCTGAATTTCACCATCAGGCTTCCAGCCGCGAAAACTGGTCTGCAATCTCACTACCTGAATAATGCGCCACCCAGCCATCGGGGTTATTGAAAAAACGCAGCGCCACCAGATGTGGTTCTGGCCCCATATCAAACCAGTGACGAGTGTTGGCCGGCACGCTGATAAGGTCACCTTTTTCGCACAACACTTCATAGACCTTGTCATCGATATGCAGCGAAAATAGCCCTTTGCCATCGACAAAAAAGCGCACTTCATCTTCCGTGTGAATATGCTCAGACAGAAATTTTTTGCGCAATACATCCTTATCCGGGTTGTCCGCTTTAAGGCTGATCACATCCACTGTCTGGTAGCCCTCTTCATCGAGCAGCCGCTTTACATCGTCTTGGTATGCAGCCAGCACTTTTTCCTGACTGTCTCCGGCCACCACCGCAGCGCCAGCCTGCCACTGTTCGAAGCGCACACCGACGGCCTTGAGAACAGCAGCAATTTCCTGCTGGTTATTGCTGTGCAGCTCCACCTTATTCGGCTGACTATCTGCAAATACCTTTAGTTGACTCATCGATTGATCTCCCGGACGTCAGCCGCGCAGACGTCGCAATTCAAGCTCACAGTGAAACAAAAAATCCAACGCTTCCAGCTCACGCTGACAGGCATCCAGACTGTCTGCCCAGCAATATACGCCGTGTCCACGAATGACATAGGCCGGGCAATCAGGCTGGCGATCGAAATACGCATCAACGCTTTTCGCAAGCGCAGCAATATCCTGAGTGTTGTCGAACACCGGGATGGTCAGCACCGACTCATGGGTATCAACACCGGCAAAGGCCTTTTGCAATTCATAACCTTCGAATACCAGCTCAGCCTCGGGCGAATGCATCGACAGCACGGTAGAGGCAGGGGTATGACAGTGCAGCGCTGCGTTAACCTTGGGAAATCTGGCATACAGCTGTGTGTGAAGCAGTGTTTCCGCTGAGGGCTTTCCACCGTCGACCGGCTGCCCCTGCAGATCCACCGCTAGGAAATCCTGTTCGTTCAGCCGCCCTTTGTGACGACCAGAGGCGGTCACCAGTACGCTGTCGCTCGCCAGACGCATAGAAAAATTGCCGCTGGTAGCGGGCACCCAACCACGTGCGTGTAACTCCCGGCCTGCCGCCGCGAGCGCTCTGGCCTTGGCTAGAAAATCGCTGTTCAACCCGCTGTCCTTTCTCAGAAATCTGCTTCAGAAACACCGCGTGTTTCCACAGGTGATACGAGCGGCGGAGTATACCCCGCCTGTACCGCCCCGCAAGGGGTTTCAGCTGCGCGTTTCAGTCGAATCCAGGCGAATAAACTTTTCCGGGTGTCGCGGTACAACCGTATCGTAGTCGGCCCGCAGAGCCCGCATGTCCGCCTCTATGTTACCGGTAGGATAGAACGGTGCCCAAATACCTGCCCGTCGGCTGCCTGCATCCAGATAGCAGCGCACGATCGGTACACCGGCCTCGCGGGCAATATGATAGAAGCCCTGCTTCCACTGAGGTACGGGCTTGCGCGTTCCCTCAGGCGCTATGATCAACACCATTTCATCGGCGCGGTCGAACTCATCGACCATTTGCTGCACAAAATTATTCCGATTGCTGCGATCCACCGCAATCCCACCGAGCCAGCGCAGTACAGAGCCCACTGGGCCTATAAAGACACTGTGCTTGATCATGAATTTAACGCGCCGCTTGAGCAGCAAACCTACCGGGAACATCATCAGAAAATCCCAGTTACTGGTATGGGGCGCCAGTATCAGTACATATTTTTTCTCGGCGGGTGCCTCCACATGGTGAGTCCACCCCCGCCATTTAAGCAGCGGCAATGCAATCCGCTCAAGCAGCCGAATTATCCACGGGTGGTCAAAAATATTGGGGGGACGCTTGAGGGTCTCTACTACCTGCATATTCACATCAATACCTCACCGACAGCCACGTTAACTACGTAGAACCAACCAGTCAGCTTTGCTCCAACAATTTGCGGATATCTTCGGCGATTTTACGCAATTCAGCAAGCAAGTGGTCACGTTGCTGCTGAGTAAGACTGTTCTCTATCGTCAGCAGCATGGCTTTTGTGAGGTCGCGGTTCTGCTGTAGCTGACGCTGCTCCCAATCTTCGAGGTAAGGGGTATCGTCAGCCAGCAACTGCTGCAGGCGCTGACTAAACGCTGGTTTCTGCCTGGCCGCGAGCAATTCGGCAAAGGCCTGCTGACGGTGCTCGCGTAAGCGAAACCAGATGGGGTAACTGTCGGGCGCGCGTCCGGCCCAATCGGCTACGACACTTTTCTGTGCTGGCGTAGCCGAACCCAGCCAACGCTCTAGCTGGTCGACAACACGCTCATTGCGCTGTTTGATCCGCTTGCGATCAGTGATCGCCACGTGCTTGTCGAAATACTCTTTGTGCTTTTCCGTCAGACGCTGCAATAAACCTGCAACCTGAGTGTCTGACAACTCGGCCAGCAACGGCGCAGCATCGGCAATCGCCCGATCCCGGGCACGATACCAGGCAGTTTCAAAATCACGCGTCAGCGCATCGTAGTGTTCTTCGGAAAAGTCCTTGCCCAGCGCTACCTGCATACGCTCGAGCAGATCCACGTAGCTCGGCATTTCTTCCAGCCGATGCCACGTCAGCCACTGCTCAACCGTCGTCTCCAGCTGGTTAGTTTGCGGCGGAGTGAGATCAACATAATCCTTAACCGCGCGCTCAATAAACCAATCGGCACGGTTATAGAAAAACTGCGTAGCACTGCAGCCACTGATGAACAGCAGAACAATCAGGCTCAGGCAGGTTCTAGCCTTCATTGCGCACCCTCTTTCGCATGGTATTGCGTGCGAGCCATTATGGCACGAGCACTAATGACAGGCGCGCAGTGGTTAAAAAATACCCGTTACGACCCCGGTTTTAGGGTGCTGCGCAGGAGGGTCGCAATCTGCCTGGCACCGTTGCCACCAAGCACAATGGTATAGTGATTGACGTCTTCAAGAGCGCAGACCGTCAGCCCGGGTATAGCCTGAGCCAGTCGCTCCACACGCGCCAGAGGGTAGAGTGGCGCATCATCCATAACGCCGCGCGGCGCTTGCAGAAACCAACCTTCACCGCTTAGCTGTTCGATGGAGGCAGGAATGATGTCACTCATCAGCTGGCTGTTCGTATCTTCGACTATCGCCGTCTTGTTTACCGGCGAGTGCAGATGCGGCGCCTTCCCCGTTAGGTCAAACAGAAAGTAGTTTTCCAGCGCATCGCTCCAGTCCTCAACACGAGCAAAGGCAGGGTGCGCTCGCCAGAAGTCCAGGTAGGCTGCCGCGCTCTCAAACTGCATATCAAGCCGCTGCATCGCAGGGCCAATAATCGCGTCTATTAACTGTTCAGGGGTAACGTCCGGCACCTCATCAAACAGAGGCAGCCCCCCGTCCACAAGCATGTAGCGTGGTATACGCTCGGGCATTGCCGCCTGACTAACTACGGTGACAAAGGCGCCCATCGAATGACCCAGCATCAGATCGACCGAGTCGATATTCAAAGCATCGAGCAGCGCCGCCATATCTCTAGCGTGTTCGGCCATACCCCACGGACCGGCTATCCCCGCACTGCCGCCACGGCCGCGATGATCCGGTGCAATCAGCTGAAACCCATCCCCCAACGCATCGGCAAGCCCCTGAAATGACAGGTGATTCGCAGTAATACCGTGAGAGCAGAGAATGCGTGGTCCGGTGTTTCCCCAGAGCCCAACATGAAGCAGTCCGCCATCGACCTCGATATCGATCGTGCGATAGTCCGGCATCAACAACCCCTTTTTATCGTTATCGTGACGACGATAGATTAGCCTAACGATCGTTCGTTGACAAAACAAAATATCCTCTTAGAATGTGATAAACGAACAATAAATACACTAACGATCGTTCAGGAATGCGTATGCCGGTACAAACCCATACCGCCAGCAATGTCAGACGCCTGGCCAGCGCCACTACCGCCTTGCCCGCTGACGTGGCTCCTGCCGGCCCGAAGGGCGGCATTCTGAATGTTGCACTGCGGCTGTTCGCTGAGCACGGCTACGCCGGTGCCTCAATTCGCGATATCGCCCAGGCTTGCAACCTCAAACCGGCATCGATTTACGCGCATTACGCCTCCAAGGAAAAACTACTGGCGCAGTTGCTCAATCTGGGTCACGAAGAACATTTCAAAATGGTTCAGGAAGCAGTGATTGATTCCGAGCCTGAGCCCTTTACTCAGCTCAAGGCCTACGTCTCCGGCCATGTGCGTTTCCATGCGGAATTTCCAATGTTGGCAACCCTGGTCAATCACGAGCTGCACGCCTTGTCAGCTGAAGAAGTCACGACGGCACTGAAGTTGCGCGAGCAGGCGACAAATCTCCTGATGCACATTCTGAAGCGTGGTCAGGAACAGGGGGCGTTTGCCACCGACTACGATCACTGGCTGGCCGGTGCGGCGATTGGTGCCATGGGCATACGGGTAGCCAATTGGTACTCGGAACAGCACGAAAAAAGCATTGAAGACATCGTCGACCACTATCAGCGCTTTGCCTGCCGGCTGGTTGGCACGCCCTGAATAACAGCGACCCGAAAACGCGGCACAACTAAAACAATATCTATAACAACAGGAGAAGTCGGGCATGATAAACCGTCATCGCAGATCCCCCCTCTGGCTGGCCCTAAGCGGTCTCTGCCTGCTGCCACTGATTGGCAACGCCCAGGAATCCTCCCCAGGCGGAAAAAAGCCTCGAGTGATCGAAGAAATTATTGTATCAGCGCAGAAGCGCGATGAGGCGGTACAGGATGTGCCGATTTCCATGTCAGTAATGACCGCTGAATTCATGGTGGAACAGGGTGTCACGGATTTGCGCGAAGCGCTGCTGTACGTGCCCAATGTTGCTGTAGAGCAGGCCGGCTTTTTCGCTGCACCGCGAGCACGTGGCTTTACTTTCAATAACAACAACAAGGCGTTTGAGCCGCCGCTGGGTTTGGCTATTGACGGCGTGCCCTACACGCGCATCCCTTACTTCCTCGCCGCCACTTTTGACTTAAAGCGCATGGAAGTGTTGCGCGGCCCACAGGGCACCACATTCGGCAAAAATACTACCGCCGGCCTGATTCACATACTTACCGCCGACCCCAGCGACGAGTTCACCGGCAACTTCAGCGCCCAACGCGGTGACTTCGAGCGCAAGCGCTACGAAGCCAGCTTCGGCGGCCCCTTAATTCAAGACATTGTGAATTTTCGCATCGCGGCTTTCACTGACGAGCGCGACGGATTTATCGAAAATACGACCGACGACGTAAACCCCAAAGCACAGGAAAATTTCCGCGGACACGACCGCGATGGTTACCGGCTGAAACTGCAGTTTCCGGATCTTGCGGGCGCCGACGTAAAGCTCACCTGGGAAGATGTTGATCTCACGGATTTGGGCACCGGTTTTGAAATCATCCGCGCCTCGGATGAAGTTAAGGAATACCTGCGCGCCTATGATCCCAATACCGACTTTGAAAAAGGCAACTACACCGCGTCGCTGGATGAGCAGGACGGCCGCTCGGTCAATATCAAAACCTTTAACCTGCAGGTGAACTACGACATCAGCGAATGGGGACTGGTGTTTGTAGGCGGCCACTCAGTGCTGGAGCAATCGCTGAGTCTGGATACCGACTTTACCCCAGCCCCGGCAACGCTCGGCCTCGGCGGCGATAAGTCTCCTACGACCACAGGCGAATTCCGCGTTATATCTCCACCGTTAGAAGGCCTGTTTGGCATCGAGAGCCTATTCGGCGCCGATCTGGGAAGCAGCGACTTCGTCGCCGGCGTGTTCTATCAGGACAGACAAATCAACGACAGCTACTTCCGCTTCATTTTCGATCTTCCATCGTACTTGGGCTTGATTGCAGCCGCAGGCTCTGACGATTCTGCCCTGGCCTACTCCCTCCTGCCCAACCTGGGCGAAGACCAACTGGTCGAAGACTTCACCCAAACTTTCGAGCAGGAGGCCGAATCCAAGGCTGTATTTGCTGAGTTCAAATGGCACTTTCTGCCGGAGTGGACTGCACAGGTGGGTATGCGCAATGGCACCGAGACGAAGGTTGGCGAGTGGAAACAGTTCTACAACCAGTCGCAACCGGCCATCGTATTGCCTCAGGCGGGCATTCAGGAATTTGAGGCTCGCCGCGAACAGGAAGATACCCAATTTCAGCACAAAATCTCGCTCAATTGGCAACCAACGGAAAACATCAGTCTTTTCCTGCATCGCGCTGAAGGTGTAAAAGGCGGCGGCTTCAACGCTTTTGCTTTCCGTGGGGTTGAGGATGAACTGGTTTTCTACCCCGAGTTCACAACCGAATGGAGCTTCAATGCCAAAACCAGCTGGCTGGACAATACGCTCAACGCCAACCTGTCCATTTTCCGCATGGATGTCGACGACTTCCAGGTGCTGAGCCGCGCTCCGGAACGCACCACCATCGGCATAGGGGTAACGCTGGTGAAAAATGCGGCTGAAGCTCGTTCACAAGGCGTTGAAGGTGACATTCAATGGCTGGTAAATGATTGGTTCACGCTGATCGGCACCATCGGCTACAACGAAACGGAATACCTCAACTTCACTGACAATGAATGCCCTCCGGACAAAACCGATGACCCAAACTGCGGTGACGCCTCTGGCAAATCCTTTCCTTTCGCGCCGGAGTGGAACAATACCCTCACTGGTCTAGTGCGCCTGCCGATTTCCAACACCGGACTGGAATTCACCGCCAGCGCTACCATCGAGCAGTTTTCTGAACAGTTGCTCGATGTGGACCTGGACGAACGCAAACTACAAGAAGGCTTTGAACGCTATAAGGCCAGCCTTGGTATTGCTCACCCGGCTCAGGGCTGGAGCTTGAAAGTCATCGGGGAGAATCTTAGCGACGAAGCTACCGGTATCCGCCAGGGCGATCTGTTCTCCGGCGTATTTGTTGAAATTGCCGAGCAGCCGCGCACGCTCTATGCGCAATTTGATTGGCGGTTTTGAGGTCTGATTCATGCTGGCGCGCCTTCTGCTTCTAGCCACTGCGTTACTCTCGCTGACTGCCTGCAATGGCTCGTCGAGCTCATCGGGTGGCAGCCCAGCCAACACGCAAGCTGCGTCTTTCAAGCAGTTTCGTTTTGAACAGGACGGCCTGCCATCACGGGACTACTTCGTGTACGTTCCTGCCTCATTGCGGGCCAACGCGCCCCTGGTGGTTTATCTGCATGGATGCAACCAAAATGCCCAACAGGCTGCCATTGGCACCCGCTGGAATGAGGCTGCCGAACGCTTTGGCTTTGTGGTGGTTTATCCAGAGCAGAAAAATCCCAACAACGAAGAAGAGCCCGTAGACCAGACCAACGGCCATCTCAATGACGGCAATGGCATCAACTGCTGGAACTGGTTTCGCCCCGAGCACTTAAATCGCGACGAGGGCGAACCGGGCACCATCGCGGGTATAACGCACGAGGTGATGGCGCGCGCTGATATCAGTATTGATCCGAACCGGGTTTACCTCAGCGGAATGTCGGCCGGTGGAATTATGGCCAGCACCATGGGGGCCACCTACCCGGAACTGTACGCAGCTATCGCCGTGGTTGCCGGTTGCGGTTACCCGGCCTGTGGCGACCCCACCGGTAGCGCCGCCTATCAGGCGATGGGAAATCATGCCCGACGCCTGCCGGTCATTCTGTTTCACGGTACAGCCGATGAAATTGCGCCCATTGCCATGGGCGAAGATGCACTGCGTCAGTGGCTCGGTGCCAACGATTGGAGCGACAATAGTCAACCCGATCAATCGGTACCCGCCACGCCAGCCCAAACCTACAATGTAGGCTTTGATGAAAGCCTGTTTGCCAATGTGGGCAATGAGGGCGACACCTGTATTCGCAATCAAAACTCACCCTGTATCGGCGGCGTCTTCGCCTTTGCAAGCTACCCCACGACCATAGAACGATACGCAGATGCCAACGGCTGCCCACTCATCGATTTCTGGGTGATCCACGGCCTCACGCACAACTACCCCGGCGGCAACCCAGAGGGCAATTTTGTTGACCCTATAGGCCCAGATATTACGCTGGCCAGCGTCAATTTTTTTCTGGCCAACCCGAAAAACAGCGTCTTTGAACGCGGCGAACTCAACTGCAACGCGTTGCTGCAGTAAACCAATCTATAAAAGAGGGAACCATGCTGCAATCTACCATGATGAATATGCCGCTCACCCTGAACAGTATTCTTGATCGCTGCGGATCACTGTTCGCGGATGTCGACATCATCTCCAACACCCCCGACAAACAGCTGCACAAAACCAACTATGGCGAGGTAGCCCGGCGCGCACGACAACTTGCCAGTGCGCTCCAAAAAGCCGGCGTAAAACCCGGCGACCGGGTAGCCACTCTGATGTGGAACCATTACGCCCACCTGGAATGCTACTTTGCGATACCCAGCATCGGCGCCGTGATTCACACCCTTAATTTGCGACTGCACGGCGACGATATCGCCTACATTGCCAACCACGCCGAAGATCGCATCCTGATCATTGACGATATGTTACTGCCACTGTTTCGGGAGTTCGAAGATCAGGTCAGTTTTGAGCGTATCATCGTGCTCAACTATGGTGGTGAGCCGCACACGCATGAAGATTATGAAGACTTTCTGAGTAGCGGTAATGCACAGCCGGAAGCTGTCGACATCGATGAGCACTGGGCCTGCGGCATGTGCTACACCTCGGGCACCACCGGCAAACCCAAGGGCGTACTTTACGGCCATCGCTCATCCGTATTGCACGCGATGGGCTTTGCTCTGCCCGACGCCGGCAATCTTTCTTTTCGCGACACGATCTGCCCGGTAGTGCCCATGTTTCATGCCAAAGCTTGGGGCTTACCCTACGCTGGCGCCATGGTCGGTGCGCGCCAGGTACTGCCCGGCCCCCATCTCGACGCGGAAAGTCTACTCGACCTGTTTAGCCAAACCGGGGTGAACTTCACCGCCGGAGTGCCCACTATCTGGATGCGAGTTTACGAATCACTGACCCGGGAACCCACGCGCTGGTCGCTAAGCGAAAACTTGCGGTTGTTTGTCGGCGGCTCTGCGACGCCTTCCTCCCTGATCGAAAACTTCAGATCACTGGGCATGACCTTGCAGACGGTGTGGGGCATGACCGAGACCTCACCCATTGCCAGCGTGTCCACCATGCGCCCTGAAATTGACGCGCTGGACACTGACGAACAGAAACGCTACCGAGCACGGGCTGGAATTCCACTGCCCCTGGTGGAACTGCGCGTGCAAACCGACGACGGCGAGCTTGCAGACTGCGATGGCAAAACGGTGGGCGAATTACAGGCCCGCGGCCCCTGGATTACCAATAGCTACTACAACCGGCCCGATGCCGCAGACAGCTTTACCGACGACGGCTGGTTTTGCACTGGCGATGTCGCAGCGATTACGCCACTGGGCTATGTACAGATATCGGATCGCACCAAAGACCTGATCAAATCCGGTGGTGAATGGATAAGTTCGGTCGACCTGGAAAACGAACTTATGGCTCATGCGGACATAGCCGAGGCCTGCGTCATTGCCGTGAGCCACCCCAAGTGGATGGAACGGCCGCTGGCCGCCGTGGTTAAGAAGCCGGGAGCAGAAATTTCCGACACGGCAGTAAAGGACCACCTGCGCCAGAAATTCGCAAACTGGTGGATTCCTGATGCGGTGGTATTTGTCGACGAGATTCCCAAAACCTCCACCGGAAAATTCATGAAACTGAGATTGCGGGAACAGTTTGCCGATTGGCACTGGGATTAGTTTCGAAGGGAAGAGCTAAAAAAAAGCCGGGCACAGGCCCGGCTTCTCCGTCTGAAATGGCGCGACTCGGTCAGTGCAGGGCTGATTCCTTACGCGCCGGCTCAGCATCAACATCCGCAAAGATAGATGTCACCGACTCGCTGCTGCCCTTACCATTAGTCTTGGCAGCTTTGCGAACCGGAGCCTTGGCCGGCGGTTTGGCCTTGCTTGCTGGCGCAGGCTTGGCGGTGTTCTCCGCCTGCTTCACTTCAGCCGCAACCGACGAGACCGCCTCCAGCTGCTTTTTACTGGCCTGCTTGCGCTTGCTGGCACTGGTCTTCACAGCCTTGGCTTTACGCGGCGGTGCCTTTGGCGCCGGCGCTGTCGCCTTGGCCTTCTTGGCTGCGCTAGCTGCCACACGCGGCTTTTTCACCAGCGGCGCAACATTACCCTTCACTTGTTCAGCAGCTTCTTCATCACTGCGACGATTCAGGGCCGCCTCCTTCAGCTCTTCGAAGGTTTCGTACATGAAGCCCACAAAGGTCGAGGGATCAGACACCGTATCGCGATCTGCCAACAACGAGAGCGTCAACAAACCATTGGACGTAAAGGCCAGATTGAATATCCCCATACCTGGCGTTAACAGACCCATGCCGTAATAGCGCACCATCTTCGCGCCAGCGGTGTACAGCGGGAAGGGAGGCCCGGCAACATTGGACACCACACCGGAAATGTTAGCCGGCACGTGGCGGGTCAACTGGTTGTTGATATACATGTTGATGAAAGGCTTGGTCAGCGCTGGCGAGAACATGCCGGTCACTTTCAATGCATCCACCAAGGGTGAGGACTCGCCGTGGGATTTAGCATCGGACGAGCTCTTCATGATTGCCCGCAAACGCTCCAGGGGGTCCTTGATATGGGTGTGCAGCTCCAGAAACACCGAGCCGATCTGGTTGTTGTCTTCAGTGACACCACGGCGGGTACGCATGTTCAATGGTACCGATACCGCCAGGCTCTTTTCTGGCAGCTCGCCAAGGTTATCAAGGTAGCGACGCATCGCCCCTGACACAATCGCCAGCACCACGTCATTGACCTTGCAGTCAGCCGCATTTTTGACGGCCTTTATTTCTTCCAGCGAAAATTCCGCTGCATCAAAGGCTCGGTAAGGTCCAACCGGCTTGTTAAAGCGGGTTTTGGGCGCGCTGATCGGCGGCATGGGTATTTCCTTGCGCGCCAGCCCCAGCGCAAACTTGCCAATATCTTTGGCAAGACCGGCAGCACCCTTGGCCATTTTGAATGTATTTTTCACCTGGTTAACAGTGGCAGCAGCGGCCAGATAACCCGGGGTCGGCGGCGTATCAACCGTTATGGTTGTGCGCTCGGTATTTGGCTTGGGGTTGGGTTCCAGATCATGGATGGCCGACATAAAGGAGGCGCCACCCGCGCCATCCACCAGCGAGTGATGCATCTTGGTGTAGATGGCAAACGCGCCCTCGGGCACATCGACAATATTGTCCAAGCCCTCAATGATATAGACCTCCCACAGCGGGCGAGACATATCGAGCGGTCGCGCGTGCAAACGCGACACCAGAATACAGAGCTGGCGCCAGTCACCCGGTTTGGGCAGGGCGATGTGGCGGATATGAAATTCCACATCAAAATTGGCATCCTGAACCCAGTACGGCCGATCGAAACCGCCGGGGGTGTGCACCAGACGAGCACGGAAAATGGGCTGTTTAAGCAGACGTTGCTCGAAATTCGCGATTACGCCCTTGAAACGGACAGACCCGCCCGGTGCCGTCGACTGATCATAAATTCCAAGCCCGCCAATATGTTGCGGTGTATGTGGATGCTCCAGGTTTACAAATGCTGAATCAATAATTCCGAGTTGTTTCATAGCGCCCTGCCAAAAATTCCTTTTATTTTGTCGCTTCCAAGACCGACGAGATGCTTATTGAGCAATGCTGACTCGCGCCAACGCGAAGTAGACTGCGGATTCAATAATGCGGGTATTTTTCAAATCTGATTACTAAGTCATTGGAACCTAGCAATGTTACATTTGATCGTATCAGAGACATTGTAGCTGATAGCTGGAAGCTTAGATCAATTTTCCACCGTTAGTTCTACCGAAAAATTTGACACACATCAACGGCGCCAACGATCCCTTGCAACTGCGCACAAACTGCGCGGATATCCCACCAAAAAGTTCAAAGCAAATACGGTGCCAGCGCTAATTCAGCAGGTAGGCATCAATACAGAAGAAAGCAGCACGTTTTTGGGGCGCGCCACGAAGGCTCGCCCCAAAGAGGTGCTTTATTGGCCGGAGATATGTTTGGCTGCTTGATAGGCAAACGTCATGGCTGGCCCAAGGGTTGAACCCGGACCGGGATAGGTCGGCAATACCGCCGCCGAGCAATTGCCCACAGCGTAAAGCCCCTCAACCCAACTGCCATCTTCACGCATTACCTGCGCGTTGGGGTTGGTGGCCAAACCACCCTGCGTGCCAAAATCCCCCGCATCGAGCCGGATAGCGTAGAACGGCGCCTCGTCGATCGCGCCCAGGCAGGGGTTGGGTTCAAAACGCGGGTCACCATAGTAGCGGTCGTAGGCAGAATCCCCACGCTGAAACTCTGGGTCTTTGCCGTCTTTGGCGTACTGGTTCATGTTGGCAACCGTCTTTTCCAGGTTATCCGCATCGATACCCAGCTGCTCGGCCAATTCGCGTACCGTGTTGGCCTTACCCACCAGCTTGGTTTCAAACCACTCCTTGGGAATAGTCCAATCCGGCTTCAGGGACGCCGTCATCAGCGGGCCGACGATGTAATCCCGGCGGAAGCGCGCATCAAACACCTGATACATCGGCGAGCATGGCGTTTCTTCTGAATGGGCCTCATAGAGGTCTTTCTGGAAGGCCATGTAATTCTGTGATTCGTTAGCAAAGCGTTCACCGCGCATGTTTACGATGCAGGAGCCCGGATAAGACTTCTCCATTACGCTCAAACGCGGCGCCGGCTCGCCCGGCACGGAAATGGTGGTACACCACCAGGCGCCGCTCATCAGGCGGGTGGCCGCCCCCAAGCGCAGGCCTTCGCGAATGGCGTCACCGGTATTGCCCGCTACCCCGCCGCTCCAGCTGGTATCCGTGGGCGCAGGCAGGTATTGCTCGCGCATTGCCTGATTTTTCTCAAAGCCACCAGCGGCCAGCACCACACCCTTGCGCGCTTGAATGCGCTGGGTTTTACCGTCTTTGGTAATGACGGCGCCAATTACCTTGCCGTTTTCATCCACCAAAGACTCCATAGTGGTCTCGGTCCACAGCGGAATGTTGCGCTCTTTCAGCGAGTACCAAAGACGAGCCACCCCCGCCGCACCCGTACAGATCTGACGGCTGCGCGAATGGCCGCGCAGTAGCCAGAGAAAATCGAGGTAATAGCTGGCCAGCAATTTCATGGTCAGCTTAACCCAGCCCGGCGCCTGCACAGTCAGCAGGGCAGCCTCCACCTGCGTAAAATAAATGCGGTTGAACAGCCGCATCATATGATGGGTGGGGCGCAGTCGTTTAACATCGTCGCCCAGCAGCGAGGAATCGAACCGCGCCGGCTCCATGGAGCGATGACCGGTGCGCGAGCCTTCCACATTGGTGTAATAATCCGGGTAATGCTCCAGCGATTCATAGCGCATGTGGGTGCGCTCGTGCATGAAGTCGACCATTTCCGGGGCGACCTGCAAATAGGTATCAATCATTTCCTCGGGTACATCGCCCTCGGGAATGGTACTCATCAGATACTTTTTGGCATCTTCAAAAGAATCCTGAGCGCCGGCAGCTTTTGCATAGCGATTGCAGGGAATCCAGACACCACCGCCCGACGTGGCACTTGTGCCGCCCACCAGGTCTGACTTTTCGATGACGAGTACATCCTGCGTACCCATTTCATAACAGGCCAGTGCAGCGGTCAGGGCTCCATTACCGCTGCCCACCACCAGTACGTCGACACTGTGATCCCATTGTTGTTCTGCGCTCATGAGTGACTATCCAACCTGCTTGTCTGCTGCAGCTTCCGGCACCGCTAAAAAGGCCAGTAACTTGCTGTGAAATTCCGGTGCCGCCTCGCGGTGTACAAAGTGCCCCACACCGGGGTAACTCACCAGCTCAAAGGGGCCACTGCAGGCCTCAGCGGTGTTGGCAAAGACTTCCGGGCCAATGCTGCCATCCGCTTCACCCACAAACCAGAGCGCCGGCACCGTGGTTATTGTAGACATCACATCATAAACGTCGCGGCTGGCACCCCGAATCATCCGTCTGTAGTAGCCGAGTGCGGCCTGGAGCCCGCCGGGGGCAGCCAGCGCGGCTTTGAGCGGCGACAGATCGTACTTATTTACCGGCCAATTAGGCGACCACGCCCGGTAGAGACGATCGATAAAGGCAAAATTGTTTCTCGCCACCCGTTTTTCAGGCAGCCAGGGCAGTTGGAAAAACCAGACATACCAAGATCGCCGCAGCTGGGCAAAAGAGTTAGCTGTCGCCGCCATGTGCGGTACCGCGATGACCACCAGTTTTGACACCTTCTCCGGCGCGATATTGGCCGCCGTGTAGGCCGCAAAACCGCCCCAATCGTGGCCGATCACAATGGCGCTTTTCTCGCCCAACGCGTCAATCAGCGCCAACGCGTCGCGCGCCAGGGTAGTGATGGCGTAATCGCCATCCGCAGGTATTTCACTGGGATAATAGCCACGCATAAAGGGTGCAACGGCACGGTAGCCGGCTGCGGCCAGCACCGGCAGCAGCTCATCAAATGAATGGGCAGTATCGGGAAATCCGTGCAGACAAAGCACCAGCGGGCCGCTGCCCTGCTCAAGATAGGCTAGCTCGATACCGTTTACAGATAGACGTTTGTAGCCTGTGCCATTTTGCATGCTAGGTCGACTTGATGTTTTTGACTTTGCGCGCCCGCTGCTTTTTTGCCGGCGCTACTTTGGCTTTCCCGCTGGGCGGCTTCCCCGGGCTATTCGCCGAGGTGTTGGCTACCCTACTTTTGCCGGCAGCCGACTTGCGCGGCTTGCGGCCACTATCGCGCGCCTGTAACCAGTCCGCGGCCTGCGCCCAGACAGCCTGCTGGGCACGGCTACCGAGAGTCACCCCCATATGGCCGCCCGGTGACACGTAAAAGGCTTTGTCACTGCTGGCCACCACATCCATGATGCGCTCGGCAATCGACGGGGGCACCAGTGAGTCGGTCTCACCAGCAAAAACCAGCAAAGAGCACTGTATTTTATTAAGCTCGGCCAGCTTGCTGCCAATTTCTATTTCACCCGTGGCCAACTTGTTATCAACGGCAACCTTGACCGCCATATCCTGCACCACCCCCCCCGGATACAACAGCATGTTATTAAGGTAGTCAGAGGTGGTGGTGTGCGATTCCACAAATTCTCTATCCCACAACCGCGTAATCAAATCCCAGTAGCTCGTGACGCTGCTGAGCGGGTCGGTCAGCTTGAACGCAAGCGTGGTGAGCCACGGCGGCGCGCTCAGTACCGACGGGTCGAGCACATGCAGCCGAAAATCGGTATAGCGCCGGATCATTTGTGCCGGCACATTCAAGGCCTGGGCAACACCCGTGGCAAGCCCACCACCGCGTAAATCGATTGGGCTGGCCACGGTCACCAGATTTTTCACCTGCGGATCTTTGGTCAACCCCATATAAAGAAGACTGATCAGCCCACCCATACACCAGCCCATCAGGGAGATTTCCTTGCAGCCGGAGTGACGACGGATTTCTGCCAGCGCTTCACCCATCATGGTCTCAGCGTAATCTTCCAGTCCCAAGTGCGCATGTTTCTTTTTGGGTTTACCCCAATCGATCAGGTAGGTTTTGAAGCCGCAGGCCGCCATATATTTCACAAGGCTGCGATGCGGCAACAGGTCAAAAGTTTCAGTGGTAACCCCCAGCGGCGGCACCAGCACCAGCGGTCGCTTGAACTGTTCCCGGCGAATGGGCATGGTCGAGCCGTCCGCCAGCTCAATCTCATCTTCGTCGGGTAAACCGTAGTAGCGCACCGCCATTGGGTCGCCGTCGTAAACCAGCTCAAACCAGGTATGTCCCGATTTCACCAGATTGTTACGTCTAAACAACCAGTCAAAGCCGTTGCCCGCCGCCTGGGCAACACGCTGATTGGTTGCCAGGCCCTGATCAAGCAATCGTTTCGCCAGTGGGTTCATATGCTAGCCTCCAACTGCTCCAGCGCCAGCCCCATATACACGGCCACACGCTGCAAATGCGGCAGCGTATCACGAGCGCCAATCAAACCAATACTGACAGCGTCATCATAATAATTGGACGTGACGGCAAGTGCAGTTCCCGGCATCAACAGCGACAGATTGTGTAGCGCCACCAGCTCGGCACCCGCCAGATAGCGCTTGCCGATCGGCCCCGGCATATTGATAAAGGAAAGGTTAAACATGGCAGGCATCCACGGCTGAGCGCCCGCGGCCTGGGACGCAATAAACGGCGCACTCGCCGCCAGGCTGTATGCCATACGCAATTCTGGAGCCACATCAGCCAGATGTGCCAGTGCTGCACGGTAGGATTTATCAACCGCTGCATAGCGCGCCAGGGGATCAGCCTCATCACTGGCCAGGCTGACAAACGCAAGACTGAAATCCGACAAATAGACACGGCTTTGCGGTACCGCTGCCACCAGCGGCTCGTCTGGCAAGGCATTAAATTCCTTGAGGAAGCGACGCAGCGCACTACCACAGAGATACAGCAGGGTTACCGTATCATCACAGCCGCCCAGCTTCCGGGTAAGCTCCGATACCGTTTTCTGGTCGTAGCGCTGGGTGGCAAACCGCCGCTGCCTATTGACCGGCCCGTTCAGGGCGGTACGCGGCGCACGGTAGGGAACAGCGAGGGTTCTATCCCGACGAATCCCCGCGCCCACCAGCCGAGTAATGGCCTTGCCCAGCCCGGTCGCGGCAGCCACTGGATCTTCCCACGCTTCAATCTGCGGCACGTCGTTTATCGAATCGGCATCTATACAGCAATGCCAAGGCGGCGTTACTTCACTATCGCCTTTGCTTTGCGCAAGAAAGGTATAGAGCACTTCCGCGCCCCCAGCCACATCAAGCAGTGCCCGGTGAACCTTAATATAAAGGGCGAAACCATTCCCCTCTAGCCCTTCGATAAGAAAGCACTCCCACGGTGGGCGCTCCATATCCAACAGCTGACTGTGAAGACGAGACACCAAGACCCCTAACTCACGTTCGCCGCCCGGGGCTGGCAAACCGATTTGCCGGAAATGGTGACTCAGATCCACCGACTGGCATTCCTGCCATTGCGTTTTTATAACCCAACGACCGAGCAAGCGGCTGTTCCATGGAAATACCACGTCGCTCTGACGCCGAAAATCAGCCGCCAAATCGGCCATAAAGGTTGAGCTGGCGTTTGCTGGTATCTGAAAACGCAGTAATACCCCGATATGCATCGGTGTGTCGTCAGACTCCAGCGACATCATACTGGAGATAATAGCTGGTACCTTGCCGCGACTCATGGCGAAATTCCAAAACTGCGATCAATAAAAGCATGCATATCCTGCAGATAATGCGATTGCTGCAAGTGAAGCAGATGATTACCGGGAAACCAGTGAATGCGACTGCCCTGCCAGTGTTCGTGCAGCAAACGCACGAACCGCGGCGAGGTAAAGCGATCACCTGCACCGCTTATTATAAACAAGCGGTCGGGCGAAATTTTAGGTTGGTAGGTAAGCGGGCTATGCAGCGCCATGCAATGCCGCATGTCTGCCATGGTGAGATCACCCAACGCAAACAGCAATTGGGACACCGGTGCCACGGGCTGCCATTGCAGGGCCATATCCACCGGTGCTACCACCGGCGAGTTGGGGATGGCAAAGGACAAACGATCGTCGACGCAGGCCAGCAACGCTGAGAGGTACCCGCCAAGCGAAACACCGGACACGCCTACCTGCGGAGCGCCATGTTCAAACAGGTAATCAAGCCATATCCGCGCATCGTAGATACCCTGCAACATCGCCTCATTGGTGCCCGCCAGACCATTGGTATAAAAGCCGATACCACTGACAGGGTGTTCAATATCCGCGCGAGGCCCATGAAACGGGAGGGTCATCATCAGCACGTCATAGCCCTGATCATAGAGCTCGGTAAGCGAAAACCACCAACTGTTAACCCGGTAGTTGTCCAACGACTGGCCGTGAATATACAGCAGCGTCGGGCGCGGCTGTTCGTGCCTCATATGCAGTGCGTACGCCCTGCGGTTGCGCGAATGCTTATTGTAGGTGTCAGCCAGGGCCGGGTTCAGAGGCTCATAGGGCGATTCGAAGCTGAGGTATTGGCAGTTGATACCCTTGGGGTTATACCGCCGGTGCCGTGAAAACATCGACGGTGACTGTTCAATCACTTTCACTTTCGGTGGCTTGACAAAATTTTCCGACACGTCAGCCCGGTCGGCAAACGGCGCGTAGTAACGCAACAAAGTATTCTGTTCGTCCAGCTTGCCCTTGCCCAGAAACATGGGCGCCAGCGCCGAGCACACCATCGTGCCAAGGCCGGTGCGGGCAACGCGATCGAGCGCTGCCGTCGCGGCAATACTTACCAACTTCTGGCGATTAATATCTGTATGGTCGGATTGGCGTTCAGCCTCCGCCTGAAGCTGATCCCACCAGTGAACAGTTGAATCTGATGCGGTCACAATGCGCCCTCTTGTTTTTATCGGGTGCACTCACTCTAACACGGTTTTGAAAGGGGCTTTAACCCCGAGCAAACTGCCCCTGATTTAACGCCCTTCATCACCGAGGTAACTGGCTAGAACCTCCCGCCACTGGTCTTCCGCCAACACTGACAAAATAGCTTGATTAAGTGGCTCTCGCAGCGCACTGCCCTCAGGCAGGGCAAAAGCATAGTCCTGTCGTTCGAAGGTATTGGGCAGCACCTGTATTCGACGCGGATAGTCCTGAATAGAGAGATATTTAAGAATGGGCGCATCATAGACCAAGGCGTCTGCCTCGCCAGTTGCAACCGCATTGACTGCTGCCGGCAGGTCCGCTCTCGGCATAAAACCAATGCCGCGTTTCTCCAAAAACTCAGCACTCGCGGAATCAGCAACGCCCACAACTCGCACCTTGGGCAAGTCGTCGACCCCGCGCACCGCACTACCCAATTGGCTTACCGTGAGGCTGGTGGCAATAGCCGCGGTAAAACTGGAAATAAGAATAATGGCTGCAAACATCCAGACCAAACCGACAACGCGCCCCCAGAAAGTCGTCGGGGCTTTATCACCATAACCCACGGTAGTCATAGTAACCGCCGCCCACCAGAAACTTGCACCGATGCCCTCGGCCGTCCCGCCACCGAACTGCTCGGCATTGCTGCGCCGCTCAGCCAGCCACAGCAATACACCGACCACCAGCAGCAGCGCGCCCAGGGCAGCCAGTGCCGCGAGAAATTCCCAGGAAAATACCCGCTTCACCGCCGCCCACACTGCGTTACCCTGTTTGGGGACAGCTATGGCCAATCCGGTGGTGTGGAAGGGATGGGTAAAATCAATACGCTTCTCGCGGCTCGCTGTTACTGTCAGAGCGGCCGCCGAGACGTCCAGCGTTCCATCCGTCAGACCGTCAATCAAGCCGTTCAGATCGGTTTCGCGGAACTCATAACGCAACCCGAGCTTGTCGGCAGCCCGTTGAAACAACGCAATACTCAAACCGCCAAGTTCGCCCTCGCTGTTGCGCACTACAAAAGGGGGGGCCAGTTTAGTGCCAACAATCAGGGTTTCGCTGTTCGTCGCCGATTGCGCCACCCCCAGCAGGGGCCAAAGTAGCACCAGACCTATCAGATACTTTTTCACGCGAGTCTCCCCCGATTGGTGGTTATCATAGGAAGACTACAAAAAATTGCGGTCTGCGTCGAAGCGCAGATATGGCAATAGTGCGCGAGCAAGCGTATATGTCAGCCTTCCAGGCTAATCACTACGGCTGCACTATAGGCTTTCCAGTAAACGGGAATCACATAGGAACGTAAGGCTTTTGGTAGATGAATACCCTCCGGAACGCCAGTGACAACAACAGGCACAGAAATCATAAACTCGCTGCCAAAATGACCACGCGCATTGCCTGACAGCGTATTGGCCACCTCCCCAACGACGTCCAGCAGGTTTTCCTGCGCCATATCGTCTTCACCCATGGACAACAACAGATGCCGCAGGAGAGCTCGCGGGGCGCTGAAGTAAACACACCCTTTGCGGGCACCGGAAATGCCAATGATCCCTGTGTAATCGAACAGCGCCGGTGCGCTCTCGCTATCCAGATACGGAGTGCCTACCTTTACCGGGTCATCCGCAGTGCACTCGAAGTAGTTCACTACCGCATCAATAAATACACTGAGATTTTCATCATTCATGAGAGTCATCCATTACTTCTTCGAGCGCGCGGCTCAAATCATCTTCGGTAAAAGGCTTACAGAGAAAGCCCCTTGCGCCGAGCTGCAGCGCCTGAATGCCTGTCGCTTTATCTTTAAGCGCCGAGACCACCAGAATACGAATATCCGGTTTACGAGATACCAGCTCCGAGATGCAATCCAATCCATCCATCTCCGGCATGGTCAGATCCATGGTAACCACATCCGGCTGCCAAACATCCAAGCCTTCAACGGCCTTTTTACCGTTACTGGCGCTACCCACCACTTGAAAACGCTCGTTATTTTGGCTGCGCGCCACCTTGCGACGAATCACATTGGAATCGTCTACGATCATGAGTCGATACATAGTTAATCCTTAGGCTGCACTGAGTACCGCATCGCCAGCGAGAGCCGAGTCAGACACCTCACCCGGCAGCGTAATCACAAACTGACAGTAGCGGCCTGGCGAACTGCCAATGGAGAGGCGACCACCCAACGCATTGACCTTGCTCCGCACTACATCCATACCCACACCTCTGCCCGCATCTGCACCAACCTCTCTACAGGTAGAAAAGCCAGGCTCAAAAATCAGGGACAATAACTGTTTGTTATCCATGCATTCCAGATCCGTCTCCGTGCGGAGTCCTGCTTCCATTGCCCGGCGGCGAATGGCCTTGTAATCAAAACCCGCGCCATCGTCGCGCACTGTCAGCTCAAGGGAACCGCCGGCCACCTCAGCCAGGCGAACATCAATACGGCCAAGCTCCGCTTTATTGGCATCGCGACGGTCTGCCGGCTTTTCAATTCCGTGGGCTACCGCGTTACGAATCATCTGAATACATACCTGATTTATCACCTCGAGCCGTTCACTGCTAAGGGATAGCTCGGCCAATCCGCTGGCCACCAGGTGTACTTTTTTACCAGCGCGTTCGGCACAGCTGCTTGTCAGATCATATAGATGCGCCCAACTTGGCACCGCGCTTTGCCCTTGCGGTATATCTGCAAGACCGCCAATACGAGCAATTAACTTCTGAACAGACTCGGTATAAGCCATCAAACGATTTAGCTTTACGGTCAGCGGTAGAAAGTCGTTACCTGAAAGATTGGGTTTATCACGCAACTGCGCCAGTTCCGCCTCAAACTGATGGGCCATAAGGGCAAAGTTCTCCAGCGTCAGTGCACTGGCCTCACCTTTGAGGTTATGAATATCATTAAAAATACGGCGAACTTTATTCTGCAGAACATATTGATGGCCAGGCCCTTGCTGTCTTAGCGGCTCACGCAGCACCGCATTAATGCGGTTATAGCTGGCATGGGCATTATCAATAAACATCTGCAGTACCTTGGGATCTGCATGCAGAATATTGGTCAGTATTTCGAGCTGCTGCTCGCTCTCGCCTCGACTCGCCTCCAACTCTTGGGCCAAATTCACTTGCTCAGTAATATCATTAACCGTAACCAGCACGTGGGCAATTTTGTTCTGTTCGTAAACTCGCGCAAACTGGAAACTGATGTACTTTGTGGTATAGCTACCGTCCTTTTGCGGTAGGTTTATCTGAAGCCTGTCAAGTGGATTGAGATCGCGAATCAGCTTTTCCTTCACTTTCGCGCTAAACAAAAGCCCCACAAACTCACGCGTAGTATGTAAATCCTTTTCGGTTACCAGCCGATTCAATAACTCATTGAGGCTTCTGCCGGCAATATCATTCCGCCCAAATATGTCGCTTAATTTTTGCGAGTGCTGACCTCCAATCACAAGATTTTCATCCAACAGGAACAAGCCCTCATTTACCGTATCGAGAATTTCTGTGGTTTCGCGACGAGCAAGCTCAATACGGCGATCACCCTCGCGCAGCTGCGCAATAAAATGCAAAATAATGAAGATAAAGTTACATACGGCCAGCGTAATACCTATCGTTTGAATTAGGCGTAACCGTGTGGCTTTAGCTGTGGCCAGCGTCTCCAATCGAACGGTTAAATCGTTCATGGTTTTCAGCAGCGTAAGATTGTGCTCGCGTGCGTAGTCAATCGCAGTTTGCAAGGCAGGTAGAAATTGCACTGGATCGCCGCGCGCTGCCATCAACGCGTCAATATGCCCACGGTAGGGCTGCCAAACCCGCTCGGCGGCGTTTATCGCAGCCATTGCAGTCTCATCAACAACCGGCGGCAACGTAACCTGACCAACGCCTGCGCCCTTGGCCGTACCACCGAATTTAAAAGCATTGAGAGTTGAATCAAAAAGGTCACGTGTGGTTTCCAGTTCTACGAGAGCGCTCTCTGCACTGTGCTCTTTACCCAGCAAATAATCACCATCAAGCAACGACTTGGTCATGCGCTGCGACAACATACGCTGCCGTCCCGCCAGGTTTACCGCAATTGCGTCGTCAGCGATTTCATACGAAATGTAAAAATTTAGTGTGAGTACCGATGCATCCAGCAATAAGAAAAGAGCAATTGACGCAATGATGCCACGGTACTTCCCATAATCGAGGCGAGTCATAACAAATCTCCCGAGGTGCGGCCCCATTGCCGCCAAACCCTGCCAGAGCAATTAGCGGGCCAAGGTGAGAGATGCTTTCATTTTACGGTGTGAATGACTGACTTTAGTGGAAAACAGCGATCAGTGAATTGATACGGTGCAGTTAGTGCGCCAGCATGTAGCAGACACCACGACAGCGCGCGCTGCTTTTCGGGGCGTGCGCGCCAATAGGTGTCAACGCGATGTCAACGGTTGCGCTTCTGCCTGGTTTTGACGCCGCGCTTTTTCCGCTGCGCGTTGACGCTGGGGGCGGCGCTTAATCCAAAGCGTGACACCAGTCACCGCGAGCAGCAGTGGGCTGAGCCCCAAGACACACCAGAGTATACGGCTAGGTAAGCCAGCAAAATCGCCGAAGTGCAGTCGCCGAAATGAATCGAGTGCTTTTGCACCTAGGTCAGCGTCCCGGATATCGTAGACCGAGACCAGCTCACCGCTTTGCGCATTAAATGCCACGCTGCTCGCATACTGACTCAACAGCGGATTGACGCTGTCCACGTCGCCAAAAAAGCGAATTGCCGCGCCGGGCTCCCAGGGCAAAGAAATATAAGTGGCATCAAACCCCTGCAGTTCGCGCTCACTGCGATCATGCAGTGCCTGTAGCGAGAGATCATCGTTGTACAACCGATTTTGCATAGCGTAATGCGCCTCGCCACCGGCGTGCTCCTCAAGCTCATGGGCAAAATGTGTGAGGTTCCAATATGCGCCCGTAAAACCAAGGACCAGCAATACGGGCGAAGCATAGACACCCACTAGCTTATGCAGGTCGCTGAAGTACAACACGAGCCGCGCTTTGCGTCGCAGGGTAAACAGATTGCGCCAGAAATGGCGGTGCATCCAAATACCGGTAATGCCTAGCAAACACAACACCACCGCGACCAATCCGCTAAGCAGCAACCCAGTGTCATGTAGCAGCAGTGTGTAATGCAGCTCCAGCAGCCAGTCGGTGAAATAGTGCGTGGTGGATACCACTGGCGCCAGCAGTTCGGCCCGGTATTGATCCATCAGGATATATGACCAGTCGCTGCTGCCATGCTGCATCAGATAGATCAGGTCTGCCCTGGCAGGATCCTCAAACAGCGCCCATCCCACTGTTTCGTAGTTGGGGTAAAGCGCATTGGTTTTTGCCAGCAAGGTATCAAGGCTCTGACGCTCGCCTTCTGGTATGACCCGGACCTTGTCGTGCATCAACAGGGTATCGATCTCATGTTTGAATACGAGAATGCTGCCGGTAAGACAGATCAATAGCAGCGGCAGACAAACTGCCAGAGCGGACCAGCTGTGTATTTTAAAAAGTAGTCTATTTTTCATACTCTGCTTCACTGTTAGCTGCGGGGTTCGCCCTTATTCGCCTGCGGGCAGACTCCCACAGACAAGCCGCACACACCGCGCGCAACTGTATCCGCAACCCATACGCCTGCGAGCAGGCTACTGAAGCGCTAGTAGGCCCAGGTAACGGTGACCTGACCATGCCTGGGTGCACTATAATATCCCTGCTCCCAATAGAGGCTACTAATGTATTTCTCATCGGTGACATTGTTGATGTTCAAAGCAGCGGTAAGATTTTCGGTAATGGCATATTGGGCAAACAGATCCACCAGCGCGTAACTGCCTTGTTCAATGCGCGCATTCAACGACGTTAATTCTCTATAAATGTCGTCCTGCCAGCGCAGTGCACCACCTATACGCAACGGTAATACTCCGGGTATTGCGTAACTCAGGCTCGCATTCAGGGTTCGCTTAGGAACATAGTGACGGGCGCTGTTACCCTGCGTATCTTCGATACTCAGAACCGTGAAGTTGATGTTGCCTTGCAGCCCATCAGCAAGGTAGCCGGCGATTTCCAGCTCAACACCGTCGCTGTCGAAATCGGCACCACGATACACGGAGATTACCCCGCCGGAAACCGGATCTGTCGCCGTACCCGCCGATTCCGAAATATTGTCATGCTTGGCCTTGAACAACGCCAATGCCGCCAGCATTCGGCCGTCAAGGAACTCGCCCTTGACGCCCAACTCCGCACTACGCCCCTCATTGGGGTCAAGGCGATTAAAATCCAAGCCGATATCGCGCTGCGGCATAAATGTTTCGGTATAGCTTGTGTAAACGGTGTAGTGCTCGCCAAATCGGTAAACCAACCCAGCGTAGGGCAGCGTTTTGCCACGGGCTTCGGTGGCGTGGTTTTCACCGTAGCTGCGCCCTTCGCTATCCCAATCGATAGTGCGTGCTCCGAGTGTGAACGACAGTTCGTCAGTCATACGATAGCGAGTCGCCACGTACACCGCCTGCTGCTTGTCAGTCCAATCGCTACCGTTGGCCGGATCATTCGCACCATCAACAAACGTTGGATAGGCCGCATTTCCATCCCAGGTTTTCAGGTTCGGAATGGGCGGAAAGCCATTGCCGGTGGTGTAATCGTAGAGCGATGCATCTTC
>NZ_JBFJTH010000007.1:0-48493 GCF_041625495.1 Litorivivens sp. | reverse complement strand
TGGGCAAGCATAATGTTCTCCCGCTCCTGCCACTGGTAGCGCTCAACAACTTCTGGCGGCGGCTTGAAGCGCGTTTTGCAATTTGGGCATATCTTGCGAACTAGCCGCTGTGCGACAACACCAACCAACGCCGACGACAGTAGATAGGGTTCTACCCCCATGTCGATCATCCGCGTAACCGCGCTGACACTGTCATTGGTGTGCAGGGTCGACAACACCAGATGCCCCGTCAGCGCCGCCTGCACGGCGATCTGCGCAGTTTCACGCTCCCTTATCTCGCCGACCATGACAATATCCGGGTCTTGACGCAGGATGTGCTTGAGCATGCGCGAAAAGGTGAGCCCAATTGCATCGCGCACTTCATTTTGATTAATGATATCCAGCTGATACTCGACCGGATCCTCAACCGTTACGATATTTTTTTCCAGCGAGTTCAGATGGCTCAACGCGGCATACAGCGATGTGGTTTTCCCGCTTCCTGTTGGCCCCGTAACCAATATCAGCCCATAGCTCTTTGAGAGCAATCCGCGAAATCTTTCAAGATTACCCGCCGAAAAACCGAGTTTGTGAAGGTCCAGTATTGTCCGGCTTTTGTCGAGCACCCTCAGCACCACTTTCTCTCCGTGCAGACCCGGCAGCGAGCTGAAGCGCAAATCGACTTTTTGGTTTTGCGTATATATCTGGATACGCCCATCCTGCGGCATTCTGCGCTCGGCAATATCCAGATTGGCCATAATTTTCAGTCGTGACACGATGGCGGGGTGCAACTCCGCACGCGGCGCCATAATTTCGTAAAGAATGCTATCGACACGAAACCTGACACGGGAATTTTTTGATCCCGGTTCGATATGCACGTCGCTTGCGCCGTCGTTCACTGCCCTCTGGATAATGGCATTAACGAGATTGATGATTGGCGAACCCGAGGACAATTCATCGATTGCAGCATAGTCTTCGGGCTGATTCGTCTCCACCAGCTCGAGGTCATCATCAATGTCGGAGATCAGATCGGTACCGATATCAACGCCACCGACAATTTCATTCAACGCTCGCTTTATGTCAGCACGACATGCCAATACGGGCCTGATCTGACAACCGGTAGCTTCTTCAATCTCGCTCAGTACGGCAATATCCTGCGCATCGGGGAGGGCCACCGCCAATGTTCCACGAACTTTGAACAAGGGCATCGCATTAAGCCGAATCGCCGTATCCTGAGACAGCGAATCAAATACCTCGATATCAAAAACGCCGGCCTTTATGCTGACAAACGGTATTCCAAGCTGTTCACTTACCGCCCTGAGCACATCCTCTTCAGCAACCACTTGCGACTCGATAAGTATCCGCCCCATTCGCATCCCAGTGCGCTCCTGCTCCTCCATGGCGTGGACTATCGTATCTTCGTCAACTAATGATCGTTCGAGCAGGACATCCCCCAAACGGCGAAATTCGCCACGTTGCGGCGGCGACTCCATTTTTCCGTCGTCAATAATCCCGACCTGGCGATCTACACCGCTAATGGCCAAAATTTTCTTTACGATGCCGGAGCAGTTTGCCAACTTTAACCAGCCGCCTTCGCGTGTGAGCAACTCATTGCAATCGAGAATTGCCTCCAGAGCTCGACTGTTTATAAACTTTATGTTCCCCATATCGATGGCAACATTGAGGTCTTGCTGGGCAACCGCTTCTTCAACAGCACGCTGCAGTTCTGTGAGCGTCGCCGGTTTGTCGAGCGACTCGGTCAGCGCGAGATAGCTGATGACCCCGAGCTGTGTTTTCAGAACTTGCGTCACTTGGCCACTCCTGCGCCGGCTTGCTCCGTTAGTTGTTCCAACACTTCTGTCAATGGCACTGGCGGTGACACAACGTAACCCTGTGCATAATCCAGCCCAATGGATTGCAAAAGCTCTTTAACGCTCTCAGATTCCACAAATTCCGCTATCGTAGACAGCCCCATAAGCTTGCCAACACTATTCATGGCTTTAACCATGCTGAGATTAATATCATTAGACTCTATTTCTTGTACGAAACTGCCATCTATCTTCAGGTAGTCAACCGGTATCTCTTTCAGGTAGCTGAATGAGCTAAGGCCGCAGCCAAAGTCGTCTAGCGAGAACGCCGCACCAAGCGCTTTGACTTCTTTCATTAGCTCGAGCGCCGACTGCATCTCGCCAATTTCAGCCGTCTCGGTCAGCTCAAAACATAGCTGGTGGTTAGCGAATTTCACATTCGCTTCAAGCAGCTCTACCAGAAACCGCTTGAAATCTTTGCTACCCATCGACTTGCCTGACAGGTTTATACTCCAGACTGACTCGGGAGAGATCTCACTGATTCGATAAGTTTTAAGTAGACCACAGATTTCTTCGACCACCCATTGGTCGATATTCGGCACCAGATCGTAACGCTCGGCGGCCTCTATAAATTTGGCCGGTGATAAAAGATTCCCCTCGTCATCAAGAATGCGCAACAACACCTCATAGTGTGGCGGGCCTCCGGAGAGCGCCTCCATAGGCTGGCAGTAGAGAACAAAATCGCGATTAAGCAATGCGCTCTTAACATTCTGCAGCCAGTAGATATCGTCACTTCTTCGCCCCTGCGCTCGATCATTGGGACTATACTCATGCTGACGCTGAAAGCTGTTGTCCTTAGCGAGAGAAGCCGCCAAGTCTCCCGCAGTCAACCAGTCTGCCGCCGAACGGAATTCTTCGTGATATCGGACGATGCCCACATTGACACTGAACTCACTGCCCGCAGGCACAATATGACGATTAGCATTGACTCTTTCTATCGCCGCAAACAGGCTATCCAGGCGCTGGACAAAATCGTTATTTGTAGAGATTACAACAATCTCATCGGCGCTTACCCTCGCTGCAATACAGCCCGTATCCAGGTGGTCGTGCAGGATTGAGGAAAAGGCCGCAAGCAACTTGCTCGCGTGCTCATGACCAAAGCTATCGGCCAGTATTTTTAGATGATTAAAGTGAAAGAAAACCAAGCAACATTGTTGCTCATTGCTTTTTAGTACATCACCAAAACGGATATCAAGCTCTGCCTGCTTCATCAGCCCGGTCACCTGATCATACCGCTGCTTGATGATTTTTCGTGCCATCTCCGCCTGAATTTCTACTAGCTGTCGATCACTGTTTGTGAATTCGGCTAGATCTCTTCGCCTAACTGCCACAAACATACCCTGCAATCTGGCATTGGGAGAAAATATTGGGGCACAAACAACGTTCAGCTCCCCCAGCCGGTCCAGCTTAAAACGATGCGCCTCTTCCTCCGAATTCGATACAAAAGACTGCTGCATCACTTTCATCGACTCGACTGCAATCGCCAACTGCTCTTCCGACAACGCACGGCCGGGCTTACCGGCCTGCACGACGCATTGCTTACCTGGGATTATTATCTGCGCCGAATCAACAGCCAGAAACGTGGCGCAATCATCCACCAGTTGCTGCAGCGAAAAATCAACCGGTTTACTGTCGTCAATTTCCGACTCGACGTTATGCTTGATTTTATAAACCAGATTGAGTTCGTCATAGCGCTCGCCAAGCTCCTCTGCCATGGCATCCAGCTCAGCTCGAAGCTGCAGCTCGCTGGCAACATTGCTTGCGATGTTTGTCAGTGCGGTCTCAAGCTGTACCGTTAACGCAGGCGACATTCCTGTCTTTGCAACAACACCAATGAACGGCAACACGTCGAGGTCACGTAAAGGAATTTCCTGCCGCAGGGTATAGTCACTACCTCGGAAAACACCATCAAACTCTCCGTCCGAGGTAAATACGCACTCGTTCTCTGTTTCAAAAACGTCAATCCTCCCTATATCGGCTACCAGCGCAAACAGCATGCGTGAGTAACCTTTAAAGTCGACGTACCGCAAATGATCTATCGTAGCCACGCGTTATCCTCAGGGATCGACAGGAACGAGTTCATGCATCAGCGCAACAAGCGCTCTAAGACTGGCGGGTTTTTCCATGAATGTCAGGTTGTTAATCTTTGCTGACCACTCACGATGCTCAATGCCGGCTTTTGAAGTAGAAATAATTATAGGAAAAGTCCGCTCCGGCAATTCTTCTTCGAGCCGCATACACAGCTCTCGCCCATCCATAATCGGCATGGCGATATCTGAAATTAACGCATCAGGTGCGCAGCTGAGAATCTTAACCAATGCCTCTTTACCATTCACCGCATGCTCAACGACATAACCGGCTTTTTCCAGCGCAATTCTCAGCACGCGAAAAATATGCGGCTCGTCTTCAGCTATCAGAATGACCGGCATTACTGACTACCTCGCTCGCCCAATATCGACTTCTTGTTAAATTCAATAGTAAAGGTGCTACCTTCACCCGGTTCGCTGGATACGCTCAGTTGCCCGTGGTGCAGCTGAACAATATTCTTTGCCAGCGTAAGGCCTAAGCCATGCCCGCTTCTTTTTCTGATTTCTTCATCTTCTGACCGATAGAACTTGTCGAATACCAATTGCTGATCTTCCTGCGATATTCCGGGCCCACTATCGCCCACATGGATTCTGACAACCTCGTTATTTTCTTCAGCAACCAAGCGCACCTGACCATCGTCGCGGTTGTATTTAATCGCATTGGAAAGCAGGTTATTGATGGCAATCCGGAGTAAGTCCTTATCGACCACAATTGGGCTCAAGCTTTCCGGAATCTGTTTTTGCAGATCCAGTGTTTTGTTGGCCGCCGCGCGACTCATGTTTTCGAAAATATCGTTGAGGAACTCCGCCGTTTTTACCCGCGTCTTCTCAACGTTGATGCTGCCCATCTCGATCTTGGCAATATTCAGCAGATTATTGACCAGATCAGCCATGCGATCGACTTCATCGTAAATGGTATTCAGCGATTCGACCCGAAGATCCGGCTCGATATCGTCTTCCATGAGCATCTCGCTGTACATCTTAACCACGTGCAGTGGCGTCTTGAGTTCGTGCGCGGCCTTGATCGCAAATTCTTCCGACATTTTTTTGTTATGTACCACATCGCTAATATCCTGAAAAACCAAAATTACGCCCAGTGGCTCACCCTGATCCATGGTTTTCAACGGTCGTATTGTCACCGAGGCAATTTTTTCGTGGTTTTTGCGGTGAGCATAACAAAACTGCATTTGCCCGGCGGCATCACCATTTTTTCGGCAGCTCTCAACATAGCTCATGACTTCTTCTGATGGACACCAATCGGAGAAGCCGGCTCCAGCTTCAGGCGGCTCTACCGACGGGAAAAACTTGGCAAACCGCTTGTTGTGGTAGGACACGGCACCGGCCGCATCCAGCACCACAATGCCGATTGATAAGGTATTGAGCACAGCGTCAGTTCTGGCTTTGTCAAACTGCAGCAGTTTGCGATTAAGATCCAATTTGTCCTGCTTGGACTCTATGTCGCTAACAATTTGCTTGGCGTTCGCAATCAGCGAGTTGAAATCATCAAATAAAGGCGAACGCGCCTCTGAATTATCGATAACCGCTAGCTCATTAGATTCGTTCAGTGATTTGAAATGCTGGCCCAACACCTGCATGGGAACATAGGTTTTAATGATTGATGAGAGCGCAGCAAATGTCAGCAGCACAAGAGGCAGGGATAATAAAAAGTAGTAGAGCGCCCCCGGCGGCCAATAAAACGTTGGCGCCAGGAACCCGATCCGCACAACCTGGTTTCCGGCCTGCTCAACCGGGAAAAAGTATTCCAGCAGATCGACTGTGCGATCAGCGGTGGAAAAATCGCGCGACCCACCGACAACTCGCTGACTCGCAGACAGAGGCAGATCCGGGATGGTTACTTGTCCGGCAATGTTTTCGGCCCGACGTTGGCCGTGTGGAGACTCAACGATCAGATACCCAAACATCGGGTGTCCTTTCACCGCGGCAAGTAAACTCGACTGCTCCGGTCGCTCCAGCAAACGGTCGAAAGCGCTCGCAGACATCGAAGCCTGCGAAGAAGCGATCGCCGCCCCAAAGACGCGAGTCTCGGCATTGCGCAATTTCGCAGATTGCCAGCTAAATACAACCAACAATAAAGTCAGGCTGAGTGATGCGATCAACAGCATCGGAAAGAACGCAGCCAACCGCTCCGTTGTTCTGCGCTCGCGCACCCTGCGCGTTGTTACCCGGCGCCGATCACCGCGCCGTCGTTCCTTCTGCAGGGGCGACATTTCATCCGGTTGCTGCTCCGTAGTGCCCTTTACCGCCTGCATCTATATTCTCCCACGAGTCTGTGCCCACTCCATCTCTGCAGGTGCCCGCTCGTCGCTGCAGGCCTCGGCCTCAACGATTTCACGCGACTCCCTATCAGTTGTTTTACGCCAAACTCCCACCTTACACAAAGTTACACTAGCTCACCTTTGTGAAATATGCGTATTTAAAACTTTCCGACAACGGGGTGCAGCAGGATAATTGTGACCCGGGAACCATAAAACGCTTATAAATCATAGGCAAAGCACCCCGACCATCACACCCGTATGCCCCGCGGCTAGTGGCCATGTGTTGAAACCACCCCCGATGGCACTCTGATATGCTCTACCAGCTCCTGCACCTCGGAAGGGGGTTCAGCAGTAACCCGGGAAACCGTAACTGCGACAATCACATTCACCAGCGCACCGACGGCACCAAAGGCATTGGGCTCAATCCCCAGAAACCAGTTTTCCTGCATACCTCCCATAAACTCCGTACCCGGAATAAACATGATGCCTTTGTGCTGGAATACATAACACAGCGTGGCCCCAAGCCCCGCGAGCATGCCCGCAATAGCTCCTTCCTTGGTCACCCGCTTGCTGAAGATGCCGAGCATAAGTGCAGGAAAAAGTGACGATGCCGCCAGGCCAAAGGCCAGCGCTACGGTTCCGGCTGCAAAATCAGGTGGATTCAAACCCAGATACCCGGCAAACCCGATCGCGACTGCCATGGCGATACGGCTGGCCAGCAGCTCCTGTTTTTCCGAAATGCCGGGCGTAAAGACACCTTTTAGCAAATCATGGGAGATCGCAGAGGATATGGCCAGCAACAGCCCCGCCGCCGTCGATAGGGCCGCCGCTAGACCACCCGCGGCTACCAATGCAATAACCCAATTGGGCAGGCGAGCAATCTCCGGATTTGCCAACACGATAATGTCCCGATCGATAGTGACCATCTCATTCACCGCCGAGTCAGCGACATGGGTCACCCGCCCGTCGCCATTCTTGTCTTCAAATTCCAGCAGTCCGGTTTTCTCCCAGTTCTTGAACCACTGCGGGCGTTCATCGTAGACCAAGCCACCGCCATCTCTACCAGCGAGCGTATCAACAAGGTTCAGTCGCGCCATACCGGAAACCGCTGGTGCGGTGGTGTAGAGAATGGCAATAAACAGCAAAGCCCAGCCCGCCGACTTACGTGCATCGCTGACTTTCGGCACAGTGAAAAACCGGATAATGACATGGGGCAACCCCGCCGTACCGATCATCAGCGACAGGGTGTAGGCAAACATATTCAGTTTGCTGAGCCGCTCCTGAGTGGAGTACTGGGCGAATCCGAGGTCCTGCAAGACCAGATCAAGCTTATCCAGCAGATAGGTATCACTGCCAATCAGTGTGCTGCCTAGACCAAGCTGGGGGAGAGGATTACCAGTCAGATTCAGGGAGATAAAAATCGCGGGAATGGTGAAGGCAAAAATCAGTACGCAGTACTGGGCGATCTGGGTATAGGTTATCCCCTTCATCCCGCCTAATACCGCGTAGACAAACACGATCCCCATGCCCACATACAGGCCGATATCGTAGTCCACTTCCAGAAACCGCGAAAATGCCACACCCACACCTTTCATTTGCCCGATCACATAAGTCACCGAACAGACGATCAGGCAGATAACCGCGACAATCCGGGCGGTTCGTGAGTAGTAGCGCTCGCCGATGAACTCAGGCACGGTAAACTTTCCGAACTTGCGCAGATAAGGTGCCAGAAACATGGCCAGTAAAACAAAACCACCTGTCCAGCCCATCAAAAATACCGAACCACCGTAGCCCATATAGGCAATCAATCCGGCCATGGAAATAAACGAAGCGGCGCTCATCCAGTCGGCAGCAGTCGCCATGCCATTGGCGACGGGGTGAATACCTCCACCAGCTACATAGAATTCGTGTGTCGAGCCGGCGCGCGACCAGAGTGCAATACCAATATACAGCGCAAATGTGGCACCAACGACGAGGTAGGTCAGCGTCTGGAGATCCATCTGTTACTCCTCGTGAACGTGATATTTTTTATCCAGACGCCCCATCAATCGGGCATAGACAAAGATCAGAATCACAAAGGTGTAAATGGCGCCCTGCTGCGCAAACCAGAAGCCCAGTTTGTAGCCGCCGAGGCGAAACTGGTTAAGCCAATCAACAAAGAGGATGCCGCAACCAAAAGACACGAGAAACCAGATTGCCGAGAGGGCGAACATCAAACGGAGATGCTCACGCCAGTAGGCTTTGGCATGTTGGTCGGATTGAAATGCCATGGAGATGTCCCTGTTATGTTTTGGGACAGCTTAAAGGATGGCGAAGCAAAAGCAATTCGCGGGCAAGGCCCGCCGCTCCCAGAGGTTATCCACTAAACCAATGCGGGAGCGGACCTTGCCCACAGGGTATTACAAGGAGAGCACTTTCTCGCCGCGCGCAATACCGGACACACCGCTGCGCACCACTTCCAGTATGGCTGCGTCACCAACAGCCTCCAGAAACGAGTCCAGCTTGTCAGACGCGCCGGTGATCTGAATGGTATACACGGTTGGACCAACATCCACGATCTGACCGCGGAAAATATCGGTGCAGCGCTTGATTTCGGCGCGCTGGGCGCCGGTGGCACGGACCTTCACCAGCATCAGTTCGCGCTCGATATGTGCGCCCTCACTCAGGTCGACCAGTTTGACCACATCCACCAGACGGTTCAGGTGCTTGGTGATCTGCTCGATCTTGTGATCATCGCCGACAGTGGTCAGGGTCAGACGAGACAGCGTCTCATCTTCGGTTGGCGCTACGTTTAACGTTTCAATGTTATAGCCACGCTGCGAGAACAGGCCAACCACACGCGACAGAGCGCCAGGCTCGTTTTCCAACAATACTGAAATTATCCGTCGCATCAGGTCCGCTCCGTCTTGCTCAACCACATATCACGCATGGAGCCGTTCGGCGCCACCAGCATCGGGTAAACGTGCTCGTGGGGATCTACGTGAATATCCATAAACACCAGGCGATCTTTCATCGCCAACACTTCTTTCAACGCCCCTTCCAGGTCCGCCTTTTTGTCTACGCGAATTCCCACGTGGCCGTAGGCTTCTGCCAGCTTGCAGAAGTCCGGCAGCGAGTTCTCGTAAGTACTCTCGGCATAGCGACCTTCATACTGCATATCCTGCCATTGCTTAACCATGCCAAGGTAGCCGTTGTACAGATTCAGGATTTTCACCGGGATGTTGTACTGGGTACAGGTGGAGAGCTCCTGAATATTCATCTGGATACTGCCTTCGCCGGTCACACAGACCACGTCTGAATCCGGGTAGGCAAGTTTCACACCCATTGCGGAAGGCAGACCAAAGCCCATCGTGCCCAGCCCCCCGGAATTGATCCAGCGGCGCGGGTGCTTGAAGCGGTAGTACTGAGCCGCGTACATCTGGTGCTGACCAACATCAGAGGTTACATACGCCTCGCCATTGGTCACCTTGCACAAGGTATCGATGACTTCCTGCGGCTTGATCAGATCGGTAGAGGTATCGTAACGGGGTCTGGTCCACAGGCCGTGGGCATCACGCCACTCGTCAATCTGATTCCACCAGACACCCAGCGCTTTCGCGTCAGGTAGACTTTTGTCGGCTTTGCGGGCTTCGCGAACCAGGCTCAACATTTCGGCGAGCACGGAATCCACCGGCCCGACAATCGGCACATCAGCAGCGATGGTTTTTGAGATTGACGCCGGATCGATATCGATATGGATGATTTTTGCGCCGGGACAGAATTTGCCGGGCGTATTGGTAACGCGGTCGTCGAAGCGTGCACCCACCGCCAGAATCACATCACTGTGATGCATGGCATTATTGGCTTCATAAAACCCGTGCATGCCCAGCATGCCCAGAAACTGACGATCGTCACCGGGGAAGCCACCAAGTCCCATCAGGGTATTGGTGACGGGATAGTTCAGCTCGTGCGCCAGCTCAGTCAACACACCGGATGCATTGCCTTGCACCACACCACCACCGGTATAAATCACCGGGCGTTTGGCTTCCAGCAGCAGCTGTACCGCTTTCTTGATCTGGCCGGAGTGACCTCGGCTCGCTGGCGTGTAAGAACGCATCTTCACCGATTTAGGGTAGCGGTACTCAAATTTATCGACTGGGTTGGTAATGTCTTTCGGCAGATCGATAACGACCGGACCTGGCCGCCCGGTAGACGCCAGATAGAAAGCCTTTTTGATGGTCTCGGGGATGTCTTCGGCCTTCTTCACCATAAAGCTGTGCTTCACAATGGGGCGGGAGATACCAACCATGTCGGTTTCCTGGAAGGCGTCTTCGCCAATCAGGTGGGTAGCAACCTGACCGGACAGCACAACCATGGGAATAGAGTCCATATAGGCCGTGGCAATGCCGGTGACCGCGTTAGTTGCACCAGGGCCAGAGGTGACCAGCACCACGCCGGGCTTGCCGGTGGCGCGCGCGTAGCCATCAGCGGCATGAGTCGCCGCCTGCTCGTGACGCACCAGAATATGAGGCACCTTGCAGTTCTGAAACAAGGAGTCGTAAATATGTAGAACGGCCCCACCGGGGTAGCCGAAGATAAATTCAACGCCTTCGTCTTCGAGGGCGCGGGCGATCATATCACCGCCAGATAGTAACTCCACTGAATAATCCTCTTCAGTTTTCGGGCACCGATGGAAACGGGTGTTTTCGCAAGGACTGCTTTAGCCCCGCGCAGAGCGCGCCCATTTTCAATGGCAACTCTGCGGCCCTCGCAAAAACCTGAATTCCGGAGGCGCCCTTTCGATTAAATAACAGCATGTGCGCCCGCCGACTATGCGGCAGCGAGAATCACATGAACCTCCGACCACATCGACCACGATGCGTCGGGCGAAACGCCTGACAAAGCTGCAAAAGGATGCAGATTTGCCCTTGTGAAGGTCTTCGCGGGGTGTGCGAAGATGGCATTCTCGCAACACAGGTCATGTGCTTGCGGAGAGAATGGATTTGCGAAAGCAATGATTGCGCGCTTGAGCACAACCCCGAATCACGACCGCGGGTAGCGGTGGATTAACGGCCATTTCAGGTGTTCTGAGCAATCGCGTATTTTTCAGTGATGGCAAGCACTTGTCAATAGCTGTCAAAGTGTGATGCTACTCCTTATCGCTAACGCAAAATGTCTGCCATAATGAAGGAAGGAGTGAGGAATGGGACTATAACATGCTGAAAAGACTCGCCTTGGCGCTGTTGATTATCGTTGCGGGGTCGGCGGTGACCGCCAAAACCGGCTATTACCGCTGGGTTGACGACAATGGCCAGCCCCATTTCACCCAAAAGCCCCCGTTGGATCGCCCTTCAACATTTATCCCGACCGGCCGCGGCTACAGCGACGACAGCGTTAATCCACCCTACCCGCCGAAAGTGCCGGCAAAACGGGCGGATAGCGGTACCGAGCCCGCTCCGGAAAAGCCTGAGAAAAACAAAGAGTTCGAAGTTCTCCCGGATAAAGACCCCGCGCGCTGCGAGCAGGCCAGAAAGGCCCTACAGAACTTCTCACGCGGCCAGCGCGTGAGAGTGAAAGATGACAACGGCGAATACCGAGTGCTCGACAGCGAGGAGCAATCGGAGCAAATGAAAAAGGCTCAGGAGGCGGTAGATATCTACTGCTAGCGCCCGGCGGCACGCGCCGGACGCCTGCAGCGCTTGGTAACCCTTAGCTCACCATCTCCGCGTTGGCGACGGTTGAAAATACCAGCCGCTCGCCTTCCACGTCGCCGTATATGGCATCCCCGGGACCAAATTTACCCTCAAGAATGTCGTGCGCCAACGGGTTTTCCACCATCTGCTGAATCGCTCGTTTCAGCGGGCGCGCCCCGTAAACCGGGTCGAAGCCCACAGCCGTAAGCTTGTCCATCGCCGCATCGCTCAACTCCAGCGAGAGCTCCCGCTCTGCCAAGCGCTTGCTGAGATAGACCAGCTGAATGTCGGCAATCGCTCGCACCTGGGCCTGCTCCAGCGGACGGAACACCACCATCTCGTCGAGGCGATTAATAAACTCCGGCCGGAAATGATTTGAAACCACGTCCAGCACCGCCTCCTTGATCGCATCATAACCACGGTCGGCGCGTGCAAGATCCTGAATGCGGTCCGACCCAAGGTTTGAGGTCATCACAATGACGGTATTGCGAAAATCAACCGTGCGGCCCTGACCGTCTGTCAGGCGGCCGTCGTCCAGCACCTGCAACAGAATATTGAATACGTCCGGATGCGCCTTTTCCACTTCATCGAGCAGTAACAGGGAATAGGGCCGACGACGAACGGCTTCCGTCAAATAGCCACCTTCTTCATAACCGACATATCCGGGAGGCGCGCCGATAAGTCGGGCAACGGAATGCTTCTCCATAAACTCCGACATATCGATGCGCACCATGGCATCTTCGCTATCATACAAAAAGGTCGCCAGCGCCTTGCATAGCTCGGTTTTACCGACCCCGGTTGGCCCCATAAACAGAAAGGAACCGTTGGGCCGGTTGGGCTCGCTCAGTCCGGCACGAGAGCGTCGCACCGCGTGCGATACGGCAACAATTGCCTCTTCCTGCCCCACCACCCGGTGATGCAATTCGTCTTCCATGCGTAATAGTTTCTCGCGCTCGCCTTCAAGCATTTTGCTCACGGGAATGCCGGTCCAGCGCGAAACCACCTCCGCCACCTCTTCATCGGTTACTTTGTTGCGCAATAACTTTCGCTCTTCGCTGTCAGCGCTGCCGGCACTGGCAAGGCGTTTCTCCAGCTCAGGAATAACTCCGTACTGCAGTTCGGACATGCGGGTCAGATCGCTGGCACGGCGCGCTGAATCCAGCTCCAGCTTCGCTTTCTCCAGCTCGCTTTTGATCTGATTTGCGCCCTGCAATGACGATTTTTCAGCCAACCAGATTTCCTCAAGGTCGGCATACTCTTTCTCCACTGCGTCGATATCGGCATTGAGCTTTTCCAATTGCTTGCGGGCCGATTCGTCCTTGTCCTTTTTGACCGCTTCGCGCTGTATTTTCAGCTGTATAAGGCGGCGCTCAAGTCGATCCATCTCCTCCGGCTTGGAATCTATCTCCATGCGTATCCGGCTGGCCGATTCATCAATGAGATCGATCGCCTTGTCCGGCAATTGCCGATCCGCAATATAGCGTTGCGACAGGCGGGTGGCGGCGATAATGGCCGAATCCGTGATATCGACACCATGGTGCACTTCGTAGCGCTCTTTCAGGCCACGCAGAATGGCGATGGTGTCCTCTTCACTGGGCTCACCCACCAGTACTTTCTGAAAGCGGCGCTCTAGTGCAGCATCTTTTTCAAGGTACTGACGATATTCGTCGAGCGTGGTAGCCCCCACACAATGCAGCTCGCCCCGCGCCAACGCCGGCTTGAGCATATTGCCTGCGTCCATTGCGCCTTCTGCCTTACCCGCGCCGACCATGGTGTGCAGTTCGTCGATAAAGAGGATGACGCGCCCTTCTTCCTTCGCCAATTCGTTGAGCACTGCTTTCAGGCGCTCTTCAAATTCACCGCGATATTTGGCACCCGCCAGCAGCGAGCCGAGATCCAGCGACAGCAAACGCTTGTCTTTCAGACCTTCCGGCACTTCACCATTCACAATCCGCTGAGCCAACCCTTCCACGATCGCCGTTTTACCTACGCCGGGCTCACCGATCAGCACGGGATTGTTCTTGGTGCGACGTTGCAGCACCTGCACTGCGCGACGAATCTCCTCGTCGCGACCAATTACCGGGTCGAGCTTGCCTTCGCGCGCACGCTCGGTGAGATCAATGGTATATTTTTCAAGGGCCTGGCGGGCACCTTCAGCTTCCGGGTCGTTCACGTTGGCTCCTGCGCGCACACTATCAATCGCGCCTTCGAGTTTGTCCTTGATCAGTCCTGCGGCTTTGAGGTCGGCAGCCAATTTGCCGCCTACGTCCAACAACGCAAGCACCACAAGCTCACTGGAAATATAGGCGTCGCCGCGTTGCTGAGCGAGTTTGTCGGTCACATTGAAAACGCGGCCGAGTTCATTGGACACATGCACGTCGCCAGGCGTGCCCTGTACCTGAGGCAGGGCTTTCAGCTGTTCTCCCAAGCGCTGCTCAAGGCTCGGCACATTTACGCCGGCCTGTTGCAGCAAGGGTTTGACCGAGCCATTTTGCTGACGCAACAGCGCCATCAACAGATGCACCGGCTCAATAAACTGGTGATCCTTACCAATGGCCAGCGATTGGGCCTCGGCAACGGCAGACTGCAGAGCACTGGTGAAACGATCAATACGCATGAAATTACCCTCGTGTAAATTCGCGAGCTCGGCTCGCACCCACACATGACGGGGCTTACCGCTACTGCCAGCAAGGTCTGGCTTCAACCAGCCAGCTCACGAGCAAATAAAGCCTCGTACACAACCTTAAATGAGGGTTAAACGGCAAAAATCAAGGCAGGCGGTAAATCAGGCTGGCAAAGCGGCCGCAGGGATTTTCGCGGCGATAGGAGTAAAACCGTGGATCGTCGTAGCTACACAGGCCGCTGTCGGCGATCGCCGTCAGGCCCAATGCCTGTAGCTGCAGCGCCGCCAAGCCCGCCAGATCACACCGGTATTTGTCCGCTTCGTCGCCGGGGACAAAACAGCTCTCCACCTGACGGACCGACGGACCTGAGAATCTGTCAATGAAGGCCCCGCGCACTTCCCCGCCCACTTCAAATCGCGGCTGGCGAATACAGGGCCCCAACCAGGCAAGGAGCTGTGCGGCAGGGGCGTCAAATGCATTCACGGTATTAACCAGAACACCGTCGAGCAATCCACGCCAACCGGCGTGAGCCGCTGCCACCTGCTTCCCAGCCCTATCGGCAAACAAAACCGGCAAACAGTCAGCCGTCAGCACCGCGCAGGCCAACCCGGTGCGATCAGTAATCGCAGCATCGGCCTGTGGCACACGGCTACCGTCGGCGACCACCACCGCCGGGCTATGTATCTGGGATAACCACTGGATTTCTGTCAATTCCGGGCAGTAGTGATGCAGACGGCGACGATTTTCAGATACAGCCAGCGGATCGTCAGCCACGTGGTCGCCAAGATTGAACGACGCATATGCGCCGTGGCTTACCCCGCCCGAGCGCGTCGTGCACAGGGCGCGCACGTTTGCAGGCGCGTCCCAGTCGGGGTAAATCATATCAGCCACCCGCCTTGTCCTCAGCGGCCAGCACGTCACGCAGCCGCTGAAAATCAGCGGGCAGCTCAGACTCCCAGCTCACGAGCTCGCCAGAGGCCGGGTGCAGCAGTTCAAGGCGCCGCGCGTGCAAAGCTTGGCGACGGAAAGTGCGCAGGGTTTCGCTGAGCAATTCACTGGCGCCCTTGGGCTGGCGCAGGCGGCCCGCATAAAGCTGATCGCCAATGAGTGGATGCTTGATATGAGCCATGTGCACCCGAATCTGGTGGGTGCGCCCGGTTTCCAGTAGGCAGCGCACATGCGAAAAATGCGCGTAGCGCGCAATCATTCGATAATGTGTCACAGCATCCTTGCCGCCGGCGCGCACTACCGCCATTTTCTTGCGTTGCTGTGGATGCCGGCCCATCGGCGCATCCACCTTACCGCCGCCGGTCATGGCACCGTAGACCAGCGCCTCGTATTCGCGGTGTACCTCTCGCGCCTGCAATTGCTTGACCAGCGAGGTATGGGCTTCGAGGGTTTTCGCAACCACCATCAACCCGGAAGTGTCCTTGTCGAGCCTGTGCACAATGCCCGCCCGCGGTAACTGCGCCAAAGCCGGGCAGTGTTCCAGCAGGGCATTGACTAGAGTACCGTCGGCATGCCCGGCAGCGGGATGCACCACCAGGCCAACGGGCTTGTCCAGCACCAGCAATTGCTCATCTTCGTAAAACAACCCGAAATCAATCTGCTGAGGCTCCCAACGGCCCTCGTCCTGCAATTCGGCGCCAATACTGACGGTTTCGCCGCCCATGATTTTGTCCTTGGGGCGAAGGGTTGCGCCGTTTACTGTCAGTTCGCCGGACTTAATCCAGCTTTGCAGGCGTGAACGGGAGTAATCGGGGAACAGGTGGGCAACCGCCTGGTCTAACCGCTGGCCCGCCAGCTCGTCTGGAATGACGGCGCTGAGGGCAATTGTGTCGGGCATGAATAATCCTTTTTCGCCACCGCGTGCGGCCGCTTTATGGAGCAGGGTGGCTGTGGTTAAATACGTCGCCTGAATTATCCACCGCTGAAACCGGGAATGCCACACTATGAGAGTTGTTAAACACGGTCTGATGATACTGCTGGTCGGCGTACTGGCCGCCTGCGCATCCGATCCGAACAAAGAGGCAGAATCCTCGGAGAAGAAGATTTACGAAAAAGCACAGGAGCATCTGGAGAACGGCAACTTCTCTTTGGCCGTGCAAAATCTGCAACTACTGGAATCGCGCTTCCCTTTTGGCCCGTATGCCGAACAGGCCCAGCTTGAGATTATTTACGCCCACTATCGCAGCCTGGAGCCTGAAGCCGCCATTGCCGCCGCAGACCGCTTTATTCGCCTGCACCCCCAGCACCCAAACGTGGACTACGCCTACTACATGCGCGGACTGGCAAACTATACCGAGGGCCAGGGTCTGTTAGAGCGATTCTTTCCCACTGACATGACCCAGCGCGATCCCGGCGCAGCCATTCAGGCCTTTGAGGATTTTCGCCAGTTGCTGCAACGCTTCCCAAACAGCCAGTATGCGCCGGACGCCCGGGCCCGGATGATACATCTGCGCAACCGCCTGGCGCGCTACGAAATCAACGTGGCCAACTACTACTTCAAACGCAAGGCATACCTGGCGGCGGCGAACCGCGGCCGTTACGTTGTGGAAAACCTACCGCAAACTTCAGCGGTTCCCGACGCACTGGCGGTGATGACCCAGGCGTACTTGCTGCTGGGCATGAATGACCTGGCGGATCGCTCACTGACGGTATTGCGCAGCAACTTCCCCAATCACCCGGCGCTGGACGAGAAGGGCAATTTCAACAGCCAGGTCGGCCAGGATCAGGAGCAATCGTGGCTCAACAAGGCCACGCTGGGACTGGTGGATCGCTACGACCCACCCAAGTTTGATAATCGCCCCGACTTTGTGCCCGGCGAAGGCGAAAAAGAAGTCGTGCGCGACGATACGCCACGCCCCAAAATGCGCCCCCGCCGCTAAATCGCCGACAACACCTCGTCACAGTAGAGCCTGAGGGATTCCCAGGCTCTATCTACCGGCACACCGCCAACCAACGGATGCATCACCATATTGCGCTCGGGATCTGCCTGCATGCGGTCGATACACTCATTGGGCGTCAGAATTTCATAGCGGCCACTGGCGCGAATCTCTTCAACGCTGGCACTGGGCATCTCCATGGGGCGCGCCAGCCCCGCTCGCTTCCAGCTGTTGTATTCACGCACCTCGTTGAGAAAGTAAGACCCTATTTCGGGCCATGCCTGCTCGGGGCTCTCGTCGACAAACACCAGTGAAAAGTCGTCGGGCGGCGCGACCACAAAGCCAAGATTGCCGTTGGCCTCAAGCTGTTCATAGTAATAGGCCTCAAGCTCGGCATCGTGAATCGGCGGCGAAAAGGGCAAGCCAAAACGCGCGGCTCGCCGCGCCGCCACCTTGCTCATGCCCCCCACCAGAAACATGGGGTGCGGCCTGGTGTAAGGCTTGGGCGTCACGGTAATCATTTCACCCCGATACTCAAAGGGCTCATCACCCCAGGCCTTGAGCAAGGTTTCGAGCACATGATCCATCCATTCGCCGCGCGTATCGAACGGCTTATCCAGGGCGTGAAATTCAATTTCGCGGTAGCCAAGCCCGGCAATAAAACTGAGGCGGCCACGACTTAGCAGATCGATCACCGCGATATCTTCTGCCAGACGTACCGGGTCATAAAGGGACACCAACAGAGCCATAATGCCAATGTTGGCATTGTGCGTGCGCGCCGCGATCGCAGCCGCCATCGTCAGCGGTGAAGGCAGCCAACCATTTTGCGCACAGTGATGCTCCTCGACATTAATGTAGGCAAAACCATTGTGATCTGCGTACTCAGCCATATCAATGGCAGCCTGATAGCGCGCCGAGCGCAACTCGGGGTCCGCTTCCGAACCGGTCATATTCAAACGCAGTGTGCTTGGCATGGCGACATATCCTTCTTCGGGACAGTATGTAGTCTCTAGAGATACCGGATTTCCGGGGCAGATGAAAGGTTTGCGTAAAGAAAGAAGCGGACAGTAACAACCGCGCCAGCGGACAGCCGATCAGCTGGCGCGCAAGACGCGTTTAATGATAAGTGCGACAACAGTTAGCGATACGCTGCGCCAGATCAGTATCCTTGCACTTTTCAGCGATATCACTCAGCGCTACCACCCCAACAAAGTCTTTGTTTTTGTCGTTGTTCAGTACCGCCAGGCGCTGTACACCCTGATCCTGCATATTCTGCAGCACCGAGGTAACTTCATCGTCCTGATAGCAATACAGTACCTTACCGCTCATCACGCTACTGATAGGATCATCAGGCGTTTTGCCCTTGCCGATACCACGCAGGGCAATGTCCCGATCGGTAACCACACCAACGAGCTTCTCGCGCTCGCCAATGGCGGTAAAGCCGCGATTGTGCTCCTGCATACGCATGGCAGCCTCGCGGATAGTCGCGCTAGCTTCGAGGTATTCGGGTTTATCAGTCATCACATCTTTTACTTGCATTGCGGTCTCCTTATGAGAGTCCCTGAAAGATTGAGAAGGGTATTGGAATCTCCTCTACCCATTATTCCCGACAGGAAATCGCCGCAAGAGTTGCTGCTGCTCAACGTTAAGATTACCGAGTCGCAATACGGCAACAGCTTCTAACGTCGAACCGTCCCCTCCATAGGACAGTTACTAGAGTCCACCTCTAACTAGATAGGTATGCTGCAACAAGACAGCCTTCTATTTCCGTGGCGTAAACGATATCGGCACATGGGTAAACCCACGTACATTGGGATTGTGGGTACGCTGCAACCCGGCTTCGTCTATTTCATAGTCGGGTATCAAACGCAATATTTCTTCCATGCAAACCGCCACTTCCAGGCGCGCCAACGAGGCACCCACGCAGGAGTGAATACCCTTACCGAATGCCATATGGTCGCGACTGCCGCGAGTAATGTCGAAGCTGTTCGCATTGTCGAATTTTTCTTCGTCGCGACTAGCTGAAATGATACACAGCCCCACTCGCTCGCCGGCCTTCAACTTGCAACCACGGATTTCAACATCCTTCATCACCTGGCGACCAATCATCTGGGTGGAACCATCAAAGCGCAGGGTTTCCTCCACGGCTTTGCCCATTAACGAGGGATCATTGATCAACAGTTGCCGCTGGTCTTTGTGTTGCCACAGACGGTAGCTCATATTACCGATGAGCTTGGTGGTGGTTTCGTTGCCAGCAATAGCCAGCAGAATGCCAAAGCCGATCACATCTTTGTGCGTCAGCTGACCCTGACGCTCAGCCTGCAGTACAGCACTGAATATGTCGTCTTCGCCTTGTAGCTTTTCCGACATTTCGGTAGCCAACTCGTCGAAATAATTCCCCATGGCGAAATAGGCGTTGATGTTGCGCTCATTCAAACCGAATTGTCCGTCCTCACGATAGATCAGATCATCAGCCCAACCGCGCACCATATCCTGATCCGGCTCCGGCACATGAATCATGGTGGATATCACATCCATTGGCAGCAGGGCCGCGAAGTCCTGCGTCAGGTCCATATACCCATTGCCGAGATGCGGCGTTAGCAGGCTCACCGCCTTGTCGCGGATATACTGCTCTAGCACTTTGATCCGCTGGGGCAGCATAAGGGGCTGAATAAGTTTGCGAATACGGGTGTGATCCGGCGGATCCATATTGATGAACATGGGGTAACCGGCGTTGGCATCCTGCTGGGCCTCCAGCGCCGGGCCAGCAATACTGCTGAACGTTGCAACATCGCGAAAGGCGGCATAACAGTCGTCCCATTTGCTCAGCAGCCAATAGCCGTGCTCTTCGTTGTAGTACACTGGCGCGTGCTGCCGCAGACGCGCGTAGTAGGGATAGGGGTCATCGTGAACTGCGTGATCGTAGGGATCAAAATGCACTTGCGTGGTATTTGTGCGAGCTGACGACATAATCAGGCCTCTGTACTTGCTGGGAATCGATACCCTACGCTATCACGTCTGCACCCATTTAGTAAATATTTGTATAGCAATTGATAAATACGTGTTACCTTAAGCGAAAGCCTGACGGAGCTTCCTGTGTCATTGCCAGCTGAGCAATTTGCCCCGGTGTGGGAACAGTATCGCCACAATTTTATGCGCCACCTCACGGCCATTACCCGCCACTCTGAGCGGCGGGCAATGGAGCAGCTGACCAAACGCGGCCACCCCCGACTTGCCATGAGCTTCAGCGCCCCACTATCGCTGCTTGGCAGTCGCCCCCTACGCCTGACCGAGCTGGCCGACGCGCTGGGTATGAGCAAGCAACTTTGCCTGCAGAGTCTGAAGCCGTTGGAGAAAGCAGGCTACATCGAGCGCCGAGACGACCCCAAAGACAAGCGCGCCAAGCTGGTGGCACTCACCACCGACGGCGAGCAATTGATTCAACACGCGCTGGAAGAAATGCAGGCAACGCACAAATATTACGAAACGCTGATAGGCAGCAAAGCGGTCCGAGGGCTCAGCGGCCACCTGCGCGATGCCTCAAAAGCGCTACAGGTTCCCGGCGAAGGCATCAGGGCAGGCAACGGACTGCCAGTCAGTGCCCGCTTAACCCCGCTATCGCGCATCCTGCAGGAACGCCTGATGGCGATTACGGCCAGCCTTGGCCACAACCTGCAGTTTTCCTTTGGACAGGTACTGGGCGCCATTGACCTTGGCGGCACGGCGGTGGCAGAACTGGCTCGGTTAAATGCGGTAACCACCCAAGCCATCTCGCGTATCGCTGGAGAACTTGAAAGCCTTGGCTATATTAGCCGCGCCATGGCCAACAATGATCGACGCTCCCGCCACCTGCGGTTCACCGCCAAAGGGCTCGTGCTGATTCGCGACTCGGTACAAAGCGTGCAGACGCTTGCCGAAGAACTGTCCGCGACCATGGGTGAACAACACTTTGCGGAGCTTGAGCAGCAGCTGCAACAGCTTTACGCCGCTCTCGAGCTGGAAACCGGCATACTCAAGCCCTTTAATACCCAGGCCGCCGCCGAGCTGTTCAGCGACACACCAGCAGAATTTACGCGCGCGACAGATAAAACTGCCGCACTACTTTACCTGGCAAGCCAGATGGGCATGACCCGCACCACCGCCGGCACTGTGGAGTTGCTCACCTCAGCGCCTGCGGTGCGTTCACTGCAACAGCTTCGCGATATAGAAAGCCGATTAGATGATAGGCAAAAGCGTCAACTGCAGACTCTGCTGGCAGCACTCAACGACACTCGGTGATAGACTTGTCGCCACCATAAACGGCGCAGACAACAGCGGCTATCGGAAGCCAGAATGAGTGCAATCAATTGGGCGAACATCGTCTTTGAGCAACAGTGGATGCAGGGCCTTGAAAGGCAGGCCAAGCACCGGTTTATCGAACCGGTAACCGCCGAAGAGGCCAGCACCTTCGTGCTAGAGAAGTTGGCTGAAGAAGACTGGGCGCGCTGCAAAACCTATCGCGGCAATGCCAAGCCGACCACCTTTTTATTCAGCCTCAGCGCACGTCTGCTGGAAGAGTTTTCACGTCAGCGCTACGGCCGCGCCCGCCCACCTCAATGGCTGGAACAACAAGGAGAGACCTGGGTTCGGCTGTGGCGAGCCCTCTGCCTAGAGCGTCACACCACAGAAAGCGTAGTTGCACGCCATTCGCAGCATGACCCGGGCGTTATTCGCAACATCATTCGCACCATCAAGGCGCGTCTACCCTGGTGTGGCGCCGTCAATCTACCGGTGCCCGAAGCGTATCTGGGCAACGACGAATCACTGATGCCCGCCACTGCTTTTGACGATTGTCTGGAACAACATTGCCTCGAGGAAAGCCTGGCCACGTTGAGTGCTCTGCTGGGTGACGACGACGCCTTTGTCGACGTACACCATGACGCCATAGAACGCGCTCGCGCAGCCCTGACACTTGATGATGAATCCCTCTTGATGCTGAAAATGCATTTTCAGGATGGGCTGAACTTTTCCACCATAGCCCGAGCACTCGGCGTTCCAAATCACCAGCCTGGCCGTCAAATCAAACGCAGCCTGCAACAAATTCACACCGCACTGGCGACCGCCGGACTGCATTTACGCAGCGCGGCCGATATATTGGAGGACACCCGGTGAGTAAGGCCGATCGTCACAGCGAAGCCATTCTCGGCATACAACTCGCCGAGCCTAGGCGAAAAGCCACAGGATCCCCCCCCAGCGACGAGGAACTGGCGCAATTGCGCGAGGGGTCGCTGACCAACGAGCGCCGCGAAGAGGTCCTTTCTCATCTGGCAACGCAGCCCGAGCGCTACCGGCAATGGCTGGATCTAGCGGCAATGGCAGAAACACCCGAGTCGTCGTCCGGTTCGCTACTGACCATACTATCCCGCGGCCTCAACAACTGGCTGATCGACTGGCGTTATGCCGCTGGCGGCCTGGCGAGCATGGCGGCGATTGCCTTGCTATTGGGTCAGCTGCAAACGCCTCCAAGCGATGACAGCGACTATCTCGCAGAATCGACGCTAAGCGATATGGCCGGCGCCGCAGGCGCTCCGGAGCAGGAGATACACACCGCTGCACCGGCTGCCCCCGCCAGCCAGAAGGCCGAACGGGAGCTGGCGTCCCGCATGGCCATGGATCGAGCCGAGGAGCTACAGACCGCCGCCAAAATGGCACCACCCACGGAGCTGAGTCGCCGCTGCATCGCCCTGCCCCACCCGATCAGTAAACGCACCGGAACACTGTGCGCGGTAGCACTGAATACGGGCGTTAGCAGCCTGCGCTGGCAGAGCAGCAATACCGCAGACGTGCTTGAGTTGGACGACCTGCATGAGGCTGTGCTGGAGCTGAAGGTCTCCGCAGACCAGCAATGGCTGGCCCTGCAAACCGCACAGGCCGTTCACGTGCAACAATTGAAAAATCTGTTTGGCGACAACACAGAGCGCGCTCAACTGCCGTTCAATGCCGGCACCGCAACTCTGCGCTGGGATGAGAATGTATTAATTGTGTCGGTGCTGCAGGCCCTGGGCGACAGCGACGACGACCAGAAATACCGCTACCTGCCAGAAACAGGCGAGCTTATCAAACCATAGGGAGACAGCGCGAAGCGTCGAAAGGGGGGCAGAACCGTAAGAAAACGGCTGGCCTGAATCAGGCCAGCATGGAAGCTTTCAGCTTTTTCATTGCATTCTGCTCAAGCTGGCGAATGCGCTCGGCAGATACCCCGTACTGGGCCGCGAGCTCATGCAGAGTTTGCTTGGCATCTTCATTCAACCAGCGCGCCTGCAAGATAGTGCGGCTGCGCTCGTCCAACTGATCCATAGCCAGAGCCAGTTTCTCGTTGGCCGCGCCTTCCCAGTCGGCAGATTCCAGCAGGGTCGCCGGATTGCTGGAATGATCTTCCAGATACTGCACAGGTGCTGGCGCGGGCGAATCGTCATCCACATCCATATCGAAACCGACATCCACAGCCGCCAGACGGCTTTCCATCTGCCGCACGTCTTTCACTTCAACGCCGAGATCCTGCGCTACCGCTTGGGCTTCTTCATTGTTAAGCCAGGCCAGCTTTTTCTTGGCACCGCGCAGATTGAAGAACAGTTTGCGCTGAGCCTTGGTGGTGGCCACTTTGACAATACGCCAGTTGCGCAGAATGAATTCGTGGATTTCAGCCTTGATCCAATGTACTGCAAAGGACACAAGCCGCACGCCCTTACTTGGGTCGAAGCGCTTGACCGCCTTCATCAGACCAACATTACCTTCCTGCACCAGATCAGACTGAGACAGGCCATAGCCGCTGTAGCTGCGGGCAATATGAACCACAAAGCGCAGGTGAGACATAACCAACTCACGGGCGGCTTCGAGGTTCTGATTGTAAAACAGGTCTTCCGCCAGCTCGCGCTCGCGCTCGGCGCTCAGCACCGGAATACTGCTTACGGTCTGAATATACGCAGAGAGATCGCTACCCGGCACCAATTGATGAATTGGCTGCAATTGGGTTCCCATGTGCGCATTCCTCCAAAGAGCTGTTGAACCAAAAACGGACACTGAGTTTAGCACTCGGGAGCTTAGAGTGCCAACCCCTCGGAAAGTTCAACCTCCCCCCTGTGGATAACACATTTTAATCCTTATATTTCAATACGTTAATATTATCAATTTGGCCTTCTGCGAAAGCCCATCTTGAGCCCAAAAATCGCACTGCATAACAGGCTTGCCAAAACTAGCACCATCAGCGCGTCACGCCCCTCCCGCCCGGCCAGACCGGTGAGAAAATTCCACTTGTGCAGCAAGGAAAACGACCAGCGCTCAGCGCGATCAAGGCGGCGACTCTGATCGACCAGCACCCCGGTTGCCGGGTCAACAAATACCCGCGTCGCGGCGCGGTCAGCAAGCTCAAATTGCCAGACCGGCAAGCGCTTGTTGCGAAAATCGTATTCCGGACCAAAACGCGTAACCTTTGAAGGCTCCCCGGCCGGGCTATCGTCGAAGAAGCCCTCCAGCAAGTTTGCCGCCTGCCTCGCATCGCTGTGCGCCACCGGGTTACCCGTGGCATCCAGATACACCGCACCGGCCGACGCGGCTCGACCATTGAAGCGGGCCTGCCGACTCACTGATTCATCCTCAGGCGCCAGCGCAAGCCGGTACAGCAGGTTACCCGCGCCGTCACTCACCAGCGAAACGGCCGTCAACTGCTGCTGCGGCAGAGCGGCGGTCGGCGCCGGCAAGTCAACAAGATCAAGTGCTGCGCCCAAACGGACACCACTGACCGGCTCCACATACTGCGCCTGAATCAGGTGGTAAAATCCGCTGGCCGACCACGCCAGCAGCGGCAACCAGAGCACATACCCCAGCCGGCGGTGCCAGCGGCGGTGCTTGTCACCGATGCTGCGCGCCGGCAAGAGCCCCAGCAGAATAAGGCCGCCACTGGCCATCAACAGCAGCGTAACCATAAACAGCGCGATCAACAGCACCCGCCCGAACCCCAGACCGTCCAGCCAGGCCCAGGTGTGAAGCTGCTGAAATACCTGTTGCAGTCGAGCTTTGGAGGTATTGTTAAGAGAGGCCAATGCACCAGTTTCGGTATAGATAAATGCGGTGAGCTGATCATCACCGGCAAACTGCACCCGGTAAACCGGCAGCAAGCGGTTAACCTCGGGGTACTCTTCGCTAAAGGCTGAAACAAACCTGACGCTCTCGATATCGCTCACCGGCCGGCCACTATAGTGGCCGGCCAACCATCGCGCTTGTTGCTCATCCTGCCCGGGCAGTGCCGCGGCATCGATCAGAGAGAAATACTGTCGAGGCGCGGCGTCGCTCTTGGTTACCTGCAGCAGCGCTCCAGCGTCGCTCGGCACCAGTTTGACCACTCGAGCACTGTCGACCCCACTGCCGCGCACCGCAGTCGCCATATCGGTCAGCGTATTCGGTGCCAGTGTCATCGACGGGGGGAACATGGCCACCGGCTGGGGGCCGAACCAGCTCATCACTGGGTGCAGAATTCCCGACACAGACCAGCAGATCAGGGCAAAGCCCGCGACCCAAGCGAGCTGGCGATGCAATAGGATAAATAGGCGCTTACTCACCTTAGAAACTCCAGTTAACGCCAACAAAGGCTGTGCGCGGTCGCCCCGGCGTGTAGCGGGGGCCCCACTTGCTGGTGGTTTCGGCATAGTGGCGATCGGTCAGGTTCAGCACCCGGGTGTAAAGGCTGATTGCATCGGTAAGCGGGTAATCCGCGCGCAGGTTGATCAAAGTGTGGCCCTTATAGCGATCGCGGTCTGTAGCAACGCCATCGCTGTCGTTATTTTCGTCGAGCCAGTGCTCACCCTGATACCAGCCTTCGAGCTCTACTCGACCGCCGCCCAGCACCTGCGGATGCCAGCTCAGCCGCAGGTTCGCAAAATCTGCCGGCGCATCCGGCATGTCGTTACCCGAGTAATCGTTGCGGCCGTCTTGCCAGTCGGCAAAACGGTGCTTTGCGCGGCTGTAGGCCAGGCCGAGATCCAGGCTGCCGGTCAACCGTATATCCAGGTTCAGCTCGAGCCCATAGTGATCGGTCTGGCCGGCATTCACATTGCGCCGGGCGCCGCTGGCCTCGGTGACGCTGAGAATGTCATCGCGCTTTTCCATACGATACAGCGCCGCATCAAATGCCAGCCGTGCACCCACGTTACCGCGCAGCCCCAGCTCCAGGCTGTTGGCCTTGACCGGCTCCAGCGAGGTGGCATCCACAGTGGCACCGGCGCGGAACATCTGCCCGGCATCGGGAATTCGGAAGGCATGGCGATAGGCTGTGTAGGCGTTGAGCGAATCGGAAATATCAAAGATCAGCCCCAGCTTCGGGCTGAAGTGTTCCATTTCCACTATCTGATCCGGTTCGCGGTAGTGGGAGTCTTCGTAGATTGCCGTGGCTGGATCATCGGGACTGCCAGCTGCGATGTCTGCCAGGCGATTGTCGTAGTCATAGCGGAAACTGTCGTAGCGCACACCCGCAGTCAACCGCCAGCGTGGCGACAGTTGCTGCTCTAGGTGGACATATGGCGAAGCCGCGAAAAAATCCACCGTATAATCGTACAGCTCACCCGCCTCTCGATAGCTCAGCCAGTAGGGACCTGCGTCACTGTCGGTGCGCTCAATATAGGTTTGCTGCTGATAGCCACGGGTCGCATCAAGGTCCACACCGACGATAACGAAACTGTCTTCACTCAGATCGTGCCGGTATTTCACCAGCACCCCGGCGGAATCGTGGCCGCTGTCGTTGATATGCGCATCCTGGGAATCCAGTTGTGCCAGGCAGGTGGAACACCAGGGTGGTGGTGGCTGCACACGACCGCTGTTCAAGGTCCAGGTGGCCACGTATTGCAGCTCATTGCTGCGCAGATAGGGGGTTACCGTGAGAACGCCGCTGTCGAGGCGTTTTTCAATGGCGCTTGAGAGTCGCAGCGCACTGACATCGCGAAAACCGATCCGGTTGCCCGCCTGCTCAGGGTCTTGCCGATAGTCGTTGTAGCGCAAGCCAGAGCCACCGGTTTCCATGTCGAGAGTACTGGCGGTTAGCACCGTATTGAGGTTCATGCTGTCACTGGCATCCCATGCCCAGGATAGGGTAGCGTCGCGTCGCTGAGCTGCCGTCTGGTCGCGCCAGCCATCGCTGTTGCTGACATTAATGCGGGCGGTAAATCCGTAGTTGCGCTGCAGCTGAGCCGCGTTGAGCTGAGCCCGGCGCCAGCCGTCGGCACCGGCTTCAAGGATCATGCTGCGCGCATTTTCACGCGGTGGTTGGCCGCTGAGAATATTGATGACAGCGCCTATAGCGTCACTGCCGTAAAGGGCCGAACCCGGACCCTTGATAATTTCCACACCGTTGGCCACCGAGGTGTTCACCTCGTACAGCGCGTTGTGATTGAAAAACCCGGCAGATCGCGTAGGCACTCCATTTTCCAGATAGAGGTACACCGGCGAATAGGAAACCGGCTGGCGAATGGCGGCGGCCACACCCTCTCCGGACGAGCCAAGCTGCACAATATTCACGCCGCTGATGCGGTTCAGTAGCTCACTAGAATGGCTGGATTTGAGGGCGCGTACCGTGTCTTCGTCGAGCACACCGACACTGGCGGCAGTATCAGACAGGCTGCTGTGGTCTCGGGTGGCAGTAACCACGACAGTTTCAAGGTATTCACCGTGCCCCGCCCACACCGGCACAGCAACCGCCAGCGCGAGCGCCAGGCTTCCAACAGATTTTTTCATTGCGCTGCCCTCCCGAGACTCTGGGCGCGCATTGTATAGGGCGGAGGAGATTTCGGAATGCGACACAGCGTCGCACTCGTGGGAGTCAACAGGGCTGTGTTGGCCCTGATCGCGCTAGCTGAGCACCAGGTTATCCCGGTGGATCAGCTCTTCGTCGCCGTGGTAGCCGAGCAGGGTGGTAATCTCCGAGCTGGGTTGGCCCGCCAGACGGCGTGCCTCGTCGGCATTGTAGTTCACCAAGCCGCGTGCAATTTCGCGCCCGCTCAGATCAACACAGCTCACTAGGTCACCGCGGTGAAAGCTGCCACTGACATGTTTCACACCGACCGGCAACAAACTGGAGCCGCGTCCGGTCAGCACCTTTACCGCACCATCGTCGAGTTGCAATTGCCCTTTGAGTTGCAGCTGTCCCGCCAGCCATTGCTTACGGGCCGCCAGCTTCTGCTGTTTGGCGCGCAGGCGCGTACCCACAGAATCGCCCGCCAGCAGGCGCGGCAACACATTTTCTTCAACGCCGCTGGCAATCACCGTATCGGCGCCCGCACGGGCTGCAAGGCGAGCCGCTCGCAGCTTGGTGATCATGCCACCACGGCCCAGCACACCCGCACCAGAGACCATACTGTCGAGCGTGGTATCACTGGCATCGGCTTCAGCAATCAGTTCGGCATCGGGGTTGTTGCGCGGATCTTTGGTAAACAGGCCTTTCTGGTCCGTAAGAATCACCAGCACGTCGGCGTCCACCAGGTTGGCTACCAAGGCCGCGAGTGTATCGTTGTCGCCAAAGCGAATTTCGTCCGTCACCACGGTGTCATTTTCATTGACCACCGGTATGACACCCAGCTCCAGCAGGGTCTGCAGGGCGCCACGTGCATTGAGGTAGCGATCCCGCGCGGAAATATCATCGTGCCCCAACAAAATCTGGGCGGTGTGCAAGCCATGCAGAGAAAAACGCGACTCATAGGCCTGCACCAAACCCATCTGCCCCACCGCCGCTGCGGCTTGTAGTCGGTGAATTTCCTCCGGTCGACGCGACCAGCCAAGCCGGGTCATGCCCTCAGCCACGGCACCAGACGATACCAGCAGCACCTCATGTCCTGCGCGGCGAAGCTCGACCATCTGGCGCACCCAGTTGTCGAGTCCGTCCGACCATAGCCCGCGACCATTGGCGGTGAGCAGGGCGCTGCCTATCTTGATTACCCAACGCTGGGTGTCGGCCAGTTCAGTCATGGTGCCTTCTTATTCAGGGCTGGTAGACAACTTCTACGTCGCCGTCATCATCGTCATCATCGTCTTCGTCGGAGCTGTGGGCTGCCTTGCGGGCAGCGCGGCGAGAGTCCGCGAGCGACTGGATACGATCCCGAGCCTCAGCCTGCATGGCCTTCTGGGTCTCGATCTCCTGCTGGCGAAGCTCTTCGTTCTCAGCCTCCGCAGCGCGACATTGCTCAATATATTCCAGTATCGCCCAGCACAGGGCGTCGGTGTTGTCCTTGGTCAGCGCTGAAAGCTTGAACACCGGGCCATCCCAGCCCAAGCGATCGATAATGTCCTGGCAGTGAGCCTCGCGCTCTTCCTCCGGAATGAGATCGGTCTTGTTGAGCACCAGCCAACGGGGACGCTGAAACAGGGTCTCACTGAATTCTACCAGCTCGTTGATAATCACTCGCGCCGCGTCCACCGGGTCTGAGCCGTCCAGCGGTGCCACATCGACCAAATGCAGCAACAGACGGTTGCGCGTCAGATGTTTGAGGAAGCGGATACCAAGGCCTGCCCCCTCGGCAGCACCTTCCACCAAGCCAGGAATGTCGGCAATAACAAAGCTGCGGTGCTTTTGCATCGACACCACGCCAAGATTGGGCACCAGCGTAGTAAAGGGATAATCCGCCACCTTGGGCTTGGCGGCAGACACCGCTCGGATCAGGGTCGACTTACCCGCGTTGGGCAGGCCCAGCAGCCCCACATCTGCCAGCACTTTAAGCTCCAGCCGGATCTGTCGGGATTCGCCTTCGGAGCCGGGCGTGGTCTGGCGTGGCGCGCGGTTGGTACTGGACTTGAAGCGGGTATTCCCCAGTCCGTGGAAGCCACCTTGGGCAACCTTGAGCAGCTCACCGTGATTGGAAAGATCGCCCAGCACCTCGCCGGTTTCCTCGTCCAGCACCGTGGTGCCTACCGGCACCACCAGATACAGATCGTCAGCGCTTTTACCGCGGCAGTTGCCGCCGCGCCCGGGCTCGCCATTATCCGCCCGGTAGTTGCGCACATAGCGAAAATCCACCAACGTATTTACGGACTGATCGGCCTTCAGGAATACACTGCCGCCATCCCCGCCGTCGCCGCCGTCAGGGCCACCCTTGGGAATGTACTTTTCGCGCCGAAAACTCAGGCAGCCACTGCCACCGTTTCCGGCCGCGACCTTGATGACTGCTTCGTCGACAAATTTCATAGTTCCTACCCGGCGCAAGCGCCTTTAGCCTTTACGTGCGTGAAATTCTTTAGCAGATACAAAAAAGCCCCGTCAACCTGACGGGGCTTTTTCTGGAGCTCGCTCGCGTATCAGGCCGCTTCGATGCTAACAAACTTGCGCTTTTGCGGGCCTTTAACGGAAAACTTCACAACACCGTCTGCTTTGGCGAACAGGGTGTGGTCTTTACCGACACCTACGTTCTCGCCGGCATGGAACCGGGTGCCACGCTGACGAACAATGATGCTGCCCGCCGGTACGGTTTGGCCGCCGAAACGCTTAACGCCAAGGCGTTTACTTTCCGAATCGCGACCGTTACGGGTACTACCACCAGCTTTCTTGTGAGCCATGACTTAATCTCCTTGCTACTCGTACTGACGGCTTAGCCGCTGATACCAGTGATTTTTACTTCGGTGTACCACTGACGGTGACCGGCCTGTTTCATTGAGTGCTTGCGACGACGGAACTTCACGATTTTAACTTTATCGCGACGACCGTGGGCAACCACCTCAGCAGTGACCTTGGCGCCGGCAACCAGCGGGGTGCCTACTTTGGCAGCGCTGCCATCATTAACCAGCAGAACCTTGTCGAACTCCAGGGTCTCGCCAGTGGCAACTTCCAGTTTTTCCAGCTTGAGGGTTTCGCCCTCGACAACACGGTGCTGCTTGCCACCGCTTTCAATCACTGCGTACATAATCTCTCTCCAAAAGGCCTGCTTGCGGGTTAATGGTAAGGGTCGACATCCTGTCGAAGGCAAGTCCAGGCAACCTCCTCTGACGCACTGCCAGGGCGGTTTTGCTACAGGGCCGCGAATTCTACGCAATCGCGCAGCAAATCTCAAGCACTGCGGGCGCTTTGCCACACAGGGTCCAGATACGTCGCCCCAGCCTTGACACCCCCGCCTGCCGCACCTAGCATTCCCGCGGCAAAGTCAGGTGAACAACTACTCATGCAGCAAATCCGGGCGGTCGTCGCCAGCGAATTCGACGCGGTCAACGACCTGATCATAGAGCAGCTCCACTCCGACGTCGGGCTGGTGGAAAACATCGGCCATTATATCGTGGACGCTGGTGGCAAACGCCTGCGCCCAATGCTGGCACTGTTAAGCGCTGGCGCCTGCGGCAACATTAGCGACAAGCATATTCAGCTGGCAGCCGTTATCGAGTTTATTCACACTGCCACCCTGCTGCACGACGATGTAGTGGATGTTTCCACCCTGCGCCGGGGGCGGCCCACCGCCAATGAGAAGTGGGGCTCCGCACCCAGTGTACTGGTCGGTGATTTTCTCTATTCCCGGGCTTTTCAGATCCTGGTCAGCATCGGCAATCTCAATTTGATGGGGCTGCTCTCAGACACCACCAACACCATCGCCGAAGGCGAGGTACTGCAGCTAGTGCGCGCCGGCGATGCCAGCGCAAACCGGGAACAGTATTTTACGGTGATTCAAAACAAAACCGCCGTGCTGTTTGCGGCCGCCTGCTGCGGCGCGGCCATGCTGAGCGAGCGCGCCGACTATGCAGATGCTCTCTACGATTACGGTTTGAATCTTGGTATGGCCTTCCAGTTGATCGATGACGTACTGGACTACGAAGGCGACCCGGAATCCACGGGCAAGAACATCGGCGACGACCTTAACGAGGGCAAAGTCACCCTACCGTTGATCTACGCCATGGAACAGGCGAGCCCAGCCGAGGCGGATCTGATCAGACACGCCATCACTGAAAAATCGATGGCCAATCTGACCGATGTGGTGCGGATTGTTCGCGACACGGGCGCGCTGGATTACACCCGGCAGGTTGCGCGTGAGTACTCAGGTGATGCACTGACCGCACTGGTACCCCTGCGCGCCAGTTCACACCACCAGGCTCTGCTGGATCTATGCAAACTGGCATTGTCGCGCCAGCAGTAAGCCGCCTTTCCCTTTTCTACCGCGGCATCGGGCGAACGAACACGCAGTGTTCGCCCTACCCAACCAAGTCAGCCAGCCGCCTTTTTCATGAATGCCAGCAGCTCATCGGTTTTTGCGCGCATTAAGGTTTCATCAGCTCGAGATTCCACATTGAGCCGCACCACAGGCTCGGTGTTAGACATGCGCAGATTGAAGCGCCAATCAGCGTAGGAAACACTCAGCCCATCCACATGCTCAACGCTGTCAGCACCACCGGCATACTCAGCCTCGACCGCCGAGATTACGGCTTTGGGATCCGCAATCGTGCTGTTGATTTCACCGCTGCAGGGAAACTTCGCCATGCGCTCATCGACCAACTGAGACAGCGTTTTTCCGCGACGCGACATCAACTGGGCCACCAACAGCCAGGGAATCATGCCGCTATCGCAATAGGCAAAATCGCGGAAATAGTGATGGGCGCTCATCTCGCCACCGTAGATCGCATTCTCACTGCGCATGATTTCCTTAATAAAGGCATGCCCAGTCTTGCTTTGCACTGCAACTGAATCGTTAGATTCCGCAAGCTCACGGGTATTCCAGATCAAACGCGGGTCGTGAACAACCTTTTCACCCGGGTGATCGAGCAGGAAGCTTTCCGCCAGCAGACCAACCACATAGTAGCCTTCGATAAACCGGCCGTTTTCGTCGAAGAAGAAACAGCGATCAAAGTCACCGTCCCAGGCAATACCCATATCGGCTTTTTCAGCCAACACAGCATCGATTGTGGGCTGGCGGTTTTCCTCCAGCAGCGGGTTGGGCACCCCATTGGGGAAGTGGCCATTGGCTTCGTGGTGCACTTTGAAAAAATTGAAGGGCAGGCGTGATTCGATTGCATCGATTACCGCACCAGCGCCACCATTGCCCGCGTTAGTGACGATCTTCAGCGGCTTGAGCTCGTTGACATCGACATAGCTCAACAGGTGCTGGATATAGGCCGACTGGGACTCATAGGACTTAAGCTCACCGCGTTCAGCCACTTCGTCAAACTCACCATTTTCCGCGCAGGCCTGAATATCAAAAAGGCCGGAATCGCCACTAATGGGTTTGGACGACTCACGCACAAACTTCATGCCATTGTAGTCTTTGGGGTTGTGGCTGGCCGTTACCGCAATACCACCGCCGAAATTTCCGTGGCTGGTCGCGAAGTATATCTCTTCTGTCCCGCACTGCCCGATATCAAAAACATCGACGCCGCCGTCCATCAGGCCATTGGCCAGAGCCATTTTCATGGCCTCACTGCTAAGCCGAATATCATGCCCGACAACCACCGTTTCGGGCTTGATTACCTGGGCATAGGCGCGACCAATGCGGTATGCGATATCTTCGTTAAGCTGATCTGGTACACGGCCACGAACGTCGTAGGCCTTGAAACACGTAATCTCTATTTTCTGCATGCGATTAGTTCTTATCGTAGTAGTTTTCAAATACAAAATTGGTCGCCTCAACAAAGCCAGGCACGCTGCCGCAGTCAAAACGACGACCTTTAAACTTGTACGCCATCACGCAGCCGTCAGAGGCCTGCTTGTTCAGTGCATCGGTAATCTGAATTTCACCGTTCTTACCCGGCGGTGTTTCACGGATAATATCGAAGATATCCGGCGTCAGAATATAGCGCCCGATTACCGCCAGATTGGAGGGCGCTTCGTCGATCGGCGGTTTTTCCACCATGCTTTCAACCCGGTACAGCCCCTTGTTCAGTTCGGTACCGACTATCACACCGTATTTATCAACTTCGTCAGCCGGCACTTCCATCACGGCCACAATGCTGCAGCGGAATTGTTTGTAGAGCTTCACCATCTGCGCCATGACGCCGTCGCCGCCGTTGTTCAGGCAAAGGTCATCGGACAGAATGACACCAAAGGCATCCTCATGCCCAACCAGCACCTCGCCGGTGAGAATAGCGTGCCCCAGGCCCTTCATTTCACGCTGCCGCGTCATGGAAAACGTGCCCGCGTTAATAACTTTGCGGATTGACTCCAAATAGACATCTTTCGACGTACCGGCAATCTGATGTTCCAGCTCATAGCTGATGTCGAAATGATCGGCAATGGCGCGCTTGCCGCGACCGGTAACCAGCGCAATATCAGTTAGGCCTGCCTGAATAGCTTCTTCCACGCCGTATTGAACTAGGGGCTTATTAACCACCGGCAGCATTTCCTTCGGCATAGACTTGGTTGCCGGCAAAAATCGTGTGCCGTAACCCGCCACTGGAAATAAACATTTCTTCATCACACTTCTCCTTATGCTTTATTGCGCCCGTAGATATCTTCAAAGCGCACAATATCGTCTTCACCCAGATAACTGCCAGTCTGCACCTCTATCAATTCCAGCGGGATAACACCCGGGTTGCTGAGCCGGTGCTTGGTGCCCAGCGGAATATAGGTCGACTGGTCTTCTGAAAGAATCATAGTCTCTTCGCCGCGAACAACTTCGGCGGTGCCCTTCACCACAATCCAGTGTTCTGCACGGTGGTGATGCATCTGCAAAGATAAGCGCTCGCCAGGCTTTACGATGATCCGTTTTACCTGAAACAGATCGCCAACCACAAGGGATTCGTAACTGCCCCAAGGGCGGTATACCCGATGCTGGTGCACAGCTTCGTCGCGGCCGGCCTTCTTCAATTTGGACACGATAGCCTTAACGTCCTGCACCCGGCTTTTGTCGGCCACCATGACCGCATCCGGGGTTTCCACCACCACCAAGTTGTCTACCCCCACCGCAGCAACCAGCCTATTCTGGCTGCGCAGGTAACTGTTATTAACGTCTTCAACGAGCACATCGCCGTGCAGGTAATTATTCTGCGCATCACGCGGCGACACTTCCCACAGTGCCGACCAGGAACCAACATCGCTCCACCCACAGTCGAGCGAAATCATCACGGCGCGATCAGTGTGCTCCATAACAGCATAGTCTATGGAGTCAGCCGGGCAAGTCGCAAAGGCCTCGGCATCAACGCGCAGGAAATCAATATCGGCTGCGGTCGCCGCCATGGCCTTTTCACAAGCGGCGTACATCGCCGGTTGATGACGCTTGAGTTCGGCCAGATAGGCGCCCGCCGTGAACATGAACATACCACTGTTCCAGAGGAACTCACCGCACTCCAGATAGGCTTCAGCAGTGGCCAGATCTGGCTTTTCGACAAATTGCGCCAGCGCGAACGCCTCCGGCCCCAACTCATCGCCGCGCTTGAGATAGCCATAACCGGTTTCCGGTGCCACCGGCACAATACCAAAAGTCACCAACTGACCATCACGGGCATAAGACAGGCCGTTAGCCACCGCCTTTTGAAAAGCATCGACGTTCTGAATCACATGATCCGCTGGCAGCACCAACAACACCGCATTTTCATCGGTGCGGGCCGCCTGAAGAGCGGCCAGCGCTACGGCAGGTGCAGTATTTTTGCCTTCAGGCTCCAGCAAAATCGCCCCAGCCTCACGCTGCTGCGCGCGAAACTGTTCAGCCACCAGAAACCGGTGTTCTTCATTACAGACCACCAACGGCGCCCCCGAATCGGCCATACCGTCGAGCCGGGCGGCGGTTTCCTGGAGCATGGTGAGCTGACTGGTAAGATCCTGAAACTGTTTGGGGTAACTTTCCCGGGAGAGAGGCCACAGACGGCTACCAACGCCGCCCGACAACAATACGGGTATGAGCATTTACATGTCCTGATTATTAGATGATGCGGCGCTCTCGTTGATCCGATGACAAAGGTGCGCGCAGCCGTCTATTGTCCCGACCTATCCCCCAATAGTCAAAGCCTGCCCGCGCCAGATAGGCCGGATCATACTGGTTGCGACCATCCACTATCAGGCTGCCCTTCATGGCCAACTTTAGCGCCCGAAAGTCCGGCTGACGGAATCGCTTCCATTCTGTGACCAATACCAGGGCATCGGCACCCACTGGCGCTTCATATTGATCCGCCACAAGGCACAAAGCACTTGCCTGCGGATGCCCCTGAAAATACCTAGCAATATTGTTACCAGCTACCGGGTCAAAGGCGCTTACCTGAGCGCCAGCCTCTAGCAGCGCATCAATCAACACCAGTGACGGCGCTTCACGGATGTCATCGGTACCAGGCTTGAAGGCCAATCCCCACAATGCGATCCGGCGCCCTGCCAAATCCCCATTAAAAGCTTCACATAGCCGCTCATACAAACGGCGCTGCTGCTGAGAATTGCGCTCATCCACTGCCTTGAGAATCTGCATATCCAACTGCCGAGTGCTGCCGGTGGCGATCAATGCCCGCACATCTTTGGGAAAACAGGAGCCACCATAACCCGCCCCCGGATACAAAAAGGCGCTGCCAATGCGCTGATCCGCCCCCATGCCCAAGCGCACCTGCTCAACGTCAACCTCACAGCGCTCACACAAACCGGCAATTTCATTCATAAAGGAAATACGCGTTGCCAGCATGGCATTGGCCGCATACTTCGTCATTTCGGCCTCACGCCGCCCCATGTGCATAATCCGATCACTGCGACGCAGGTAGGGCGCGTAGAGCATGTCCATCATTTCCTGGGCCCGCACACTTTCCGCGCCAATGATGATCCGGTCCGGCGTCATGAAATCGCGCACCGCCGTGCCTTCCTTGAGGAACTCCGGGTTACTCACCACATCAACGGTGAACCGCTCACCTCGCGATTGCAGTTGAGTGGCCACAATCGCTTCGATCTGGTCGCCGGTACCCACCGGCACGGTAGATTTGGTGATTATTACCGCGTAGTCGCTCAGACTGCGACCCAGCGATTCCGCCACAGCGAACACCGCGGAGAGGTCACACTGTCCGTTTGCGGCCATCGGCGTGCCTACCGCGAGAATGATGTAGTCCGCCCCATAGATACTCTCGGCAAGACAGGTGCTGAAATGCAACAGACCGGCCTGCCGCGCTGACGCCATCACTGCATCCAGTCCCGGCTCGTAAATGGGCACCTGACCTGCCTGCAATTGCGCCACTTTGTCGGCATCCAGGTCTACACAGACCACCTTGTTACCCATCTCTGTCAGACAGGCACCCGTCACCAATCCCACATAGCCACTACCAATCACCGCAATCTTCATGCGTTGTCTCCAGACAGTCTGATTGCGAACTGTTTACACCCTGGCAATGACCACCATATGACACTGATTTGACAGTAATTTGACCGCCCCAGTGTTGACAGCGAACACGCTGACCACCCCGTTACCCTGTGCTACCATGCGCCAAACTTTCAGGACGTTACTCCCACCAATGTCATTAATTCACCAGAATTCTTTCAGCAAAGAAGAACTTATTGCCTGCGGTCGCGGCGATCTGTTCGGCCCCGGTAATCCCAAACTTCCCACCGACAATATGTTGATGGTTGATCGCATTTCCCACATCAGTCATGAAGGTGGCGAATACGGCAAAGGCCAGATCGTTGCCGAACTCGATATCCATCCCGACCTATGGTTTTTCGACTGTCATTTTGTGGGTGACCCTGTCATGCCGGGTTGCCTAGGCCTCGATGCCATGTGGCAATTGGTCGGATTCTTTCTTGGCTGGAAGGGCAACAAGGGCAAAGGGCGCGCACTGGGCTCTGGCGAGATCAAATTCACCGGGCAAATTTTGCCCGATGCGAAGCTGGTGCGTTACCAGCTGGATTTAAAACGCGTTATTGAACGCAAACTGGTTATGGGCATTGCCGACGGACAGGTGTCGGTCGACGGCGAAGTCATCTACACCGCCAAGGATCTGCGCGTGGGCCTGTTCCAGACCGACGGCAAAGATTTCGGCTAGCGAATACAGAGGACAACATGAGACGTGTAGTGATTACAGGGATGGGCGTGGTTTCTCCCCTGGGCAACAATCTGGGTGAGGCACTGACCTCCCTGCAGCAAGGCAAATCAGGTATCAGCACCAACGAAACCTACAAGGAAATGGGTTTTCGCAGCCATGTATCCGGCAGCATTTCCATTGACACCGGCGAGTTTATCGACCGCAAACAGAAACGCTTTATGGGCGATGCAGCAGCATTCACCTACATCGCCATGCAGGAAGCCATTCGCGACGCCGGCCTGGAAGACAGTGATGTATCGAACGATCGCACCGGCATTATCGCGGGCTCGGGCGGCGCTTCCTCTGCCAACCTGATCGAGTCTGCAGATATTCTGCGCGAAAAAGGCGTGAAGCGACTCGGCCCCTACCGCGTTACCCAGACCATGGGCAGCACCGTTTCTGCCTGCCTGGCCACACCCTTCAAGATCCGCGGTGTTAACTACTCGATTTCATCGGCCTGCGCCACCAGCGCCCACTGCATCGGCAACGGCATGGAGTTGATTCAGCTCGGCAAACAGGATGTGATCTTTGCCGGCGGCGGCGAAGAAGAGCACTGGAGTCTCAGCTGCCTGTTTGACGCGATGGGCGCGCTCTCTACCAAATACAATGACACACCGGAGCAGGCCTCACGCCCCTACGATGCCAACCGCGATGGTTTTGTTATTGCCGGTGGCGCAGGCATGGTGGTGCTCGAGGAACTGGAGCACGCCAAGGCACGCGGCGCAAAAATTTACGGCGAACTGGTGGGCTACGGCGCCACGTCAGACGGCTACGACATGGTTGCACCGTCAGGCGAAGGCGCGGTGCGCTGCATGAAGCAGGCCCTGCAAACCGTGGACACGCCGATCGATTACGTGAACAGTCACGGCACGTCGACACCGGCCGGTGACATTCAGGAACTCAAGGCCATGCGCGAGGCATTCACCGGCGTGAATATGCCACTAGTTGGCTCTACCAAATCTCTCGCCGGCCACACCCTCGGCGCCACCGGCGTGCACGAAGCGATCTACTCACTGCTGATGATGGAGCACAATTTCGTGGCAGCCTCGGCTAACATCGAAACGCTCGACCCGGAAGCCGAAGGCATGCCCATTGTGCGCGAACGCAAAGATGGCATTACATTGAACACCATCATGTCTAACAGCTTCGGCTTTGGCGGCACCAACGCCACCCTGGTGTTCAAACGTTACGCTGACTAATTCGGCAGCATCGAACGGGGCCTGGCGCTTTAACGTAGGCCCTTTTTTTTGCGTTTTTACTTTGAGTGGATAGCGCGGCCAAATACAGCGTTAGGCAAGCAACTCATTGAGCAGCAGCACGTCAACACTCTCGCCTTTCTGAATAACTCTGCCCGCAGGTATTACTACCAAGGCGTTCGCCCACGCCGCTGAGGCCAGCACACCTGAGCTTTGGTTGTTGTATAGCACTGCTTTCAGCCTGCCTTCCGAGACCTCAACGCGGGCGCGAAGATACTCCTGCCGGCCACCCGCTTTCGGCCAATCAAAATCCGCTATCACGGGCCAGTGTTCGGGAAGCACTTTCGTCGCACCCTGCATCGCCAGCAGGTAGGGTTTGACCAGCACCAGAAAAGTGACAAACCCCGAAGACGGGTTGCCAGGCAATCCGAAAAACGCCGCCTTGCCGATGCGGCCATAAGCCAGAGGCTTGCCGGGTTTGATCGCCAGCTTCCAGAGCTTGAGTTGGCCCAGCTTTTCCACCTGCGCCTTTACGTGATCCTCTTCACCGGCAGAGACCCCTCCCGTGGAGATGATCAGATCGCTGTGCTCTGCCGCCTGCCGCAAAGCCCGAGCAGTGGCTTCTGCGGTATCTTCCACGATGCCACAGTCACGCACTTCACAACCCAGGCCTCGCAGCATGGCCGTAAGCAGCGCCCGGTTAGAATTATAAATCTGACCTGTCGCTAGCGGCTCTCCCGGCTCAACCAACTCATCGCCCGTTGACAATAACGCCACGCGCGGACGCGTCGACACCAACGCCTCGGCCAGACCTAGCGCCGCCAATAGTCCGACGTCGGCCGCACGCAGCCGCTCGCCACCGACATACTTTTCTTCACCAGCACAGATGTCTTGCCCCGCAGGCCGAATATGCTGACCGGCGCGAGGCACCTGTAACACTCGTATGGCGCCGTCCAGCACCTCACAATCTTCTTGCATCACCACACAATCGGCACCTGGCGGGATCGGCGCGCCAGTAAAAATACGCGCAGCGGTGGCGGTCTGCAGCGGTCCACCCACCTCACCCGCCGCAATACGCTGGCTTACCGGAATTTGCGGCAACGCAGCATCCGCAACGCGCAGGGCATAGCCATCCATCGCCGAATTGTCTAACGGCGGCACATTAACCTGTGCCGTTACCACCTGCCGGAGCACCCGCCCAGCCAGTTGCTCAAGCGGGCAGGTTTCAGCCGGCAGCGCGGTCACGTCGGCCAGCAACTGCGCCAACGCCTCGTCGACGGGCATCAAGGCCATCAGCGGTTATCCGCCTTGCGGGTTTTTAGTACGCCGACATAATTGCAGGGCTTGTGGGTGCTGGTGAGTTGCTCCCGGATAATACCGTCCCAGGCCGTGCGACAGGCTCCCGTCGATCCGGGCATGCAGAAAATAACCGTATTGTTGGCAAATCCCGCCAGCGCTCTGGACTGGATGGTGGACGACCCGATCTCGGCAAAGGAAAGCTGCCTGAACAGCTCGCCAAACCCTTCTATATGTTTGTCGAACAATACCGACAGCGCTTCCGGTGTGGAATCCCGGCCGGAAAAGCCGGTTCCGCCAGTAACAAGCACCGCGTCGATCGAAGCATCCGCGATCCAGCGCGAGACTACAGCGCGCATCTGATAGATATCGTCTTTTACAATTTGTCGGTCGCCAATCTGGTGACCAGCAGCTTCGGCAGCTTCCTGCAAATAGTCACCGGAAGTATCGTTGCTGCGATCGCGTGTATCAGACACCGTCAATACCGCAATTTGCAGGGCGACTGCATCGCTCATCGCACTCATTTTTGCTTGGCCTCACATAGTACTTTAATGGGTTGCGGCAGATAGCTGCGCCAGGGCAACTGCTTGATGCCAAAATCATGGAGAATTTTTTCACAGCGCAGCACCGGCACCGCCGGTTCAATGCGCTGCCCGGCTTCTGCACTGCGCAGACTGGTTTTACGTTTTTCCAGATCCAACTGCTGAGATGCAAAAGCCAGCATTACCTCAGTGAACTCGTAAGCGCTCGTTTGCCCGGAGCTGTTGTAGTGATAACTCCCCCAGTTCTGCGCGCCACAACTGATCTGATCAACCACCGCAGACACCACTCGCGCCAAATCCGCCACATGGGTAGGGCAGGTCTTCAGCCCCGAGTTCAGTGCAATTTCGCCACCGCGCACCAGATCGGCAAACAGCCCGGTAAAGAAATTATCACCCACCTCACTGAACAATGGCCCCGTTCGCAGCACCAGATATTGCTCGAGTTGACGCTCCAGCAGGTGTTCAACCGCCGCCAACCTCGCGCCCGGAATGCTGCCGGGCTGAACCTTGTCGGCTTCGCGGTGATTAATAGGTGCGTAATCGCCGTCAAATACGCGGCCATCACTGAGAAACAGCACCGGAGCGCCGGCCAGACGGGCTTGATCAAGCAAACCATGACGATCATCGCCTGATAACGCCAGCTCCTGCCCGCGCTGAAACGCGTCTAAAGTCGCTATCTCTACGACAATGCTGCCCGCCAGATCGCCCTGCCCCAGCTCCGGAACAGCTGCAGGCAACACCTGTTGAAAGGCGCGACCACGCATTTCAAACCAGTGACACAAGGCCTGCTGCAGCGCAGACGGTGCGGCAATCAAGAAAACATTCAACGTAAAATCAACTCGTTACCCCTTTCAGATTCAGTATTGTAGGCGGGAGCGCCCCAAACTGCGATACCCGCATTGCTCAGATACCGCACCATTGCGGGCTAGAATCACGCAGTCAACGTGGCCGGACTGTTTTGGGGCGACGTTATGCACTATGATCAAAGGAATGACTTATCTATACGTAATTAGACGGATGTCTCGATGCTGAATGCACGACCAAACAGTGTTCTGGCTGGCACCGACTCTGGATTGACGAGATGAAAATTCGGTTTCGGCTGAGTGGAATATTCTTGCTGCTATGCTTACAAACGCACATAGCAGCAAGTGACCCGGTCTCTGACACACTGGGTCAAACTGGCATCGGTGCTGTCATTGACAGCAATGGTGCCAGTATTGACGTCGATGTCCTCTCGCCACTGGAAAACAGCACCAATGACGGGCCTCTCGATTTTTCAACCATTTTGCAGCTCACAGAAACACTGGGGCTCACCCCCGACAGTCCGCTATTTGAAGCATTGCGTGAAGGCTCTGGCCCAGACGCACCGATAATCCTGCCCGGCATAGAAGTGGGAGGCAGCATTGATCTCACATCGCCCTCGGTCGACCTTAGCGGCGCCATCACTCTGCCGGGGTTAGAAGAAAGAACGGTCGATGCCTCGGCCAACGACACCGCCGACGACCCCAACGTTGCCGACGAACCGGCAGACGAAGCAGCTTGCGAAGGCCTAACCTGCGACGAAGCCTCCGGTGAGCCAGACGTCGAAGTGACGCGATCGACCGACGATGACTCGAGCTGCCCTGAAGGCGACAACGATAGCGATGGCGTTTGCAATGACTCGGATCAGTGCCTCAATACGCCAGAAGGCGCCGCCGTATTTCCAACGGGTTGCCATCTGGATATCGACAACCCCTTAATACTGCGGGGCGTGAATTTCGCTTTCAATTCAACCGAACTCATCGAAGAGTCTCTCCCGTATTTACAGCGAGCGCGTGAGATAATCGCCGAATATCCCCAGACATTGATTGCCGTCGACGGTCACACCGACAGCAAGGGCAGTGAATCTTATAATCGCAAGCTGTCGTTCGACCGCGCCAGTGTCATAGTCGACTATTTCATTGAACATGGCATTGCACCAGAACGCCTCGTCGCCCGTGGGTTTGGCGAAAGCAAACCGGTCGCACCCAACACCCTACCATCCGGCGAAGACGACCTTGACGGTCGCGCCCAAAACCGCCGTGTTGAATTGACCGTGGTCGACCGAGTAGTTTTCGAACGCATCTATGCCGACAATGCGGCCAGAGAGCAGGCTGAGCACGACGCTGCGCTCGCTGCTGCCGCCGCTGAAAAACGCCGACTGGAGAGGCAGCGCGCAGAAAAGGTCAAAGCCGAAGAACGACGCCGCAAGGCAGAGGCGGCACGGGAAGACTACGAAGAAGTGCTCGACTTTCTTGAAGAAACCGGTGCGGCTGAACGCCAGCCCAATAGCGACGCAATAGAAACACTCTCCGTTGACGAAGAGGATTCTACACAGTGAAATCACGGCACCCAGTAAGAGGCTTTCGCGATCGCTGCGGCGATACACTTGCAAACGACCTGCATTGTTCTTACGAAACTGTCGGATCATTGCCTTCCGCCTGAATAGCAGCGAAGCGACCTCAGGCGGCGCACACTCACTCGGGCTACCCATGGATTCTGGAAACCGCGTATGGCCATAGATCTACCACCAGCATTGCCACCTCAACTAACGGCTCAGCAAGAGGTTGCTCGCTATAGCGAAAACTATGCGACCGTTCAGCGCAAAATCGGAAAGTACGAGCTTCGAATAAGCGGTGAGCACGGCCTAACTCAGGAAGAACTCAACGCAATACTCGATAAATCACAATCGCCGTCTCAGGCCATTCTGCTGATTAACTCCAGCAGCCATAAAAAAGGCCTTCTGCTGGTGCGCTTCTTTTATACGTCACCCGTTAACGGCGTTATCAATGTGCACGCCATCCAACATCGGGTCGGCCACATTCAAGGACCCGATTTTCTGCAACGGCATTTCTCATCGCTGACTGGCGACCGCGAACTTATCAGAAAGGAATTTCAAACGCCCGCTATTCTGGCCGGCCTCCGTGCCGATAGAGCCGGGGTAAACTATACCGTCAGCTACGAGCAGAATTCGCAAATAAACGCTCTTGACCTGGTATTCAGCGAGAAACCTATAGAAGACTTCAAGCCGGCCACTTTCAAGGCTCAGCTAGGCAATCAGGGCAGCCGCTTTGCTGGCCGCTATTTTTTTGACGCAGGGCTGAGTTATAACTTCTCCTCCGGCACTGAATTTGGCGCAGGCTACGAAACCGCCCTGACAGACTGGGGCGAGGCGCGCGACGGCAAAGACTATCACCGCATACAACTCCAGCTTAACCACCCATACAGTTTCGGCTTGTATGGTATTGAGGCTAGCCATGCCGAGTATGAAAGGAACATTACCGCCAAGACAATTCAGACCACGTTTTGTGTATTGCCCCTACTTTGCATACCAACATCAAACACTAGTGAATCACCGCTCTCACTAGACGCTAAAATCCAGCAAATCGCGCTAACCGGCAACCAGGTCTTGAGCAGTGATATCGACCATCGCTTTATGCTAAATCAGCGCATCGAATTCACGGACTCCGTGGTGAATACCCAGCATAGCGAGACACTACAGGACGAGCGCTACGCCACAGCAACCCTGGGCGCGAACTACTATAGCGCGAGCCTCCAGAATAACCGGCTATTTACGTGGAAGGTTGGCCTGGCTGTGGAAGGCGGACTGGGCAGCGACCAAGGTACGCTCGGCAGTGACAATGACAGTCAAGGCGTCACAGCAGGCAAGCGAAGCGCCAGGTTCGTAGCGTTAAAGCCTACCGCAGATGTCAGTTATTCACTGACGAAAAACAGTCGGGCGCTGCTTTCAATAAAAGGCCAGATTAGCAATGAGCAACTACCACAGCAGCAGCAATGGGTGCTGGGGGGAATGGAGCGCCTCAGCGCGTATCTACCCGGCGTGTTGGTGGGTGATAGCGGCTACCATTTAGATGCTGCGCTCAGCCATCGGAGTACATGGGGGGGGCTCACACTCGATAGCGAGTTTTTTGTAGAGTACGGTTCAGCGCAATTTGAAAATGCCGCAGGCACCAGCCCTAACGGTGGCACAGACTACAGCATAGACAGCAGCCTCGCGGACGCAGGTCTTCGCTTTACGCTGAGCTACCGCGAATGGCTAACCCTCAATGCAGTAGCCGCAAGACCGCTGGATGATAGCAATATCAGTAAGCAGCAACTGGAAGAAGCAGAAGCTGACTTTTTTGTAACAATGAAAATTACCCTTTAGGAAACAAGACAGGTGAAATCACAAAGCGACAATTTCAGCCAAAGCAGCGCGGTCCAATAGAGTAACTCGACGGTTCAGCACTTTAAGTAAACCTTTTTTACTTAAAGTGGTTAGCGAACGACTTAATGACTCTGGCGATATTCCAAGAAAGTTGCTGATATCAGTGCGGCCCATCGGTAAAACAATTTCCAGATCTACCAACTTTCGACGGTCATTCTGGGCAGCAACATATAACAAAAATGCACCGACCCGCTGCAAAACCGTACCGGCCCTGATCAGCGAAAACAATAGCAAACTTTCGTTGAATTGAGCGCTCATTGTCTCAGTAAAATCAATTCTTACCGAAGGGAATCGGCGAAAACGCTCCAGCAGTTTCTGGTAGTTAAGCTGGCAAACAACCGACCGCTCCAACGCTATGTAGCTAGTCAAATGCGCTCCCTTGCCAATTGACTCCAGGCCGACAAGATTGGTCGCGAAATAAAATCCCATGATATTTGCTGAATTTGCACCAGCGATCGCCTTAAAGGAACCCGATTTAACGACGTATAGCGCAGTAAATATATCCCCCTCCACAATCAGACGCTCGCCTGCATCGATCACGCGGTCAGCCTCTATTGCACCTTCAAACGTAGATAAAGCTTTGCTGCCTGCAAGCGATTTTGAAAGGCAGCTTTGCAGATGTGCGCAGTTCGAACAGCCACCGATATCGCGGCCAATTGCAACATCCGCTGGGCGCGCAATGATCTTCGGTGGCGCCTCACTCTTCATCGGCGAAATCACGTCCGCCCCCTTCAAAATACTGCGCCAAGGCCGTCGTCCAACAACGTCATTGACTAGAACCTACCTATTTGCAGAGTAATCCCTAACAATGCCCCCTCCAGAACTAAAATATTCTTATTGAGCAACGCGGCCTCCCTCCCAGCCGCTAAACACGATTAACCCCTCTACAAGCGACCTATACTGGCCGGCATGAAAAACCCTCTAATTCGCTTATAAAAAAGCACTTCGCATCAAGAGTTCTCTTTCCTAGAAACGGACCCTGAGCCGAGCATAAAAATCGACTTCCGCCTCTTTTACCGTTTGCTGCGGAATATTACTGTCACCTATGCCACCGGTAGCAACCAGCTCTAGACTACCGGCACGACCAAACGATATCGCAACGCGCAGACCCGCATCCGTGAGCGAACGGGTATCTCCGGCCTCGCCTGCGGCATTTTCAAAGCGAGCACTACCATGTTCAATGAAAAGCGCTGGGGTAACGTCGAACCCAGCGTCTCCATCGGCGCGCCCACCAAAGGACAAACTGGCGTGATAACCTGAGTCACCAATCAGAACACCCGGCAAGTAGGCGCTCATACGATCCATCCCTCCAAGCACAAACTGATCCTGTTGTGGCACCTGGCGACCATTGGCGAACAACCCGTCGGCCTTCAGGTCTATAACAAACCATGACGCGAGCCCAACGCTAAACCGAATAGAAGGAGCAACCTGAAGAAAATCGGGCGATCTCTTGCCGGGACTAACTGCAGCCTGCTGCTCAACGTCGGCAAAACTTCCTGACTCATCACCAAATCCACCGATAAACCCAAGCGCAATATGTCCCTCGCCAAGCCCATGACGTCCGCGACCGCCATAAAGGTACTTCAGTTCTATTGCCGCCTTGCTGTATTGCTCATCCACGATCAACACATTTCTAACAACATCTTCAACCTTGTCAGAGACCATCGTAAGCTTTTCGCTCAACACCCAACGGCGTCCCGGCCCACTCGACAATACATGCTCACCCGTCAAACTACCGATGGTTGTGTCCGCGTCCAGCCCGGCAACTTCAGCTTCCGTTGTGCCTGCCTGGCACAACGGTGAATCCGTCAGCAGACCACAAAGTTCCGGCGGCAACTGAGAACTAAATACCTCCTGTACAAGACTGCTTTCATACTGCGTTCCGATAATTTCAAGGCCATAGAGCCCAGAACTAAAGGGGCGATTTAGTCCGACCACCAGCCCTTGATAACTCGTATCAACCTCTTCAAAAGCCTTATCTGACAGAGCTTGCATATAATTCAGGTTAAATTCGGCGCCCCATTTTGACCAATAGCGCCAACCTAAGCCCGCAAACTCCCGACCCGCGAAGCGATTCCCCTGGTTGCCGAGATCCAAAGTCCACTGATGAGCATCTCGAGCCATCTCACCCCGCTCAAAGTTTATAGTCGTTGCCGAGAAGTCCGGCGTTGAAGTGTAAGTAATACTGTAGTTCACGCCACGACGTTTCGCACTGAGATCAGCCATAATCCAGGCCTGGTCGAACTCTGAGATCGTTAAGTCTTTGTCTCCAATCAGCTTTTCAAAGTAGGTCCGAACAAGTTTGTGTCCACTAATACCCCCTACACTCGTCTGAATAGCGTGCACAAACACCACGTCCCGCTTCTGGTAATAAAGAACCTGCACCAGTAAATTGCCATTGAGCCGATAGACCTTACTCAGGTTGACAATAAACTGACTCGGTGAGCTTGCGGCTGCCGCCAATTTGCCGACCTGCTGAGGGCTTAAATACGGCAGGCGGGTCACCTCAACCTTTTGCCCACCGATCTCTCCATTAAAAAAGGAAGGCGAGCCTGCTTTGAATACTTGTGCCGCGATGGCCTGAGGCATCAGCGCAGGGGGCAGTTCAGGTGGCATCTCAATCGCCATAAATCCTCCTCGAAATACAATTTTTTACTCGTGAGCACTCTCTTTTAACAAGTGCGCTGAACTGCGCCAGAAAACGCCCCGGCTCGCCCCAATTGCGACCCGGGGCAAACGCCTTTGCTTACTGCACACCACCATTGACGGAAGACGCTGCTTCGGAGCTGGATTGCGATGCTGCCGAGAGGTTCTGACCAGAAGACTCAACAGCCGTTACCGACTCGTGAGCACCGCTAAAATCAGCC
>NZ_JBFJTH010000006.1:0-48951 GCF_041625495.1 Litorivivens sp. | reverse complement strand
TGAGTCCTACAAACTTGCCGACAACAGCGGCAACGATGTGGCCGATGAAAGTGGGACCGATTTCATCCTTATCGATGACCGGCCCGGCCAGGTACCACCCGGCACGCCCCTGATCTGCAACGGCTGCCGACCCTATGCACTACATGGCGTCGATGTGTTAACCGACGAGGCCGTTGGCGTTATGACATTTCTGGGCAGCTCCAGCTTTCACGGCTACAACACTTCACAGAATGCGTACCGCCGGGTCAGTGACCTGCTCTCGGTACGCATGCTCAATGAAGTTCCTCACGGGCAACGGCACACCATTGTCACCCGTGCGGTCGGTGGCGATACGCTGGAAGCCGCCAGTCGGGACCGGATGGCGACCGACATCTGGAGCACTACTGGCGTTAGCTCGGTCGTGGTTTGGGTGACCAATGATTTGTCATCGCGCTCGGCACAGGAGATTATCGAAAACTACCGCTCCGTGATCAGCGAGGCCCATAGCCGCGGTATCAACGTGTTCTGTCCCACCTGGATTCCAGGGGCCCAATCCAGCCCGGCCAACCTGAACGGAGAACGGGCCGAACTCAATGAGTGGATACTTAACAGTGGCGAATGCGACGGCGTGGTGGACTACAACGCTGCAGTGGAGGCGCCCGGCGGCCTGACCTTTCTACCGCAATACAATAGCGGCGACAGCATTCACAGCAACGATGCAGGGCATCAACTCTGGTCAGATATCACCCCGCTTGCCGACTGGATAGCCCTCCCGGCGCCCACCAGCGCCAACTAATGTTTGCAATGGCGTCCGCAGGGCGAGCGCCCTTCCAGAAAGCGCATTGGAGGAAGTGTCGCCAACTTTACAATCCCTTGCCGCACATCTTGTTATCATTGCCAACATTCAGGTGCTCTCGCAGCGCCTTTTGCGACAACCAAGAGATTTCACTATGCGACTGATCAAGATTCTGCTGCTGTCACTTCTGGCGGCCATTGCCATCGTCCTGTTTCTAGCCTCCCGGCCCTTGGAACCCGTTGGCCCTGAGCTGGCAGCCAATACACCGGTGAACGCCGCAGCGACCAACCTGCGCAGTGCGGTTGTGGTAGGTAGCAATTGGGATGGCACCGCGGAAGTGTTTGATCCAAAAACATTTGAGGTATTAGCGCGGTACAACTTAGTGCCGGATATTGACGAGCGCTTTGCAGAAATCAACGACAGCCTTTATCGCCGTATTGCGGCGCGTTTTATCCGCACCGTGATTGGCGAGGGCCATGACCAGCTGGTTGACGATCTCTTCCCCTCTAAAGACGGTCGCTATCTGTATGTATCTCGCCCCAGCTTTGCCGATGCTATCGCCCTGGATGTTCTAACCGGCAAAATCGCCTGGCGCACCAAGGTAAAAGGCGTTCGCTCAGACCACGCCGCGCTATCGCCAGACGGCAAAATCTTTCTGATCTCTGCCTCTACGGGCGGCGTGGTACACGCGATTGATACCGCCACCGGCAAGATCGTAGACAACTTTTATCCGGGCGATCAGCCCCACGAAAGCAACTACTCCAAAGATGGCCAACGCATCTACCACGCGTCTATAGGCCGCGTGTTTGTACCCACCACATCCGATTGGTTGGACTGGCTGAAAGGCGAGCGCCGCTTTGTGATTGCCGACGCCAACACCTACGAAGTACTCAAGACCGTGGATATGCGCACAAAGCTTGAAGAGTACGGTATGGACTGGGTGGATTCAGCGGTGCGCCCGATGGCGGTGATGCCGGACGAAAGCTACGCTTATCTGCAGATTTCGTTTTTCCACGGTTTCTTTGAATATAACCTGAAGGAACACCGCATTACCCGCCATGTCGATCTGCCGGTGCCTCCGCAGATTGCGGCGCTGCCACTGCGTAAGTATCAGCTCAATTCCGCACACCACGGGCTGGCGCTGAACCATGCTGGCACCAAGCTCTGTGTAGCAGCAACCATGTCAGGCTATGCGGCTATTGTTGACCGCAAAAGTTTCGACTACACCATTGTCACCCTGTCTGAAGAGCCGCTGGGTTCCAAGCCTTACTGGTCCACCGAAAGTGAGGACGGCAAGCATTGCTATGTATCGAGCAGCGAGCAGGATCGCGTCGTCGTTATCGATTTTGAAACCGCTGAACAGGTGGCCAGCGTACCGGTGGGCAATCACCCGCAGCGTATTCGCACAGGCAAGTTGCTGTTACCCAAGTAATCCTTTTCTCACCCCCTGCCCAAAGCAATTGCTCGGCAGGTCTACCCCATCGCGAGACCCGGCCGCGGTCTCGCCGATATTTTATCTTTCCGTAACCTTAGCCTACTGCAACGCCCACGCTAGTGGCATAGCATGCCCTTTTGGGAGATAGCTCGGCATCGCGCCAGCATTCAACGCACGCATACCACACAAATAATACGCGGAGAGTTCATGGAACTGGTCATGATTTTTGACATGCGGGCCCCGGCTTTCGGCGCGCCCAGTGAAGCCCTGTATTCAGCCGCGCTGGACATGGCCGAATGGGCAGATGATGCTGGCTTTGATGTTATTGGGCTCGGGGAACATCACCGTTCTGAAGATGGCTATAACCCCTCACCCTTAACGTTGGCATCGGCTATGGCCGCCCGCACACAGCAGATTCGGCTGCGTACAGCGGTGCTGCTGGCGTCCTGCTACGACCCCATCCGTCTGGCAGAAGATCTTGCGGTGCTGCAGATACTGAGTCAGGGGCGTGTGGAACTGGGGCTTGGCTTTGGCTACCGCCCCGCAGAGTTCGCGATGTTTGGCCGCGAGCTGAAAGATCGCTTTGATTTTACGATAGAAACGGCCAACACTCTTAAACAGGCCTGGACCGGACAGCCGTTCCAGTATCGCGGGCGTCCCTGTCAGGTGCTGCCGGTACCCGGCACTCCCATTCCCATTCTGCTAGGCGGTGCAGCGCCTAAAGTAGCCCGTGCCGCGGCCGCGATGGCCGACGGCTTTCTTGTTCCGCTCTTTAGCGAAAAAGTCTGGCGACCTTACCGGAAGGAGTGCTTGAATCTGGGTAAAGCCGATCCGGGCGCCTATCCCAAACAGGGACCAACCCTGTTATGGGTATCGGAAGACCCGGATGCCGAGTGGGAATGGCTCGCGCCGCATATCCTGCATGTGCTTGATTCCTACAGCCAATGGACGGCTGAAGCCTACGGCAAACCCATGGGCCCCTACGCTGGCGGTATGACAGCGGAAACCGTGCGCAACAGTGGCGCCTATCAAGTGCTGACGCCGGAAGACGCCATCACGCTGGTTAACACACTGGGAGATCACAGCTCGCTCTATCTAACACCTTTATTTGGCGGCGCCCCGCCCGAGAAAGGCTGGAAGATGCTGGAGCTTTTTAAGCAACTGGTATTACCGCACGTACCGCGCACCTGCATTCCCCGCTGGGGACACGCCCTTCAAGCAATCACAGATTGACTGGGTACCACACCTGCTAACTTCGGCTTGTCGCTTAACCGCGCTAAACACAAAGCAGTCCCTGCACCCAGGATCACTACAGAATAGTTGGCAGATTGGGCCTATACATGAGAATGTAAGGCTATCGGTATTACGGGCACCAATCACCTAGCAGTGATTACGCGAACAGCCCCCCTTTGTTCTTCGAATACAGGTGGCGTCCCATGGTTAATAGAAAGCGCAACCGCGACGATCTGGTCATACGCAAAGCTCAGGAAGACGACCTTCCGGTACTGGTGGGCTTTCTCGCCAAACTGGCTCTCCACGTGGCCGGCGCTGCGCCCAAAAAACTCAAAAAGAAAGAACGAACGCGCTTAATGGAATTTCTCGCGGCAGCGCTCGTCGACAATGACAAACTGGTGGTGGTGGCCGAGCTGCCAGACACCGGCCTTGTAGGCATGGCCTATATTTATGTCTGGCGCAGCCAGGGCATCTGGGAACAGGCAGCCGATCACGAATTCAAGTCTGGCGTCATCGATGATATCTGGGTTGAACCGGAATTCCGCAAGCTGGGCATTTTCAGCTCAATGCTAAAGACGCTGATCGCATTCGCCGAGAAGCGAGATGTACCGGAACTTATTCTCGAGTACGCTATTTCAAACAAAGAGGCCGACGCCACGTGGAAGCGGCTGGGTTTTGAAGTGACCGGCGTTCGCGCAGCGGCCTTTACAAACCAGGTTAAAGCGAAGCTGACAACGGGTGCATAGAAAACGCTTACATACATTTCCAGCAGGAGGTGCTCAGTGTTAGGGGATCGCAGTGTCACCGTGTTTTATGACGACGTCATGCTCGGTCATAACCCGCAAGTCGATCTGCCCTTTCTGCCCAGTCGGGTAGAAAAGCGCGTCAGAAATATTCTTAAAGAATTGGACTTTAAATGGAGCTACCCGGAACACCCGGGGCGCTTGAGCGCCATCAAGGAGCTGCTCGACGCAGAGCCCATACCCGGCCTGCAATTCAACAGTGGCCCCCATGCCAGTTATGATCAGCTGGGGCGTGTTCACACCACCGCCTACCTCGATCACATTTTTTCACTGGAAGGAAAACCGGCCTGGCTCGACCGCGATACCACCGCAGTATCAGAACATTCCATCAAGGCAGCTACATCAGCAGCGGGCAATGCCATCGCTGCGGTTGAATGCGTGGTAAAGGGCGAATCTCAAAGTGCCTTTGCGCTGGTACGCCCACCGGGCCACCACGCCGAGCCGGTGAGGGCGCGCGGCTTCTGCCTATTCAATAATGTGGCGGTGGCTGCGGCGCACGCGCAGGCAAAACTGGGTTGCGAGCGCATTCTTATCGTCGACTGGGACGCGCACCACGGCAATGGCACCCAGGATATTTTCTGGGCCGACCCCGACGTACTGTTTTTCGATATTCATTGCGCGGCGCCATTCTATCCCGGCTCTGGCGATCTTGACGAAGTGGGGGGCGGACTTGGCGAGGGTTACACCATCAACGTGCCGATCCCGGAAGACACAGGCGACATCGCTTTTGAAAAGGCCTTCCGCGACATATTGATTCCCGCTGCCGATTATTTTGAGCCAGACCTCGTACTGATTTCTGCGGGGTTTGATCCCCACCGCAATGATATGGCCCTGAACCTTACCTATGATGGCTTTGCGATGCTTACCAGCATTGTTCAGGGTATCGCCGACAAGCACTGCGACGGCAAGCTGGCGCTGGTGCTGGAAGGCGGTTACGACCTGAAATCCCTCTCGCGCGGGGTGCACACGGTACTGCAGGTTCTGGCGGGTGGCGAACCTCCGGAGGAACTTGTTGAGCGCGGTGTCGGTGAAGTTGAAGCCGCCGCAGCGTTTCACCTCGACGCGTTTAAAGACGACTGACATCGGCATGACAAATGGCGCCGGCGCTAATTACCCAACAACTACCAAACGGAAATTAGCCATGTGATCTACTATGCTGTACGGTGACCAATGTTAATTTACAAAAAACGCCGCTGTTGTCGACGCCGCAGTCTCGCCACTAGCTCACGACTGATACCTATAAAGGCCGGCTTGTAACAAACGCTATCTTTACCGGCTTTGTCCTGCGCTGACGCTCTCGCTTCTGCTCCGCTGACGGCACTCACGTCCCTATCTGCCACCGCCTGGAGAAATTTATGCAAAAAGATCCCAATAAGGGTTACATAGCACTTCTCGGCTGGGCTCCCAACGCCGTGGAAGCCGCCGCAACATTCGATCGCAGGTATGTTGTAGTTGCCCCCGAGTGGGCGCAGGAGTATTGCGAAAATAACGATATTCCCTACCTGCCCTGGAATTTCGAACGACTGAACGATCGCTCGATGGAGATCGCACAAACACTGAAAGAAATGGGTGTTGATGTTGCAATCCCCTTGTTCGAGGAAACCGTCGAATGGGCCGGAGCAATCAACTCTGTGTTACTCGACAATCCACGCTTGCTCGGTCAGGCCATGCTGATGCGCGATAAATCGCTGATGAAACGACGCGCGCAGCTTGGCGGCATACGCGTTGGTATTTTTGAAGAAGCTCACGACCGTGAAGACGTAACCCGTTTCCTCAAACGTGTAAACCAAACGCTGCTCAAGCTCGACGGCGATCTCAACGACCCCATTCATTTCAAAGCCTTTGACAAGGCTGGCTGCCTTGGCCACCGGGTGATTCGCACGCCTGATGATGTTGATGGCATTCCCGACGAAGAGTTTCCCGCGTTGATGGAATCACATCTCGATGGTTGGGAGTTCGCGGTTGAAGCCTGGATTCACAACGGCAAGATCTGCTTCCTGAATATTTCGGAATACGTCACGCTGGGTTACTCGGTGCACGTTCCCGCGTCACCGGAACTGGAGAAATACCGGCCGCAAATTACCGAACAGATCAATAAGTTGATTAAAACCTTCGATATCGAATTTGGCATGATCCACCCCGAATACTTCGTCACCAGCGACAGTGAAATGTATTTTGGCGAAGTGGCTTACCGACCACCCGACTTCAAAGTGTTCGAACTGCTGGAGCGAGTCTATCCCGGCTTTAACGCATACCATGCCAGCTTTATGGTGTTTGACCCGAAAACCACCGAAGAAGAAGTGAAAGCCTACTTCCCGAAAGAAGTGGAAGATGCCACCGGTTATGCCGGCTGCTTCGGTGTCTACCCGCGCCTTCGCGTTGTCAGCCAGCTGGAGATTCCGCAGGAGACCGAAGACCACCCCTATTTCGAGTCGCATGAACTCACCCAGCCATTGGAAGAAATAGTGACCAAACGCACCGCTTTTGGTACGCACTGGGGCCTGGTCTACTTTGTGGGTGACAATGCCGCCGAAATGCATAGATTGCTCAAGCGGCAGGAAGACCTCGACTACTATGTATAATGCCTGGATAAGGGCATGAATACCTGAGTAGTTAAGGAGTGTGTGTGGTAGAGCCTGACAACAGCAACGACAAGCTGGCACTGCTATTGACCCGACTTGAGGCAGCCGTTACCGCCTTGGCGCAGGCCCCGGCTTTTGCCAAGCCCGGCAAGTTGCCCAGGGTGCTTGATACGGCCCGCCGGGTCATCTGTGTCGAGGGCGGCTGTGCAGCGCTACAGGCTCGATCGCAGGACATCGAGAGTGCCGGCCTGTTTCATGGCAGTGATTGGGCCGAACCACAGATACTTCTGCCCGCGCTGACCGCCACCACCCTGCGCACGCCCAATGCCGATACCCTGGTTATTGAAATTCTCAGCCAGCTGCGGCTGCTGGCGGTGGCGCTCGGCGAATATCAACACCCACATATGTCTGCTGAGCAGGCGCATCATTTCCTTACACAAGTGCTGGCGGTCAATCTCTCGCTGCTGTTCACCGCCCCCGGTGAAGCCGAGCGCGAACAGATGGGGCGGCTGGCTGAATTGCCACACCGCCTGCTGGAACACCTGGCAACCAGCATTGGCTACGAACACATCATCGATAAGCTGATCGAGGAAATCTGGCGCATTCTGCAGCAACGACCGATTCAGGTTGACGCCGTCAAACACATGATCACCCAGATTGCGATCTGCCAGGCCAACCCCGAGATAGATCTTGGCAGCAGTGGCCAGGGCGCAGACCGGCTGGTGAGCAGCCTGTTCGGCCCAACCCAGGCCTGTCGCGAAGACCCCGGTGTCGAGGAGTATCAGCAAAAACTCGATTACATGGATACCAGCGCACTGCAGAGCGAAGCCACCGGTATGGCGCGGGCCATGCACGACACCGGGCTGGTATCGCCCTATCACGGCGTGCTGGTACGCCATCTGCTGGAAAATGACGAGCAGTTGCTGGTAGAAGCACTGGGCCTATCCAGCACCGGCCGCGATTGCCTGCTGTGCTATCGCTCCCTGGTGCACGAACTGATCCGCGCCAGCGTGTTTCCGGCTACCTGTCAGGGCATTTACGGCCTATCGCTGTTGCTTGAACGTGGGATTCTCTATCAGCCGGCCGTCTCGCCGGCCATGTGGCGGCAACTCGGGCTACCGCTGGCACCGGTTGCGCGCGAGCGGCTGCGGCTGGCCTTCGGCGATAGCGTCAGCGCTGAGGCCTACCTGCTGGAAGGCGTTATGTGCATGCTGGGCTTGCCGCTGGGCGTTGGCCAGGGCAACAACCCGACCTGCCAGTCGGCCCGCGCATTGTCGATGTGGGCCTACAACGATCCGGACTATTTATTGCAGATGGTGGCCTGGGCGGCGCGCGATGACGAAATCATCATGCACTTTGAAGGGCAACCGATTTCCTCGCGCGAAAGCCAGAGTGGGGTCGCCAGCCTGCTGCCGATTGATCTAGACCCGGTGTCGTTGCTGGTTGTACCGCACCTGGATCGCATCTACGCGGAAATGGGCCGTCGCTGCATTGGTCGCGAGGGCGACCCCCACCGCTGGGTCAACCCGGAATTTCACGGTTGGTGGTCTGGCCGAGGGTTTCGCATCAATGTCGACGTGAACACCGGCGCCCTGATTGATCTGGACGAGTTTATCCGCCACTTCTATGCCACCTGTCACCCCTACTACAACGGCAACCAGCCGCTTATTCATCCGCAGCCCGCCGGCATTGCGGTCACCGACAGCGCCGCCCGATTCATCGGCTGGCACGCCATTACCATCTTACGCGTTGCGCTTGATCCGCAAGATTGCATGCGTGTGTATTTCTATAACCCGAACAACGACAGCGGGCAAAACTGGGGGGATGGCGTCACCGTCAGCACCGCCGGAAATGGGGAACGCTTTGGCGAAGCCTCACTGCCGTTCGAGCAGTTCCTGTCGCGCCTGTATATCTATCACTACGACCCCTTAGAACGCGACGAGCTGGCCGACGTCAGCCGCGAAGAGATTGACCAGGTGATGGATCATATACGCCGCAGCTGGGGCGCCAGTCGCTTGCCAGCCGAGGAATTGCACGCCGGCGCGAGCTAGCGCAGGCGTTTTTGGGGCCACCCAGAAGGCAACCAGCTGAACAGACCGGTGACTAGAAGGGAATATCGTCGTCAGCAGGGTCAAACGGCGAGTCAAAGGGGTTTTCTTCAACCGGCGGCGGATAGTTCCCGCTGTCGCCAGCACCGGTATCAGCCTGAATCTTCCAGCCAACCAGGTTATTAAAATAGCGGCCGTTGTACTCACGCCCTCGAATATCAAATGTCACGGTGACGCTCTGCCCCGCGTTGAGGCCGTCCAACAGACTGATCTTGTCTTTCAAAAACTCCAAGCTGATATCCTGCGGGTAATTGCCATCTTCTACGGTGACAACCATTTCGCGCTTTGTGAAACCGCTGCTGAACGTTTGGGTTTCCTGTATCAGCTTGATTTTGCCCGTTAATTCGTAAGACATACTTCTCCCTTAGCCGTAAAAATAGTGGTTCTTTGATGCAAATAGTCGAGTCACCCAACGGATCTGGCCGGCCAATCTGCTCCGTTAGCCGCCCGCTCCAACAATCGAGGTAGCATCGCTCAACAGACATGATTTGCGGCACAGTATACTGAATTTCTACCCTCTAACTCGACGCATCGGGGAAATCCCGGTCTCGGCCGCATAAAACACGCTGAAATTCAGTACACTACTGCCCACATCGCACCACCGCACAAACCACACAGGCTAGTTTTGAGGATACTGATGTTCAAAGTAATAGGCGCACTGATCGGCTTTTGGGTGTTCGGATTTCTGGGCGCCCTGCTGGGGTTCTTTATAGGCAGCGCCTACGACAGAGTTCGCATGCTCGGCCTGGGCGGGGCAAACCCGCTGACGCGCAATCACCGCCAGCAGGTATTTCTGCAGACCATTTTCACACTTAAGGGCAAACTCGCCAAAGCAGATGGCCATATTTCGCAAGCAGAAATAGACCACACTGAAGCATTTATGCGCCAGCTGAAAATGTCAGCTGAGCAGCGGCAACAGGCTATTGAGTGGTTTAAACAAGGCTCCGGGCCTGACTACGACGTATCCACAGTGATTCAGGAGTTCAGGCGCACCTGTGGTCACACAGCCAACTTGCCGGAGGTATTGCTGGTCTTCCTGGTGGTGATTGCGCTGGCTGACGGCGACTTTGATGCGGCAGAAGAAGCACTGCTGGCTGATATAGCTCGGCAGCTGGGCTTTAGTGATACGCAGTTCCGGCAGATACTTGAGCGCACACTGAACCAAACCCACTTTGCCCCCGGTCAGACTAGCCAGAATCAGCTGGCTGACGCCTACAAGGCATTGGGTGTCGACGAAAGCTGCAGTGATCAGGAGTTAAAGCGGGCTTACCGCAAACTGATGAGCCAATACCACCCAGACAAACTGATGGGCCAGGGTGTGCCCGATGACATGATCGAACTCGGCAAGCAGCAAACTCAGGAAATACAGGCTGCGTATGAGTTGATCAAGCGCTCGCGAACAGCGTGATTACGGCGGCGCAGTTGGCCGCACCACACAACAGGCCCCGCTCAGGCACGCAGTAACACGACTGAACCCTCGGCTTCACCAATAAACATCGTTTGGATCAAAGCGGCAATCTGGAATATTCTCCTGCCGCTTGTTTCGCACCTCGCGGATTTCCCGCTGCGCGCGGACACGCCAAAACGGATGCCCGTCGGCATCAACCTCAAAACGTCGCGCTATCAACTCATTGGCTATGGCCGACCGGGCAGCAACCGCCAGCGCACGAGTTTGGTATGGCCCCTGCACCTTCGCCCGCAACCCAGCGCCCGATGCACGGGCAGACAATGCCACCAAGCTGTAACTTGAATCATCATTGCGCAACACAAACATCTCAATGCGAAATGCATGGCTATTGCGGAGCATCAACGCTTCTTCGCTAGCAGAAAATGCCAGGTAACCGAGATGCACAACCGTTCTCCCTGACCATAACAAACAATAATTTACTAATGGTGGCGCAGCGCTTAGCCCGCGACCATTGCCCCGACGCCAGTCTGCAACTGATCCACAGCGCCCCGCTATTCGTACGATACCCTAAAGGGAAACCTAAGGAAGACACCGCCATGAGAAAATTCATTTTGGAAAGCTACGAGCTGGTGATGGATAGCCGAAAAAACCCTCTTCACCACTTGGACTTAGCTTCGCAACATCAGGTTATGCAAGCACTTGCCTGGATGTGGAGCATGGTATTTTCACTATCCTTTCTATCAATATTCTATTTCCATTACGTGTGGGCAGCCCACCTGCTGATTCTCGGCGGCATCTTCTTCACCGTTGGCGTATTCCGACATGCCGCAAAACAGGAACACGAGCAATTCACAGCACCTGCAGCCGCAGTGCCCAGCCACGACGACCCGCACACAAACTACAGCCACGCCTCTGCCTGCACCTGGCGACTTGATAGCGAAGCGTAACCTCAGCACCGGGGCCAACGGCCCCGTCACTGATCACCCCGCCCTGCAAAACCAGCCACGTGAACTATACTGAAAGCTTGTTATCACTGAATTGCTGTTGAGGTGTTTCCAATGCTTGATGAATTCAAGAAGTTCATTATGAAGGGCAATATGATCGATATGGCCGTCGGTATTATCATTGGTGCGGCCTTTGGCACCGTGGTGAAATCATTGGTCGCCGATGTCATCATGCCGCCGATCGGGATGCTGATGGGCGGTATCGATTTTTCAAACCTGTTTGTCGCCCTTGACGGGGAAACCTACGCCTCGCTCTCGGCAGCCCAGGCTGCGGGTGCCGCCACGATTAATTACGGCGTATTTATAAACAACTGCATAACACTTCTGATTGTTGGCTTTGCGGTATTTTTGCTGGTTAAGGCCATTAACAAGATGAAGGAGAAGGAAGAGTCAGCCCCCAAAGAGCCACCAAAAACGCCTGAGGAAATTATACTGCTTCGGGAAATACGCGATGCGATGACCAAGTAGTATTACACCAACTACTCACGTAGAGCACCACCTCAACCTGCTCTCGCTGCGCCGCCATCGCGACCCCACATGCCTATCCAATCCGGAACATCGCCGGCAAACAGGGGCTTACTGATATAGTAACCTTGCCCCGTCTGACACCCGGAATCGCGCACGTATGACCAATCCCGTTCGGTTTCAATTCCTTCGGCTACGGTGTTCATACCCAGGTATCGACTCAAATCCAGGCTGGCGGTAAAGATCGATGCTTTGGTACTGTCGTCGCTTGCAGAAGTAACAAAGCCGCGATCAATCTTAAGCTGATCAAATGCGATATCCCGCACCTTTTCCATGGACGAGTAGCCAGTACCGAAATCATCAATCGACACGTGAAACCCTTTCAGACGGAGCCTGGTCAGCGAATCAATGGCGACACAGGTTTCGTCGACTATCGCGCTTTCGGTAACTTCGAGCGTTATCCTACTTGGCTTAATACCATAGCGTGCGGCAACGCGACTCACTTTGTCGGGCAATTTCGGGTCTGCCAAATTCAACATCGACAGATTCACCGCAACGCTGTGATTCCAACCCCAGGCTGTCCAGCGATTCAGATCACGCAGCGCATTTTCGAGAACAAGATCAGTTAAACCACTAATCAACCCGCTCTCTTCGGCAGCGGGTATAAACTGATCGGGCCCTACAATACCCTTATCAGCATGATTCCAGCGTACCAGTGCTTCAAAACCGGTAACACTGCCAGTCAGCATATCAACCTTCGGTTGATAGGCATTGAGCAATTCCCCGTCGCGCATGGCAATGGACAATTCACCCGAACTAAACTGGGTTCGGGTCGGTCGCGTGCTGCTACCATCTTCAGGCTTCCAGGCACTGACCAGCTGCAGGAGTTTTTCGGCGACGACCGGTTTACTCAGCCAACCCAGAACCCTAATATTATGCCTGGCGACTATCGCGGTAGAGGTTTCCAGCAACCGCTGGTCAACACCGCTTATCAGGATGACACTACCCTGAAAATTCCTATCCTGTAACGCTGATACCAGTTGAATACCATCCATCTCAGGCATATTTAAATCGAGGATCACAATATCCGGCGCATCAGCACCACTATCAATCGCGTCAAGTGCGTCTGTCGCCCGCGCATGAAAACTCGCATCATCATAAGATTTTAGAATTGCACGGATGTAAGAAAGAATGAACTGGTCATCGTCGAGAACCAGTATCTTAGGGTTGGTACTATGCATAGCTTTCTCCAAACTGTTCTGCTATCGGCTGACGATTATGCTCGTTAACGAAAGCGATGGTCTTTTCAAACTCCGACTCAAGACTACTAATAAGTCCTTTATTACTTTCACAGAAGTCGCCGTACAACTCTTCAATATCAAGGCACGCTCGATGCATCGCCATCGCCCCGATGGTAGCGCAGGAAGACTTAAGCTTATGCGCCATCATCTTCACCTGGCCCGGACTATCAGAACCAACTGCTTCATTAATCTCACCGACGATATCTTTAGCATTACTCACAAACTCGGTGAGAAACTCCCGTATTGATATTTCATCGAGGGGCATAAGCGAACGAAAAACATCAAGATCTATAGCTGCACCATCGTTACTTTTATCTAGCGCTACATTTACTTTTCTGTCCGACAATTTATCGCTCTTGGATTCAATATTTTTTTGCAATGCACTGCTAAGCTCGTCAATACTTATTGGCTTGGTCAGATACGTATTAATACCTGCACTTTTCGCCTTCTCGATATCCACAGCTGTCACATTGGCAGACAGTGCAATAATCGGCGTAACTGTTCCATCTGATTCCTGGTTTCGTATCGCCTTTGCCAAATCATAGCCGTCCATCTCAGGCATATGTAGATCTGTAATAACAAGGTCATATTGATTGTGCTGCCAGTAACTAAACGCGATATTGCCATTGCGCGCAAAATCTGCCTCATAACCTATGATAGAAAGCAATTTGTCGATCACCTTAATGTTCATTTCATTATCTTCGGCAACGAGCAATTTCCCGCGCTGTGGGCTCCGACAAACTTCGGACTTTTCGTCAACAGCAGATGTTCCAGGCCCATTAAAATAGTCGCTAAACTGGTAGCATGGACCGCCGACGTCATGAAGCAGAGTGGTAATACTACGCGCCAGGTTTTGGGGGCTAATAACAACGCTACCAAAGTTAGTTCGGTGCCGAGATTGTCTTGTGATATCGATCACTGAACATGCATCGCCCAATGCAATAACGCCTTTCGCACCGCGCTCTATCTCACCCAAAAGGTCCGCAACACCACGACTCAACTCACTAACGCAGCCAATCAGTAGAAAGCTCTCTGAAAGAGAGCCACTAAAAAGCTGCAGATCGTCAACATTTTCAATAGCCACTGCCCTGAGATTTGAGTAAAGCGCAAGGTCCTGTGACAACTGGCCGCGGAGCTCCCTAGACAGACCAATCATAAGCAGATCACTTCGCGGCTCTTCCACGTGCTGTATTGGATCGAAGGTAGGTGAAGAGAGAGGAATAAGAACAGTAAAGCAGGTTCCCCTACCCACTTCAGAAGACACGGTTATCTCGCCATTCATCAATGAAACAATTTCGCTACAAATCGACAATCCCAAACCGGTACCACCATAGAGCCTCGTAGTTGATTCGTCGGCTTGCGCAAACGGCCTGAACAGCTGAGGAAGAACACTCTCCGAAATACCAATGCCATTGTCAGAAATCTTCATAACCAGATTATTGTCTTGGCGGAATGCAACAAAATCGACAACCCCTGGACGCGATTTGTCAGTGTACTTAATCGCATTGCCTACCAGATTAATAATCACCTGGCGTAGTCGATAAGGGTCACCAAGCATCGTCCTGGGTAGACTGGGAGACGTGTAAAAGTTGAGCGTTACATCATGTTTTGACGCCATGCCATTAAGCAGGTTAAAACATAGCTCCGCACCGCGCGTTACCGAGAAATGTTTTTTCTCCAAGGAAAGCTCACCAGCCTCGATCTTGGAAAAATCAAGTATTTCGTCGATAACATCGAGTAAGGTTCCTGCAGATTCACGCGCCAACGTGATTGAACGCATATCGTCCCAGGACATCTTGCTATGGCTAAGCGCCTCAAGCATGCCAATAACGCCATTCATGGGTGTCCTTATTTCATGGCTCATTCTCGCCAGGAAACTGGATTTAGCGGCACTAGCACGCTCCGCTTCTTCCTTTGCTTTTTTCAGGTTTTCAGATCGGAGACGGTTTTCAGTAACGTCGAGACTGACACCCATAGCCCATGTAGGCTTGCCGCTGTCATCGTAGCTAACTGAACACTGAGATTCAAAGTACCGCATACCGGTCTCGGCATTATGGATCCCGTGCGACAATTCAAAGTGCGGCCTTTTATTCTCCATTGCACTAAGTAACATTTCGATCGCCGGCTTAGTGTCGTCTTTGTCAAAAAATGTATGAAATACCCGTCCCAGGGATAGCGTGTGCCCGCCGATCTCTTCAGCCGAAGTACCCAACATAGCGAGCAGTCTGTCGGTGAAAATAAAACAGTTTTTGGCTACATCAATCTCCCAGATACCAAGCTGGGCCATATCCACTGCAGTCTCTACCAATCCTTGCGTAGCCTTCAGTTCGGATTCAGCTATCTTCCGCGCCGCCAACTCTTCCTGGAGCTGTCGTGTGCGATCAAGCACCAGATTCTGACTTATTTTCGCGCGACTCCCGGAGGCAATATTGGACGCTGCCACTAGGATCGTGCAGATGACCGAGAGCAGAATGTAAAGATAGTTCGTTACACCAATCATGGAATGCCTGTGATTGGTCGTTGGCTGCGTTTGCACGACAATTTCACTGCCGTCAATTTCGAGCATTTCCGCCCACTTGATCTCCGACATATAGCTAGCTGAAGAGCCGTAGGTGTAGAGCTCAAGATCTGAATTAACCACTGACAACGTAATTTCCAGTGATGCTTTGTAGGCCTCGCGTTCGTAGTTTTTGAACAGTTCGTCAAAGCCTACAAAAGCCAAAAGAAATCCGGACAATCTAGAACCAGCGTCATCTTCTGACGCGACATACACCGGGTGGAACGCTATGGCGTATCTCTGATCAAGGTTTTGAAATGATATTGCCCCGAGCAATCTGTTACCCAGAGGCTCGAACAACGAACTCGCCCCGTAGGCTTGTCGATAGTAAGGCATGACATCGGTACCGTTCAGGAAAAGCAATTCCTCACCGGCATGGAGGTAATCGATCGGGAGGGTCATGTATCCTTCTCCACCTGAAGACAAAGGTGCCCAAGCAAAAGCCATCACCGCTTCATGTCGGGGCTCTCTACCGAAGAACTCCTGAAATTCCCGTTCGGTTATGGATTTCTGAATGGACATCAGTCGCTGCAGGTAGCCTACGGGCGCAATGGTCGATTCAATTTCACGAAATACTCGTTTGGAAAGAAAGCCCGAGTTCTCTTTCAACTCAGCAATCGCTGACTGTTCTTGATACTTGTTCAACGCAATGTGCCCGGCCGCCACGAACACCAGAACCATGGTTGCTGACGCAATCAGCATTGAAAACTCACGGGAGAATAATTTGATATTTGCCGATACTAGAAGTATCAGCGGGCAGATAACCGCAATACCCACTGCGTCACCACCCCACCAGGCAGCCCACTGGAAAAACAGAGCGTCGGAGGAAACATACCCACTGTGGACCAAGGCCGCCGTGCCCACCGTTGCTCCAATGACAGCAGAACATGCAGCCGCCAATAGCATGAACTGCCAGATAGAACGCTCGTTGCGGAAGGTACAGCCTGAAGCAATCATCCGTCTGGCAACTGTTGCAGATACATAGGCCTGCAGCGCTGAGCCCGTCGACGCGATCAGGCCAATGCGCAATGACGATTCTGAGAATTCAATGGCCAGATTAAATGCCAAAGAACCAAGATAGATGGACGTTAAGTAGCCGCGACCGAAAAGCAACAAGCTCGCCGTTGCCAATCCAGCTGCCGGCCAGACCGGGGATACATAACCTGGTGAGATCGCTAGCAACTTTCCCAGTTGAGCCAACACAAAGTAGCCCAACGCGATTCCCAACCATAGTGCGAACTTCTGTATCAGTGAGCGTTGCGAGACCCAGCTTGCGAGAAGACAGTTAAACGTCATTATTATTTCTGCACGTCGATAATTTCAACGACATTATAGGGATGGCACTAGCTTAAATAATTCGCGGAAACCGCAGTGGCTGGAAGTCTTTACCTGACACCCGTATGTACTAATCCCTACGGGGATAGGGCAGTACACGGATTAGAAGTACAGCTCGCGAACAAAACGGGGGATTGCCTACAACGGACAGGTGCCGGCAGCCAGATCAGAACTCAACCTTCTGGTTGCGTATCCAGCTTCGTCAGTGTGTCATTCAAGTTCGTGTAGGGCGCTTTTCTACTGACCCAGAAATGGGCTTCAGGTTTAAAACGTGCAGGTTCATCTAATGTTCCTGGGGTAAACACCAAGGTGCCGGGGAATGCGTCCACACGCTCTCCGATAGGTGTTCCACATACCGGGCAAAACAGGTGTTTTTTACAGTTACCCGAATCCCCCACACTTTCATACACAGCGATATCACCCGATACCGTGGTCTGATCTTCCAACACAATAAAGCCAGCACCCACGGTACCATAGAGCTTGCGGCAATCACCGCAATGGCAATAGTGCGGTGCTATCAGTTCCGACGAGGTTTCGTAGCGAAACTGGCCGCAGTGGCAACCACCGGTGATTTTATTGTCCATTATAGTTTCCCCATGAGCAGGCGTTATATAGCCGGCGGCGCAAAGGTTGGATTACGCCGCAACTTTAGATCCTCGAGCCGACTCGCTGCGGTGACCATCCAGGGATTATCTTGCGGAGGCAGAATATAAAAGGTCTTATTCCGAATCGCCGCCAACACCCGCTCAGCTAGCGCGCGTGGGTGTAATGAATTGGCCGTCGCATCGGTAATAGCTGCCATCGACATCGCGTGCATTTCAGTAGGGTTCTGATCCGCGAGTTCGTCAGGACGATTGCGAGCTGAGGTGGCAATACCGGTATTCACTAACTCAGGACACAAGCATGACACGCTGATTTGCGGTGCCATCATGGACAGCTCATGAAAAAGACATTCACTGAGCGCCAACGCCGCATGTTTTGTCATGTGGTAAATACCCGCAAAAGGCAAAGTACACATCGACGCCATGGAAGATGTATTAACAATATGACAGTCGTCACTCTGCTTGATCATCTGTGGGACAAAGTGGCGGATGCCGTGAATAATCCCCCACTGATTCACCCGCATAAGCCATTCAAAATCATCTTCGGTCTGCTCCCAAAGTTGGCCACCGGTATAAACACCCGCGTTATTACAGAGCACTTGTACACTGCCAAAGTGGTCAACACTCGCTTTACAGAGTGCTGCAACGGATTCGCCAGCGCCTACGTCGGTGACCACACCAATGGCCTCCACACCCAGAGCTGCAACCTCGGCAACGGCTTCGTCCAGCCGCTGCTGCTCGATATCAGCCAACACAACATTCATGCCCTGCTCGGCGAATATCTTCGCCAACTCCAGGCCAATGCCGCTAGCCGCCCCTGTTATAACAGCTGTTTTGCCGCTAAAATCTTCCATCATTCTATCTCCTGAGTTCGGCCACTAGCCTAACTGATAATCTGACAAGCTACTTTGTTTCTGTATTTCCTGATACTCGCGAAAATTTCCGGGAAACAGGAAGGGCGCATGACCGGCTGCATTGCGATAGTAGCTGTTGCACGTGCTAGCACCCCACGAGAAACGTTCAAAACGATCAGCCATCCACGCGTTGTACTGCTCAAAAACGTCACGCTTAACACTCATGGTTTTTTTGCCACTGCGTCGCATCTCGCCCAACAAGCGCACAATCGTCGCCACGTTTTGCTCTACTGACAAAAAGTAGGACACGTTCAAAACCACTCCATTGGGTCCAACGGCAAAGAAGTAATTGGGAAAGTCGGGTACTGCAATACCTTTATGAGAACGAGGATCATCGGCCATCACGTCTCCCAGCGACTGTCCGCTCTCGCCCACCACGTCGATGCGATCGAAATCCTGAATACGGTAACCCGTGCAGTAAATGATAATGTCGGCGGCTATAGTATCGCCGTCGGAAGTAACGATTCCTGTCGGCGTGACCTCCTGCAAACCTGCGGCTACCAAGGAGACATTGTCACGGTTCAATGCCGGATAGAAGTCATCCGAAACCAACCCCCGCTTGCAGCCATAGGGCGTATCGGGAATCAGCACATCGTGTAAAGCCGGATCATCAACACTTTTCCGGATAAAATTTTTCACCATGTTTTCAAACTGCGTCTGCCGGTTGTGCCCGACAGTCACAGCATACTCGACCTGTCCCATCAGCAAGCCCTGCCATTTGCGCAGCAGCGTTACCAGCAAAGGAAACCGGCGGAACAGGCTGCGCTGCAAAGTTGAGTAGGCCTTCTTCCGTCTGGGCATGATCCAGTTGGCCGAGCGCTGAAGCACTGTCAGGTGTCCGGCGACCTTCGCCACCTCCGGCACAATCTGAATCGCGCTGGCAGCCGAGCCAACCACCACCACACGCTTGCCACGAAGATTAACGTCATGATTCCAGCGTGTACCGTGCCAGCTCTCGCCTTCAAAGGAATCCATGCCGGGCACGTCGGGGTAGAGGGGCGTATGCTGATTTCCCATGGCGTTGATCACCACATCAAAGCGGTCGCTGTCACCCTTCTCGGTGGTGAGCAGCCAAGAGCCATCACGCTGATAGTGGGCGCTGGTAATGCGCGTGTTCAGCATTAAGTGCGTCTCTAGACCAAACTCCCGTGCACAGCGAGCCAGATACGCCTGTATTTCAGAAAAGCCGACAAAGCTTTCTGACCAATCCGGGTTAGGCGCATAAGAGAAGCTGTAGGAGTGTGCCCAGACATCACACGCCAGCCCCGGATAGCTGTGCAACCGCCAGGTACCACCCGGAGCGTCCAGGGCGTCAAAGATAGTGAAGTCAGAAAAACCCTTCTCCAACAGCTCCTTGCCGGCGGCGATTCCCGCTGGCCCCGCGCCTATAATAGCGATACGCATTGTCTGCTCAGACGACATAGTCATTAAACCTGATGAATTAAACGGGTGGACCTGAACTTCAACGTCCCAGCCAACGGTCATTGGGCTCACCGATTTATTAGTACTTATTGGCGAACCGACATTTCCTTGCCCTCGACCCAAAAAGGGTAACAGCTGTGTAAGAACTTTATCGCGCCCCCTCAGGCGCGGCAACACAGGACGGGTTAAGACTTGTTAACGAACACACTTGCCGCCTTTAAAGACCTTTTAGCCCTTTTCCTGCCTACAGCGCTCGCAAATGCCCGAATTCACTAGCATTCGGGACGAGCGCTGTTAAGATGTGGCCAAATTCTACTCCCCCGCCTCGCAGCATGCCGGCTGTTTGCCCGCTCGCCCCGCCAAAGGATAACCGCAGTGCACGACAACACCTTTTCATCATTACCACTCAAACCGGAACTGATCGAGAACCTGAACACCATGGGTTACACGGCGATGACACCGATTCAGGCCCAGAGTCTGCCCCCGGTGTTGTCTGACCGCGATGTGATTGCGAAGGCCAAAACCGGCTCCGGCAAAACGGCGGCCTTTGGCCTCGGGCTGCTAAACCGGCTCGACGTGAAGCGGTTCCGCGTGCAATCACTGGTGCTGTGCCCCACTCGGGAGCTTGCCGACCAGGTTGCGGTGGAGATTCGGCGGCTGGCGCGCGCTATTCACAACATCAAAGTGCTTACATTGTGTGGCGGCACCCCGTTTGGGCCACAGCTGGGGTCGCTCGAGCACGGGGCGCATATTATTGTCGGCACACCGGGGCGGGTAGAAGAACATCTGCGCAAAGGCACACTAAAAACCCAAGATATAGACTGCTTCGTACTTGATGAGGCAGATCGTATGCTAGACATGGGGTTTGAGGAGACGCTGAACAAAATCATTGCGACGCTACCAAAGCAACGCCAGAACCTGCTGTTCAGTGCCACCTACCCCGACGCCATTCAAAGTATGGCGCAGCGCGTACTAAGCAACCCCGTAATGATCACAGTGGATACCGATCACGACGAGGCCAGCATTCCTGAGCACTTCTACCGGGTGGAAAGTAACGATGAACGCCGCGCGGCGCTACGCCTTCTTCTGCTGGAGTTTCAACCCGAATCCGCCGTGGTGTTCTGCAATACGCGACAGGAAGTGAAAAGCATCAGCGATCAGCTCAAGGAATGGGGTTTCAGTGTACTGGCCCTGCATGGCGATCTGGAACAGCGCGAGCGCGATGAAATGCTGGTGCGCTTTGCCAACAAAAGTGCCACCGTTCTGGTTGCCACCGATGTGGCTGCGCGCGGACTGGATATCGATGCGGTGGCGGCAGTTATTAATTACCAGGTTGCCCATGACCCTGAGGTGCACGTGCACCGCGTTGGCCGTACTGGTCGGGCAGGCCAGAGCGGTCTGGCACTGACCCTGTTCAGCGCCCGCGAAGCACACAAGGTAGCGGCGTTAAAAATCGACGTCGATCCCATCGCCGATGCGCTGCCCCTGCCAAAACAATCTGTTTTGAAACAGGCGCCGCCAACACCTCCCATGGTGACTTTTCAGATCGACGGCGGTAAGAAACAGAAACTACGCCCCGGCGACATCCTCGGCGCACTGACCGGCGACGGCGGTATAGATGGCAAAGCGGTAGGTAAAATTCAGATTTTCGATACTCGCAGCTATCTGGCGGTAAGCCGAGACAACGCGTCGCGGGCTTTTAACAAGCTGTCGAACGGGAAGCTGAAAGGCCGGAACTTCCGGCTGCGCAAAATCAGCTAGTGGGCTGATCGTCGAAATTATTCCGCAGCATCGCCGTTGATACGTTCCAATCGCTCCTGCTCTTCCTCATAGGCAGCGGCGATTTCTCCCAGCACCGCGTTCACATCAGCGCTGTGCAGTTCTTGCTCAAACTGACCGGTTAACGGGCTTTCAGGGCTTAGATCACCGGCTTCGTAGAGCGCCCAAATTTCATTGGCAAAATCCGTTGCCAGTAATTCGGGCGCGAACTGGCCGTAGTAGCGGGTCATATTGTTCACGTCGCGCATGAAAAGAGTCGGCGCGTGATTGTTACCAGCGGCGTCCACCGCCTGTGGCAAATCAATGATCACCGGGCCGCTGCCATCCATCAGCACGTTAAACTCGGAAAGGTCACCGTGCACAAGCCCCGCACAAAGCATGCGGACCACATACCCCATCATCAAGCCGTGCCCCTCACGCGCAAGCTCCGGCGTCAAGGTGATGTCGTTTAGCCGTGGCGCCACATCGCCGTCTTCGTCGGTCACCAGCTCCATCAGCAGCACACCGTCAAAACAGCCATAGGGCTTGGGCACTCGAACCTCGGCGGCCGCCAGTCGGTAAAGTGCATTGACCTCCGCATTGTGCCAACTGTCTTCCAGCTCGCGACGACCGTAGCGGGAGCCCTTTTCCATGGCACGGGAACGGCGGCTGTTGCGATCCTTACGCCCCTCGCGGTATTCCACGGCCTGCTTGAAGCTGCGCTGGGCAACATCTTTGTACACTTTGGCGCAACGCAACTCTTCGCCACAGCGCACCACATAGACGGTGGCTTCTTTTCCGCTCAGCAGCTGCCGCTCGACCGTATCTATCAGGCCGTCTTCCAGTAGGGGTATCAATCGTTTGGGTATTTTCATGAGTGCTTTATACGCTAAATTCCGCCGAAACTCAGCCCCTGTTCACGCGGACCGGCTGCGTGCATAGGCATCCGCAGCACCATAGGCCCCAGCCGGTATGGCCGGCAATTGCATACTCAGGATTCCCTGCTAATATGCCGCCCACTACCTGATTCTAGGCGGGACTCCCTGTGTCCTTCGAACCCTCACCCACCCGCCCCGCCACGCCTAAACCGACATTGCGCTGGGATATTTTTTGTCACGTTATCGACAACTTCGGCGATATCGGTGTGAGTTGGCGTCTGGCGCGGCAGCTAGCTCAGGAACACCACCAGAGCGTGCAGCTCTGGGTAGATGACTTGTCAGCGCTGACCGCCATGGAGCCCTCACTCACCCTCACCAGTGAGAGCCAGCTCATCCACGGCGTGCAGGTTCGGTACTGGCCCGACACCTGGTGCCAGCAGCAGGTTGCAGATGTGGTGGTCGAGGCCTTCGGTTGCACCCTACCCGCGCCATACCTCGATCTCATGGCTACTACAACCCCACGCGTACTATGGCTGAATCTGGAATATTTAAGCGCAGAAGATTGGGTAGAACAGTGTCACGGTCTTACCTCTAAGTTGGGCAACCGTTTTCAAAAATACTTTTTCTTTCCCGGCTTTACCGATAAAACCGGCGGCCTCCTGCGCGAGGAAAATTTGATCGCGCAGCGTCATCAGTTCCAGTCTAACCGCCGTGAGAAGAACGCCTTCCTCAATCGACTTGGATTACACCTTCCAGAGGACGCCTTATGTTTTTCACTGTTCAGTTACGAGAACCCTGGGCTCCATAGCTGGCTTGACGCACTTAGCCAGGCCCCCAAGCGCGTGCATCTGCTCGTGCCTCAAGGGCGGATTTTACAAGACCTTCAGCGCTGGCTTGGGGTTGACGCACTGGGTGCGGGCGATAGCGCCCAGCGCGGCGCACTGGATATTCACATTCTGCCGTTTCTCAGCCAAGATGATTACGATCGTTTGCTCTGGTGTTGCGCCCTGAACATTGTGCGCGGCGAAGACTCTTTTGTACGCGCCCAGTGGGCTGGCAGCCCGATGCTATGGCATATCTACCCGCAGCCGGAAGACGCCCACCAACCCAAACTCCAAGCGTTTTTAACGCTTTATTTACAAGGCCTTAGTGCTGATGCCGCAGACGCGCTCAAGCATTTCTGGCTGGCCTGGAATACAGGCGCGAATTTGGCTGACAGCTGGGCTCGGCTGTCTCCCCACTGGTCAGCCATTCAAGGCAACGCACAGCGCTGGTGTAATCACCTGGCGCGCCAGAAAAATATTTCACAACAGCTAGTGACCTTTGCAGAAAAACAGATAATATTCGCGCCGCGAAATCTCTCGTGATTGCATGCCGCCGGAGGCATCATGAAAACTGCTCAGGATATCAAGCCCCACAACGTGGTCCTCATTGATGGCAGCCCCTGGTTAGTTCAGAAAGCGGACTACACCAAATCCGGGCGCAACAGCGCCATCATGAAAATGAAACTCAAAAATCTGCTCACCGGTTCTTCCACCGAGACGGTTTACAAGTTTGACGACAAAGTAGACGTTGTCAGTCTGGACAAAATCGACACGACCTTTTCTTATAAAGCTGACGATCTGTACGTATTCATGGACGAAGAATACAACCAGTACGAGCTGCAGGCCGACGATATTGAAAACGTACTGCCATTTCTGGTCGATGGCATGAGCGACGTATGCAACGCCGTATTCTTTGAAGGCAAAGTGATTTCCGTCGACCTGCCCACCACTATCGTACGTCAGATCGACTACACCGAAGATGCGGCGCGGGGCGATACCAGCGGCAAGGTAATGAAGATTGCGAAGCTGGCCAACGGTACCGAGATCAAAGTGCCGGACTTCTGTGATACCGGTGACTGGATCGAAATCGATTCGCGCACGGCGGAATACAAGTGCCGCGCGAAGATACCCGCCTAGTTTTCACAGCGGCCTTTGCTTAATGGTCTGACCTGCGGTTGGGCGACGAGTACCTCGCCCAACCGTCAGTGGTTTTAGCGCTCGCATGTCAATGGCGATCAAACGGATGCTCCGGCCACATACGCCAGGCCAGCAGCATCGGCATCAACATCCACGGCAGGTTAAAGGCGAGGTAGTAGCCTACATCGGGCGGCGGGTGCGCACCGTTAAAGGTTTCGTAGAAATAGAAGTACATATTGGTTACCGACGACCCGGCAAACAACAGCGCCCACAATCTGATCCAGTTGCACTGCTTCCACAGCGCGTACAGCAGAACGATAAGAAAGGGCGAATGCACGAATCCGTCGAGCGTCGTACTGGCCAGCAAGGTGATCGGTGGGTCGAGGTGCTGCGGCTCCTCTGCCACCGCCCACTCATAAAGCCATTGCAGCGGCGGCCACGGGCTGTCCGGACTTACCGGCACGCCCAGCGCTTCGGGCAAGCTAAACAGCAGCCCATAGGTTACCGAGATACAATAAAATGCAAACAGCAACAGATCGACCGGTCGTTTATAGAGGGACATAACGTGCTCCAGTTGTTATTATTGTTCCAGCCTATCAGAGATTGGGGGTCAACCCTTTTCGCAGCCTGAATTTAAGACACCGGTCATAATTCTATCTTACTGAACCGCTACACTATCCCCACAGACAGATTCATCCAGCAAGCAAGAAGGCATGTTATTTGCGTGCACGTGGTTTCATTTACCACTGAATACATTGTCATGGAATCAATTTTTAGCGCAGGGATGCAACAGATGTACACGAGTTGACCTTGTTATGCGATTTTCACATCCGTCGTCCGACAAACCCCATACCTATACCAGCCGTCATGGCCCATTTGTGATTGATCTGTTTTGGGGCGCTGCGATTTATCCCTGCACCACAACCGACAGCCGCTACCGTGAATTTGTAGTGACATCAGCGGCTGGCCAGGGCATTGCAGAAATCCCGGAAGGTGCCAACACCGCCGACATGGGCGTGGTGGTTATGCTTCGCAAAAAAGGGCAGAACAAACGCCCGCCCCAAGAGCTGACAAGCTTCGTCAAAGAGCAGGGGTCGCATCGTTTTCTCGGCGGTACTGGCGCAGCACTGGTGCCGGGTTCGCTCATCTATAATGCCCTGGCACTGACATTGCTCATCGCCCTGAGCCTGCTCGGACACTGGGTCATTGGGCTCGCCCTGGCAAGCGCTGTATCGGCGCTAGGGTTTGGGCTGATCTACCATCAGACAACAAAAATGGTGGAAGAAGCGCGTCACGCCGCGACCGTCAGCTTTCGCGCTAACCAGTCATTAAAATCCACGGTGATTCGACACACACCAGAGCACTACGAGGTGGTCGAGCACGCAAACGATGCGCCTGTAAAGGACACAACGGCCGCCTAGGCCAGTCAAACAGCTAGCAAACGATATTTAAGCGCTGGAAGTTTCATGCATCTGTGGCCACAATAGCGCCATGACGCAAACTTCTTTCACCGCCAATAAACCTAGTGCTGCTGAATACAGCCCCGTCGAAGACCTGGCAAACAGCCTCAGTCACGGCCTGGGTGCGGTATTAAGTGTCGCCGGCACGATTATTCTGCTGGTGCTTGCACTGCCGGAAGGCGATATCTGGAAGCTGGTCAGCTTCAGTATTTTTGGCGCCAGCCTCACGCTACTGTACCTGAGCTCCACCCTGTACCACGGGTTTCGCAGTCCGACTTTGAAACGCACCTTCAAAATGCTAGATCACTGCGCTATCTACCTTCTGATTGCAGGCACTTACACACCGTTCCTGCTAGTCAATCTGCGCAACGGCACCGGCTGGACCGTATTTGCGGTTATCTGGGGTCTGGCGTTGGCTGGCATCATTCTCAAACTGACGCTGGGTCACCGGCTAAAAGCACTGCGGGTTATCATCTACCTGATCATGGGCTGGCTGGCGCTGTTGATCGCCTCACCGTTGGGTGCCTCGCTGCCAGCAACAGCGCTGAACCTGATCATCGGCGGTGGCATTGTTTATACCCTTGGTGTGGTGTTCTATCTGGCCAAGGCCATCCCCTTTAATCACGCGATCTGGCATCTTTTTGTACTGGGCGGCAGTATCTGCCATTTTTTTGCGGTGTACGCTGGCGTGTTGCATTTCAGCCCAGCCGCTCACTGAACGACTGGGCGCCGGCCTCGGAATTCACAAGCACACCCACACAGGCGGGATCACACAATTCTGCCACGACCAATGTATAATTCGGCCTGCTTTTTTCTGTGACACCTCGGAGGGTGATTTGGAACGTTTTGTTGAAAACCTGATGTATGGTACCCGCTGGATTCTGGCGCCCATCTATATCGGCCTGAGCCTCGCCCTGTTTATGCTCGGCCTGAAGTTTTTTCAGGAAATTTTTCATTACCTGCCGCTGATTTTCGAAATGAAAGAAGCCGATCTGGTGCTACTGGTGCTGTCACTGGTGGATATGGCTCTGGTGGGCGGATTGCTGGTCATGGTGATGTTCAGTGGCTACGAGAACTTTGTTTCGCAGCTGGATATCAGCGAAGGCAAGGAAAAGTTGAGCTGGCTGGGCAAAGTCGATTCAGGCACCCTGAAAAACAAAGTGGCAGCATCGATTGTGGCGATATCATCAATCCACCTGCTCAAGGTATTCGTGAATACCGAAAACATCGATACCAGCTACCTGAAATGGTATGTGATTATCCACCTCACTTTTGTAGCATCTGCATTTGCGATGGGCTATCTGGACAAAATCACCCGCAACACGCATTAAATTGCAACGCTTGAAGCTGAGCTAGCCTAGCAGACGATTACCGTTTTATCGCCTGCCAGCTCAGCTTTCAGCAAGCGTATAGAGCGCAAGTGCTGCCAGAAGGTCGGTCTTCTTTACCGGCTTGGGCAGATAATCGTTCATCCCTGCTTCCATAAACTTTTCACGGTCACCATCCATCGCATTAGCAGTGAGTGCAATGATGGGAATATCTTTGCCGCGTTCGCTCGCGCGAATATGCCGGGTCGCTTCGAGACCATCCATATTCGGCATATACACATCCATGAGAATCACATCGTAGGGAAAGCTGGCAACCGCATCGACTGCTTCCTGCCCATCGTGCGCAACATCAATCTGGTAGCCACTGTCTTTCAGCATGGCCTGTATCACAATGCGATTGGTTTCACCGTCTTCAGCCATCAGCAAGCGCACAGTGGATCCAGTGTCTTTTGGCAGGGGAGGTGCTTCGCTCGCAATGGATTCACGACTGGCTTGCGGCGCATGGGCCAGCTTCAACGTAAGCCTGAGCGTAAAGCAGGCACCTTTACCTGGCTCACTTTGCGCGGTAAGTGTTCCTCCCATCGCTTCGATAATACGACGGCAGATAGCCAAACCGATACCAGAGCCACTGTACTGCCGATCAGCACTGGCGTGAAGCTGGGTGAAAGGTTCAAACAACTTTCCTATATCGACCTCAGAAAAACCAATGCCGGTATCTTTTACCTGTATCTGCAGGTCGACACTTTTGTCGTCCAGACCCAGCGGCTCAGCATTCATGGTCACCATGCCTTCGCTGGTGAATTTAATCGCGTTTGACAGCAGGTTCAGCAGCACCTGCCGCAGTCGCCCCTGATCCGCAGATACCGACAGCGACTGCAGTCGGGCATCGCAATTCAAGGTAAAGCCCAGCCCTTTTTCTTTTACATTGCCAGACAGTAACTCCGCCGTCGCCGACAGCATTTCCGCCACATTGAAGATTTCGGGTTCAAGCTCCAGTTTGCCCGCTTCAATTTTACTGATATCGAGAATTTCGTTGAGAATGCTGAGTAAGTGCTCGGCGGATTGGTAGGCCGTACGCACGTAGTGACCCTGTTCCTCAGACAAACCTGGGCTTTCCTGTAACAGCCCGAGCATACCAAGAACACCATTGAGCGGCGTTCTGACTTCGTGACTGACGGTTGCCAGAAAATCAGATTTTGCCTTGTTGGCTTCCTCTGCCCGGGTCTTTTCAAACATCAGCTGCGACTGGTTTTCACGCAGCTCGGTAATGTCGCGATGAAAACCCACCCATCCACCATCGCGCATCCGCTGGTAAAGGATGTTCAGCCACTGACCGTTAGCCAATTCAATATTGAGGCTGCAATCTTCCTCTTCGAGAAGGCTCAACAGTGCCTGTTCAAGTTCTTGAGTTTTCTCGGGCTCCACCTGATATATACCCGCCCTCATGGTTTCTTCCACAAAGGTGCGATAATGCGTTCCGGCGCTGATGGCCGACGATGCACCGCGATACAGTTTGCTGAAGTTCTGATTACTGAGCGCCAACAAACCGTACTGGTCGAATACCACAAAACCTGAGGGCGCCGCTTCAATCGCATCGCGAAAGCGAGTTTCACTGTGCTCCAGCGCAGTGGTTGCAGAACGAATCATCTTGCGCAGGTTATGGGGGATACGCAGTAGAAAATACAACAGGCAAGCCAACAGAAGCGCAGCAAACCCCAGTCCAACAAACTGTTGTTGGCGCTTTTCATAGTACGAGGCCCAGCCGCCGCGCGGCAGCGCGCCAATTTCCCAGGAACCTTTAAGCAAGGCCACGTTTGCTGTAAGCGCCTGCTCCCAATTAAAGCCGGAGCTGCCATAAAACATTTCACCGAGCGAGCCTTTCGAATCCTTGCCCCTAATCGCAAAGACCACGTTCTCGCCAACGCTGTTTAAACCGGCCTCCGCATAAAGCACATCCAGATCGAGCAATAGAGTAGAGAATCCCCAAAACGCTTCTTCGCCAGTCGTCTGATCTGCGAGGAAGATCGGCTGCCGAGCGATTAGTGCCGTGCCGCCCTGTATCAATTGCAAGGGGCCTGCAATCCAGGCTGTTCGATTCTCTATAGCCAGCCGTGCCGCTTCAGCCCGGCGGGCATCAGCCAGCAGATTGTGACCGACCGCTGCCTTGTTTTCCTCGTACGGCCAGACGTAAGTCACCACCCCGCCGGGGGCCAACTGCAAGCTTTTAACCCCGGTAACGTTACTGCCGACCTGATGCGCAAAGCGCTCAAAGGTTTTCTGGTCGATGCTGCTGTTAGCATGAACCATTCCGCTTGGCCCGTTAACCAGAGCCAGCTTGGCATTAAGTGCCGATTCCAGATTACCCCGCACCAATGACAATTGGCTGATAATGGCCTTTTCGTCTTCTGCTCGAAGCGTCTCTAACTGCTGCCGGTCGTACTGGGCAACACCCCACACCATAAAAGCAAAAAGCATGGTGGCGATCAGGGCGGATGCCAGTGGGCTGGAGATAAGCGCAGGGAAACGGTCAACCAGAAAATAGCCGGACTTTACCGAGGCAACGTTCAGCTCGGTTTCAACCTGCGACGCCAGATCGCGCAGGCTATCACAGTCACGAGGTGACATACTGCGCGGGCGGGTATCGATAAGGCACAGGGTGCCAATCAGTTCACCACCCGGTGTCTTCAATGGACAGCCTGCGTAAAAGCGGACATGCGGCTCGCCCACCACCAGCGGGTTATCGTGGAAACGCTCATCGGCCAACGCGTCTTCCACGATGAATAACTCTTCACTCTTGATAGCGTGACCACAGAACGACACATCGCGCCCCGTCTCGCAGGCGCTGAGTCCCTGCCGCGATTTGAACCACTGGCGCTGGTCGTCGACCAGGCTGATAAGCGCAATCGGTACCGCAAACAGATGCTGCGCAAGACGCGTGATGCGGTCAAAGCGCTCTTCGCTGGGGGTATCAAGAATGCCCAGCCGGTAAAGCGCGTCGAGTCGCTGCTGTTCGTTCTGCGTTGGTGTGGCCGCTTGCATGGTCGCTCCCTTAAATCCACACTAACGCAGCAGGCAGACCCTGCAAAACAGCGCGGTGTGGCTGATAAGCATAGACAGAGTCAGGGGGCTGGAGCAAGTAAAGGTTGGCCCCCACCGGCACAACCAAAGCACGTCGCAAGTTCGGGTAAAAATCGCAGTCTTTTGCAGACTGTCGGCAGCAGGCGGCTTGTTTTCTACCAAACCCTTGCTCCGACCACGCGGCTCCACGAACAGTCATTGCATTGACCACCAGTGCTCGTGGCGGACTGAAGTTACAGGTTAAATCCTGACCCGTACGGTAGAGCGCGACAGCCCCTGCACCATTTCGATTTCGCGGTGGGTGGCGACGGGCTGCACTGCCAGTGGTTCGCCGCGGGCTAAATCGCGGGCACCATGCAACACCAGCGAAACACGCTCCGACGTGTGAATACTTGCCAAAGGGTAAACGCTTTCAGGATAGACGGCTACAACCAGAGAGGTAATGTTGCCGCCACCGCTAGAGGCTGGGGTTTTCTGTGGCAGCAAGCTCATCACGCCTTTACCACCGGCCGCGCCTGCGGCACCCGAGGGGCGCATCACGCCGACCAGGCGAACATCGCGGGCTACCGTGCGAACGCCAGCTGCGCTGGTCACCAGCACATCCAGACGGTCGCCACCGCGCAGTTGGGAAACGGGAATACTCTGTGGGTCGGGTGCCAGGGTGTACAGTACCCGGCCCGCCGGAACCACCTCGGCCAGCGACGGGCGTTTCAAGGCCACCACGTCACGGTCGTTAAAGGGCTCGCCTGCCTTCTTTTCTACGGTCAGGCGCTTGCCAATCAGAGCGCGCGGCTCTGCCAGAACAACGCCGTCAGTTTTGACTTTGCGCTGCTCAAGAAATTTGGGGGTGATAATTTCGCCAATCTTCAGATCCGATGAGGCGACCCAGGCGGTCTCGGAACCCATGCGGTCTATCTGGCGTATGCCTAATACTGAAGCAAGCATGCTGGACGCAAGAAACAGGACTATCGATCCTGTGGCACTGCCTTTCAATTTGCGTTTCATGTCTTACCTCCGGGTCTTACTCAGTTTCTTTTGTTTTAGGTTTTACTGTTGATTTCGAGTTTGAATACCCCTCCCTGGGTACCCAAACTCAACGGGGTTGGATTAACGGGTGCCTGTGCCTGAAGAGCTCGCTGCGCCGGCTGACGGAGTCGGGCCTACAGCAGCTTCAGATTCCAGGAAGTCAGTGGCTACGTAAGTGAAGGTCACGCCATCACCTGCGTTGGTGTCAGTCGCGTCAACAAAGCCAGAACCGGCAAATTCAGCAGTGCCCTGTACGTTGCGGATACCGTCGAAGGCGTAGCTTTGATCCAGTGAACCGATCGCTTCAGCCACATCTTCCATTTCGGCGTTGACCGCATCGCGCATGGTCACCAGACCAACGATCATGCCAACCACCATGGTGGTAACCAACAGAACCAGCTCAGTGGTCATGATGAAACCGCGCTGCTTTTTGCCTTTCAAGTTAGATACGTTCGCTTTCATGGGTATTTCCTCGTGTGTTGAGTTTGGGTTTTCAAAATTTTTCAGTTTAAGGTTTGGGATTCGTTGCCCCCTCTTCAGTGGCGCGGTCACCCGGTTAAAGAGCTGTGCCTGTTGGCCTTGTGTTGCTCTATGACAGGGTTATTGCAGAGCGCGTACCAACCTTGCCAACTTTTAGAATTATTTTTATAAGTTGTTATAAATCATTTGGTTACGGATGATCACAGCGTGCCTACAGCTGACTGAGGGCCCCTGGCAGACTGGCACGACAAGGCCAGAATTCGCATTTTGCAAATACCACTCCAAAATCAATTCGCATTTTGCGAATCGATCCATAAAAAGCTGGCACAAAAAGGCTGATCGCTACTTCGAGGGAACACCGAGGGCGCTAACATTCGCTAGGTAGCGCTCGCCCGCGAGCACCCTCTACCCGCTGGGAAAGGGTGTAGAGCCCCTAAATTAAAGCCTGCCTACACATGGATTTACGAAGAGCCATAAAAGAAGAACCATAAAAAAAGGGGGCTTCCTGAGAAGCCCCCTTTCACTGGGAAGGAAAAGTTCGGTTTACCTCAGGTCAAACCGATCCAGGGTCATTACTTTGACCCAGGCATCGACAAAGTCCTGCACAAAGCGCTTGCCTGAACCATTCATCGCGTAGACCTCAGCCACCGCCCGAAGCTCCGAGTTGGAACCAAAGATCAAATCCACTGGCGTCGCTGTCCATTGCAGCTCACCGGTTTTGCGGTTGCGTCCTTCATAGATACCCTTTTGCTGCTTCGCCTTGCTCCACTGGGTATCCAGCGATAGCAAATTGACAAAGAAGTCGTTGCTCAGGGCGCCCGGACGTTTGGTGAAGACACCGTGTTGGGCGCCGCCACTGTTGGCATTCAGCGCGCGCAGCCCCCCCACCAGGACAGTCATTTCCGGCACAGTCAGCTCCAGCAGGCTGGCGCGATCCACCAAAGCCTCGGTAGGCGTGTAGCGGCTTTCTCGGGTGTAGTAGTTACGAAAGCCGTCAGCCTTGGGCTCCAGCACCGCAAAGGAGGCCACATCCGTCTGCGCCTGCGTCGCATCCGCACGACCCGGTGTGAATGGCACCACAATGTCGTGACCGGCGTCTTTCGCCGCCTTTTCTATCGCAGCGGCGCCACCCAGAACTATCATGTCAGCCAGCGACACTTTTGTATTAAACCACTGGGATTCATTGAAGTCCTTGCGGATGGACTGCAGCGTAGACAGTACCTTCGCCACTTCAGCCGGGTTGTTAACAGCCCAGTTTTTCTGCGGCTCCAGCGCCAACCGCGCACCGTTGGCACCACCACGCATATCGGTTCCTCGATAAGTTGCCGCCGACGCCCAAGCGGTGCGCACCAGTTCGGGCACGGTCAACCCGGAATCCAGAATCTTGGACTTGAGCTTTTTGATATCGCCGGAGCCAATCAGCTTGTGGTCCGCGCTCGGTATCGGATCCTGCCAGAGCAAATCTTCGGCCGGCAGATCACCCGCAATATAGCGGGCCTTGGGGCCCATATCGCGATGGGTCAATTTGAACCAAGCGCGAGCAAAGGCTTTTTCAAACTCCTCCGGATTCTCCCGGAAGCGTTTCGACACTTCGCGGTAGGCGGGATCCATTTTCAGCGACAAATCCGTGGTGAACATAATGGGCGCATGGCGTTTGCCTTCCACATGGGCATCCGGCACCAGATTGGCCGCCTGACCATTCTTCGGCACCCATTGGATGGCGCCCGCCGGGCTGCGAGTCTGCTCCCATTCAAAGTTGAACAGGTTATCCAGGTACTGCGTGGTCCACTGTGTGGGGCTCACCGTCCAGGCGCCCTCCAGGCCACTGGTAATGGTATCTTCCGCATTGCCTTTGCCACACGTGTTCTTCCAGCCAATCCCCTGTTGTTCAATAGGTGCGGCGGCCGGGTCCGCGCCGACACACTCCTCGGGTTTGTGGGCACCATGCGCTTTACCAAAGGTGTGCCCGCCGGCGATCAAGGCGACGGTTTCTTCGTCATTCATCGCCATACGACCAAAGGTTTCTCGAATATCTTTGGCTGCGGCTAGAGGATCTGGTTTGCCATTGGGGCCCTCGGGGTTCACATAGATCAAACCCATCTGCACAGCCGCCAGTGGCTTTTCCAGTTTGCGGTCGCCGTGGTAGCGCTTGTCACCCGCCAGCCACTTCTTCTCGGCACCCCAGTACACGTGATCCGGCTCCCAGTCGTCTTCGCGACCGCCCGCAAAGCCGTAGGTTTTAAAGCCCATGGATTCCAAGGCAACGTTGCCGGTCAGCACCATTAGATCGGCCCAAGAAATCTGGTTGCCATATTTCTGCTTGATCGGCCACAGTAGACGGCGGGCGCGATCGAGATTGACGTTGTCGGGCCAACTGTTCAGCGGCTCAAAGCGTTGCTGGCCACCACCGGCACCGCCGCGCCCGTCAAATACACGGTAGGTGCCGGCACTGTGCCAGGCCATGCGGATAAAGAAGGGACCATAGTGGCCGTAGTCCGCGGGCCACCAATCCTGAGAATCGGTCATTAGCGCCTCAAGGTCTTTCTTAAGGGCGGCCAGATCCAGTTTCTTGAATTCTTCAGCGTAATTGAAATCCTCACCCAGCGGATTGGATTGCGCATCGTGCTGTCGCAGGGGCTGCAAATCGAGCTTATCCGGCCACCAGAACTCGTTGGTGGGGCCACCCTTGCCAGCGGCCGCCGGCATGGACAGCGACAAAGCGATGGCCAGCGCTGTCAATGAGGGTATCGCGGGCTTGATCATGGTTGTTCTCCTTATGGTGACAAGATCCACTTCTACGGGCATTCCGAAGCAATGGATGGGGTGGGCCGTGACACGCACGGGGGTGCGACGGCAGGCCGTATACGTCTTATTAGTTATAGACCCAATTAACCCATAGGGAAAATAGTATTTATTGAACGATATGATAGCTTTTTTCGATCATAAATCATGTGACCGAAAACGAGCCCAAACAGCCCCGCGATGCACTCAAACACAAGCTAGAGTTGGTCGCGTTTTACGATTTTAAGACGCGGCGGCTGAGCCCCTTCGGCCAGCTGATAGCGAATCGATAGCAATCCATGGTTGTAACCGTTGGTATCGAGCCAGCTTGCGTTCGCCAAGGCTTCGCGAGAGACAATCACCCGATAGCGACCATCTTCGTCGATTTCAATATCTCGATTATTAAGGCTGGTGTGCGGAGCCGCCTGGTAATCCAGCGACTGCATCCAGCGGTTCTGTATAGAGATTGACCAGTAGTCCACCTCCGGCGCCACGCCCTCAACCACCATCGCTTCATCGTCGTTAAGGCTAAACCACGTGCCAAAATAGGTATTGTCGTGGGTGGGATAAAATACGCCGCCAAAGGACTGGTTATAAGAGGTTGGCGGCTCAAAGCTGTTGGGCGAAGCCTGCAGCATGGCCATCAGTGCGATATTGCCATTGAGGGTTTCATTAAAAAAAGTCGTGGCTGCATGCAGACGCTTGGCCAGCGGCAAGGGCTCTCTGCCCACTGCACTCAGGTTGCGAATGGCCAAACGGGCAAGCCGAGCCCTATCTCGTCGATGGTAGTACTGCCGCACCATCAGCATATGAATATCATCGTCCAGCTGCAGCCAATCGCCGCGGTAATCTGTGGGGCGCTCGGTGCTCAACAGCACTCGAAAATTGCCCTTGGCATCAACTGTCAGGGATTGGGTGGACAGATTGCCCGCCGGCCGATTCCAGCCATTGGCGGCGGTGCCGTAGAGCATAAACCCCAGGTAGGCAGCATCACCTCGATTGCCCGTCACTTCATACTGATAACGGGCATCAATTTCAGCGGTGTGGTAAACCGCATCAGGGCTGTCGCCCAGAAACTTGCGGTAGTCCGCCATCCAGTCGGTAAAGCCCGGATAGGCCGGATCGCCCTTGGCCACTTTCATTTCCAACGCCGCCGACGATAATTGCGCGAGATACGCCAACCCCGCCTCGCGTTCGCGGGTATCCGGCGCTATCGCCATAACCCGAGCCGCAGCGGCCTCCAGACTGACCATATGCTGCTGCCATGCCTGTGCAGCGGGCTCGCTCTCCGCCCATGCCGCTGGCGGCGCTTCCACTGTCACGCTACCGTGAGTGAGACCATAAAAATAGCTTGCTGCCAGCAGCAACAAAACAACCAACCCACCGAAAAGTCGCGCCATGTCATTCTCACCTTCCGTGTTAGATTAACTGACTATAGCGGTGCGAACACGGACGGCGGATTACCGTTGATTCAGACACCGTGGGCCGCTACCTTCCCTACCTTAGCTCCACTACGTTAGCGTCCTGCAATAGCTTCCGTGCAGCAGGTTTACTTAATAACGATAACAGGCAAGGCAAACTGGATGACAATACTGAATACACCGCTCACCCTGCCCTGCGGTGCCATACTGCCCAACCGCTTACTTAAATCCGCGATGACCGAAGGGCTCGCCGATGCACACGACCGGGCCACCGAACAACACAACACCCTCTATCGCTGCTGGAGTAGAGGCGGCACAGGCACCTTGGTCACGGGCAACGTTATGGTAGACCGACGCTTTCTGGAGCGTCCGGGCAACGTGGTGATTGATAACAACGGCGGGCTGGACGCACTGCGCAACTGGGCAAAAGCTGGCACCGAGGCCGGCAATCATTTGTGGATGCAGATAAACCACCCCGGCCGACAATGCCAGAAACTGGTGGCCGCTCGGCCACTGGCCCCATCCGAGGTAAAACTTAAACTCGCCGGGTTGTTTGGCCAGCCGCGCGCCATGACAGCGGACGATATCGACAACACGCTCAGCCGCTATGCCCACGTCGCGGGCGTCGCAAAGCAGACCGGATTTACCGGGGTTCAAATTCACGCTGCCCACGGCTACCTCATCAGTCAATTCCTCTCGCCCATTGCCAACCGGCGCAGTGATGCCTGGGGCGGTAACCTGGAAAATCGCGCCCGTTTTTTACTGGAGGCGGTACGGCGCACCCGCGACGTCGTGGGCACGGATTTCCCGATCTCGGTAAAACTGAATAGCGCGGATTTTTCCCAAGGCGGCTTTTCGCTGGATGAAAGCACACAGGTCGCCCGCTGGCTCGAACAGACCGGCATCGACTTGTTGGAAATTTCTGGCGGCACCTATGAGCAACTGGCATTGATGGGCGATACACCCGCCGCATCGGCGTCCCAAGCTAGAGAAGCCTACTTTCTCAGTTATGCCAAGGAGATTCGCAGCGCCACCTCGCTGCCATTGGCGGTAACCGGTGGCTTTCGCAGCAGCAATACGATGCACGCGGCACTGGCAGACAACGCGCTTGATGTAATTGGACTGGGGCGCCCGCTGTGCACACAACCCAATGTGCACGAACTGCTCAACGGCGAAGACTTTACTTTCACACCTTGGGAAAAACGCTTGCGCTTGGGGCCGGGCTGGCTCGGTCCCACCAGTTCAAACCGACAAATCCGGGCGCTGAACTTCGGCGCCGCAACCCAGTGGTATTACCGCCATATTGTGGATCTGGCCAACCATCGCCAGCCGGATACCGGCGATAAAAACCTGCTGCGAATATTTGCGCGGCACCGCCGCGCGGAAATGGCATTCGTAAAAAACCGCGCCTTTAACGTTTGAACGCGGGGGTACGGCGACCCCCTTAGCCGCCGATATCCCAGCGCACACTTAACAGGTAAGTGGTGTGATTCGGATACGGCGTCATAGTGTAGTTCCCGGGCAATAACGGCTGATCTAGAATCAGCAGCGCGTCTTTTTCCTGCGTCAGGTTTTTGGCGTGCAGCGACACTGACCAACCCTGGGTTTCCGATCTAAGGCCTAAACCGGCATCAACCCGGGTGACCCCGGGCTGCCAGGTATTGGGGTCAATATCCGAATCGAGATAACGGCCGTTGTCATAACTGATATTCAGGCGGACGCTGGCACGCAATTCGTCAATACCGAACAACCCGAACTCATAACGCGGCGACAATGTCGCATTCCATTGGGAGGCATAAGGCAGGGGCTTACCCGCCAGATCCTGCCCATCATCCTGACCCGACGTGAACACGGGCGGCCCATCGGGAAAGTGCTCATACGTCGCGTCCAGATAGCCGACACTGCCCGACAGGCTCAGCCCCTGCAACGGTGGCAACCAGAAGAAATCCAGCTCGGCGCCACGACTCACGGATTCCGGAGCGTTGTCTGTTACCAGTGTCACTCCATTAAAAGTACGAATCTGCAGGTCTTCCACCTCGGAATCAAAAATCGCCGCATTCAGTACCAGCGAACCCTGCAACAGGCGCGACTTGAAGCCCACCTCGTAGGTGACTGCCGATTCCGCCGCATATTCCAAGTTGTTCGGGTTGAGCGGCGCAAAGTCAAAGCCACCAGCCTTAAAGCCTTTCACTGCATTGGCATATAGATTGATGTCTGGAACCACTTCATAGTTGATAGCCACTTTCGGCGACACGTTGGTTTCCTTGCGCTCCAGATCGGCGTTGCTGAAAGATTCCTGCTGCAGCGACCCGGCCGACAGGCTATTGCCTTCTGCCACCGCAGAAAATGAAGCGCCAGTGGATTCATCTTCACCATAGCGCAACCCCAGCGTTAGATTCAGCCGTTCGGTCAGCCCCCAGTTAAGCTGGGAAAACAGTGCATAGGAGGTGGTTTGTGCCGAGGTACCGGCGATAAACCGCTCGCGCTCGCCGGCGATTATCAGCCCCGTGGTATCAACCGGCAGACCAAACAGAACCGGATCAAAGGGCGCCTGCTGATTCTGCACAATGGCGCCCGCCCGGCCAAAGGCCACCAGGCCGTTCAGGTCCACATCGATATCCTGAAACACATTCACCTTGGAGCGCTGACCAAACAGTCCGACCACAAAATCCACGCCATCACCCAGCCCGAACATGGAAGGGGCACTGGCATCAAAGCGAAATTCGATCGACCGCTGGGAGTAGGGGTTGCCGCGCGGCGGGCCATTGAACACCACCAGATTGACCGGCGAGTAATCCACATCCAGCGCATAGGGTGTTTTCACCTGCGACCAGGCCAGTATCGTGGTGAGCTGGGTGGCATCGAGCCCAAAGAAGGCCGGTGTTTGCCAGATGGTCTGGATCGAAGCGGCATCTGTTTCACGGTCCGACAAGGTCAGGCCGTCGGTGGATGTATTCTGATCGTAGGGGTCAGCTTCAGTCTCGGGATCATATTCACGAAACACCCGCAGACTGCGTTCACTGGCAATATACAGGGATTGGGTATAACCCTTGGTGCGTGATCGAGCTCGCAACAGGTTGAGCTTGGTGGCCAAGGTGTCGGAGATATCCCAGTGCAGCTTGGCTCTCAGCCCCTCATCGCGCTGGGTTTGTTGCTCATTGCGGGTGCTGTTGTATTCCAGCGTATCGCCATTACTGTAGCGGTAGGCGAGACGGCCCAGCACGGTGTCGCCCAGCAATGGCCCGGAAATAGCCAGCTCAACGGCATCGTTAGTAATATCTTCCTTACGCGAGTAACTGACGTAGGCTTCGGGCTCAACCGTAGGCGCCGCCGTGTGAAAGTTGAATACCCCACCCAATGTGTTCTTCCCAAACAGCGTGCCCTGAGACCCGCGCAGTACCTCCAGTCGTTCGAGATCAAACACCGCATCCTGAGTAAACGTAGAACGACCGAACGGCACGTCATCAATTACCAGACCAATGGAAGGCTCAAAGCCGATCCCCAGCGGTGGCGTACCAAAACCGCGAATGGTTACCGTGGTATAAAGCGCCAGCGATGCATCGAAATTCACATTAGGGATATAGCGGGTAATTTCGCCTACATCACTAATTCCCGATTCGCGTACAAAGTCGCCACCAATCACCGAGATCGATAGCGGTACATCCTGGGCACTTTCCACCCGCTTGTTGGCGGTAACCAGCACCTCTTCAATAACGCGGGGTTCCGCCTCGCTGGCGGCAGAAAATGGCAAGACAGCCGCTAAAACGGCGCACAGGAGAGCAGGTGATTGTTTATTGATCAACACTAAAGCCTCGTCTGATTGTATTTATGGTGAGGTCTAAGCTATTGAATATAGCACTGGTAAAGAAACGGTTCGAATCTCATGACGGGCAATCTGCCGCCAGCGGCCTGATCCGGCCAGCGTGAGTATATTTTTTGTCGTCATATTGCCACTTCACCGGATGAATACTTCAGCGCATTGCGCGCTGCTATTTTCCCTAATCAGCGTAACCGCAGGCTCTGCCGGATTTCTTGCTATTTGAGTAAGGCGCCCCCCTGCAATTTTGCACAACTAGCGACCGCACTTCTGCGCAGTCTTTGACGCACACAGCTGCCACAGGTGCTAGGCTAGAGGATTGTTTGCTTTGAGGATTTAGGGAATGACCAACGACACACCAAAAACCGGCCTGCAACTGCGCTCACTGGTAACCGACGACGGATACCTGAAACTGCTGCTCAAAGAAGCACCCGTACCCGAGCCGGGCGAGGACGAGGTGGTCGTGCGCATCGAAGCCACTCCGATTAATCCGTCCGATCAGGCCACCCTGATTTCGCCAGCTGATGTGAGCACCGGGGAAACCACCGGCAGCGGCGCAGCCACTGAGTATCGTGCCAAACTGCGTCCCGGCCTTGAAAGCCGAGTAAAACCGCGTATTGGCAAACCGCTGGCCGCCGGTAACGAAGGCGCCGGCACCGTAGTCAAAGCCGGCTCTGGCAAGGCCGCCCAAGCCCTGCTGGGTAAAACCGTAGCCGTCATGGATGGCGCGCTCTACTGCCAGTATCGCAAGGTCAACGTCATGCAGTGTCTGCCGCTGAACGAAGGCACCAGCGCACGCGAAGGCGCGTCCAGTTTCGTGAACCCCCTAACAGCACTCGGCATGGTGGAAACCATGCGCCGGGAAGGTTTCAAGGCGATCATCCACACGGCGGCCGCTTCCAACCTGGGACAGATGCTAAACCGTCTCTGCCTGAAAGACGGCGTCGAGCTGATCAATATTGTGCGCAAACCCGAGCAGGCTGAGCTACTCAAAAGCCAGGGCGCCAAATATGTGTGCAACTCCAGCGACGCAGATTTTTCGCAGCAGCTCACTGCCGCCATTGAAGCCACTGGCGCCTACGTGGCGTTTGACGCGACCGGCGGTGGCGAGCTCGGCAGCCGCATTCTCACCTGCATGGAAAAAGCGGCCCTGAAAGACACGGAGCTGCCCGGCCCCTATGGTTCGAACACCTTTAAACAGCTCTATATCTACGGCAGCCTTGACCTGTCGCCTACGGTAATCAGCCGGAACTTCGGTTTCAGCTGGGGCATCAATGCATGGCTGCTGACACCTTTCCTACAAAAAGTAGGGCCAGAGCGCACGCTCGAATTACAAAAGCGGGTAGCCGACGAACTGACCACCACCTTTGCCAGCCACTACAGCGACGAGATTTCGCTGACCGACGCTCTCAAAGCAGACATCGTCGCCGGTTACAGTCAGCAAGCAACGGGCAAAAAATACCTGATCAACCCGTCGCTGTAGCTCCAAAATCGCCGCTATGTCGTACAGTCCCTTAAGCCAATGCAAACTTGAGGTGTCTGTGCGACATTTTTTCTTACTTGCCGCCTGTTTAGCCCTGCTGGGCTGCTCGGCTGGCACGCCCAAACCGCCCCTTCCAACTCCACCGAACGTGGATCTGCCGCGTTTCATGGGCGCCTGGTATGTTCTGGGTTTTATTCCCCTGCCACCGGAACGCGACGCGGTAAACGGCATAGAACATTACAGCCTCGACGAGGACGGCCGCATCGTCACCGTCTACCGTTTCCGCAAAGGCAGCCCCGACGGGCCGCTGAAGACCTTTCGCCCCAGCGCCAGCGTGGTACCGGGTACTGGAAACAGTGAGTGGAAAATGCAGTTTCTCTGGCCCTTCAAAGCCGACTACCGCATAGCCTACGTGGATGCCGATTATTCGCTGACCATCATTGCCCGCCAGGCACGCGACTATGTGTGGCTGATGGCTCGCCAACCAACCATTGACGACAACCAATGGCAGGCCATGCTGCAGCGCATTGCCGCAATGGGCTATTCGCTGGACGACTTTGTCCGCCAGCCCCAGCGGTGGCCCGAAACTCAACCGCGGCCAGCGCGCTAAGCCGTTAACAGATTGACCACAGCCTTCGAACGTGGGAGCGTTAAACCACTATGACTGTGGAACAGGGCTATGCACTGGCGGCTGACGCACTTCTGCTGATTCACACCCTCGTGGTGCTGTTTATCAGCGGTGGCGTTATTGCACTCGTGCTTGGCGCTATCTGGCGCTGGCCGTGGCTGCGCAACCCTTGGTTCCGCTATCTGCATCTGCTCGCCATCGGCGTAGTGGCGGCTCAGGCCTGGCTCGGCATGCTGTGTCCACTGACGCACTGGGAAATCGCACTGCGGGATCAAGCGGGCGAGGCAGTCTACGCCGGCAGTTTCGTTGGTCACTGGCTGGAATCCCTGTTGTATTATCGCGCGCCGCCATGGGTATTTATCGCGCTGTACACTCTGGTTGGCGGCGTCACCCTGGCCAGCTGGCGGTGGCTACCGCCTCGACCATTTAATGCTAATACTTCTGATAAAGAGCACACCTAATGACTCTGAACCTGCCGCCAAACCGACTGCAAGCAGCCGCGTTGATTTTTGTTTTTTTATGGTTCTTCGCCGGCGGTCTCGGCCATTTCTTTGCCGCCGATTTTTTCGCCAACATCATGCCGGACTATCTGCCCTGGCATTATCCGGCCGTGTATATCAGCGGTGTTTTTGAGCTGCTCGGTGCCTTCGGCCTGCTCATCCCACGCTATCGCCGCTGGGCGGGCAACGGCCTGTTTGTGCTCACACTGGTGGTAACGCCGGTAAACGTTCATATGTGGCTCAACCCGCAGCTGTTTCCCGATACGTCTGAGGCCTTCCTCAGTATCCGGCTGCTGGTCCAGGTCTTTCTTCTTTATTGCATCTGGTGGTCTACCCGAGAGCCCAAAGCCTTATAAAAAGCCGGTACCAAGGCAAAACAAGGTTACGCAATTTTCACCCATCCCTGCGCCAGCACATCTACTATAGGTTTGCATAAAAACGATTCGGGCAATGCAGCCCGAGCAGCGCAGGAGTACCACGATGCCTTTTCGTTATCGTCGCACGGACAAGAACCTTCTGACACTCAGCCTGCTTGCCGCCTTTGCGACAACAGACGCCATCGCCGCCAGCGGCGTGCTCGAAGAAGTACTAGTGACCGCCCGCAAACGCAGCGAAAGCATGCAGGATATCCCCATCGCCGTGAGTGCCATCAGCGGTGAAGACCTGCGCGAACGCGGCATTGCCAACACTCAGGAACTGACCAAAAGCGTGCCCAGCCTCGAAATCCGAAAGGGGCAGGCCAACCAAATCTATATTCGCGGCATCGGCGAACGCACTGGCTTTGCTCGCGTTGATCCGACGGTTGGCGTCTATCTGGACGATCTCTTCCTGCCACGCTCCGATGGCCAGTTGCTCGACACCGTAGACATCGCCAGCATTCAGGTTTTACGTGGCCCACAGGGCACCCTGTTTGGCAAAAATACCACCGGCGGCGCCATGGTTGTCAGCCTGCGCAAGCCCGATGACAGCGACGAGGCCTATGTGGAAATGGGGCTGGGAAGCTACCGACATCGACGCTTCAAGGCAGGCATCAACATTCCCGTCAGTGACACCTTTTTTACCCGCACCGCTGTACACATCACCAAGGACGAGGGCTACTTCGAAAATATTTCCCAGGGCAATCGCGGCAACCCGAGCAATGACCGACAGGCGCTACTGTTTCAGACGCGCTGGGAACCCTCCGCAAGTTTCAGCCTCGATACCCAGACCTTTCTCGGCAAGATTCGCGAGAATCTAGCGGGCATAAACTGCCAGATACCCACCAAGGATTCGCTCTACTATCAGGGGCTTTGGGTAGTTCACCCCGGCGATACCGACCCGGCCAATCTCACTGCCTTTGAAGAGAACTGCAAAGCCAATTCCCGCGAACGACTGGGCGACCTGAAGGCAGATCAGGGGCCCAATCCGCGCCTCGACAAGGATCTGGATACCGCCTTGCTCGCCGCGACCGCCAGCTGGGAGCTGTCGGAAACCCTGCAGCTAAAAACCGTACTTGGTCTGCGCAGTGAAACCGAAGGGCCGATACAGGCCAGCGACCCCGACGGCGGCCCGGCGCTGTGGAGCAGCTATATCAACACCGACGACAGCGACCGAAGCTCCTATAGCCTGGAATTTCAGCTCAACGGCAGCAATGCCGATCAATCGCTGCGCTATACCCTTGGCGCCTTTGCCATGCGCGAAACCAACAGCGAGAACTTTACCGTATCCAATGTGTTCCGCGGCCTCGACAGCCAGACCCTGGGCGAATTAGCCGCCGGAACACCCCCCACTCGGCCAGCACCCGGCGGTACAGTTCCGCTGATCGGCTTTATCGGCTCACCGCTGGTGATTTCGGATTTTGAACTGGAAAACACCACCACCGCCCTGTTTGCCCAGGTGTCCTACGATCTGACATCCCAGATTGAGCTGACGCTCGGATACCGCTACACCAATGAACAGCGCCACTCAAAGCTGGCCACCACCGAAGCCGACATGGAAGCCATCGCTAATCGAATGACCGGCACAGGCTTGTTTGGCGCACCCAATAATGTCGGCGTATTTGGTCCTGGCGCGGCAGATTTCTTCCCCTATTTGGGGCCGCTGCGCTGGCTGGATGACCCCGTCAGCATAGCTGCTGCCCTGTTCCCGGATGCCGACGGCGACGCCCTACTGGATTACCCCATCAACCACGACAGCCGCCGCTTTGATGAACGCGATGAAAGCTTCAGCCAGAGCACACCCATGGTCTCCCTGTCCTATCACTTACCGGAGGCCTGGCTGAATGACAGCTTTGTAGACAGCACCATGCTGTACGCTACCTGGAGCCGCGGCTTTAAATCGGGATTCTTTGAGCCGCGCGGTGTCGATGGGCTGCAGCGGGTAGAACCGGAGGTCGTGACCAATCACGAAATCGGTTTTAAACTCGATGCCTTTGACCGCAGCGTGCGTCTCAATGGCGCCGTCTACTTTATGGACTACACCGACCAGCAGCTCATCGCCGTGGGCGCGGATTCAGCCCAGAATGTAGTGGTAGTGTTTGGCAATGCCGGTGAATCTGAAATTAGCGGTGTGGAAATGGAGCTGCTGTGGCTGCCCAGCCCGGAGCTGCAGATCAACGCCAGCTTCAGTGCCAATGAGTATCGTTATACCGAATACACCGAGCTCGATCTGGCGGCTGCACTGTCTGGCCGTGAAGTCTATGTAGATCGAACACATGAAACCTTCCCGGTATCACCGGAAAAATCAGCGGCCATCGGCGCCCAATACCAGTGGAGCACCAGCTTCGGCTTACTCACCGCGCGACTGGACGCTAGCTACAAGAGCGATATTTTCTACGGTTTTGACCCCGGCTCCTACCGTGCCTTTGAGCAATCCACAGAACTGGCCGGACAGCCCGCCTTTACCCTGCTCGATGCGCGCTTCACCTGGATGAACCCCGACGGTGATCTTACGGTGTCGTTGTGGGCAAAAAACCTCGCCGATAAACGCTACCGTATTGGTGTTGTCGCAGTGGCCGACTCATCGGGCACCTTTAACGAAAGCTGGGGGGAGCCGCGCATGCTGGGGATTGATGTGAGGCGACAGTTTTAAGGCGCGCCCCGGCAGTTAGGCTGCCCCTATCTTTTGGTCTACAATGACTCATCAGCGCTTATTCTCAACAGCCTAACCACAAGGTAAGCCTTTGAGTTTATTGTTTCTTCTTGAAAGTTATCCGGAGCGCGGCGGCAAGCCCCGTCGCATAGAGCTGTTGGAATTCCCTGCGGTTGTCGGACGCCTGCCGGGCTGTGCTGTGGTATTGAACAGTTCCCAGGCCTCTCGAAAACATGCACAGTTTGAGCAGCACGGAGACGACATTGTGCTGCTGGATCTTGGCAGCACCAACGGTACGTTTGTAAATCGTGAGCGTATACAACACCCGACGCTGATTCAAAACGGCGACGTGCTGCATTTCGCCAGCCAGGAATTTCTCGCGCTCACCGCAGAAGAAGCCGAAGAGGACTTCGGCAGCCAGACCATGGTCGGCGACACCACCCTGCCCAATCATTTTCCCACCCAGATACGCGAATTCACAGAAATGCTTCAGGCGGGGTTGGTCTGTGGGTTTCAGCAGGTAATTATTCGCACGACAGGCGAAACCTATGGCCATGAACTGCTTGGCCGAGGCACTCACCCCGCAATAGGCAGCAGCCCCTATGAAATGTTCCAGCTCGCCCAAGCATTGGATTTGGAGATTGAACTAAGCGAGCTCTTGCGCCAGAAAGGCTTCGCAGAAGCAGAAGCAGCCGGCGCATCCACCCCGCTGTTCTTTAATTCACATCCCAAGGAATGTCAGCAACCTGAACGGCTACTGCGAGAGATGGAGCGGCTGCGCAAACTACACCCCACGCTGGATCTGGTATTTGAGGTACACGAGACTGCCGTTACCGACCTCACCCTCATGGCAGAAATGAAAAGCGCGCTGAGCGCCATGAATATCCGCCTTGCCTACGACGATTTTGGCTCCGGACAGGCCCGCCTACTTGAGCTTGCCGAGGTACCACCGGATATTCTCAAATTTGATATCAGCCTGGTCGCTGGCTTAACCAGCGCCGACTCACCAAAATACCAGCTGCTGAACTCACTCAACACCATGGTAAAACAAATGGGAATTCAAACCCTCGCTGAAGGAGTTGAGACTGAAGACGTCGCCACATTATGCAAGGAGATCGGCGTCGATTTACTGCAGGGTTTTCACTTCGGCCGGCCAGAGCCCATCACCCACTGATAAACCCGCTGCCAAGCCTTGCACGACCTTATCCATATGACGCCACTGCGCCAACAACATCGCGCGACGCGCCTGAATATCACGCGGAATATCCGCCGCTTTTATACGCCAAAAACACAAGCGTACGCGGCCATCTAGCCAACTGCCATTAAACAGCGCCGCGAACGAGCCCGCCCCTTCAAAACCGGTGTGTGCAAAAAAAAGCAGGTCTTTCTCAGGCGCTCCCTCAATCAACGCCAGCGCGCCTCCCATTCGAGGGGGCAATACAGTCTCCCAGCCAGCGGCGAGCTCACTATCCGATGATTCCAACCTGCTCACAATGCGATCAAGTTTACGCGAGGAAAAACGTGTACCTTCCATATAAATGATCAGCGCGTCGCGCTCGCCAGCGCTGTTGGCCAGAGATTGCAGCGCATCGAGCTCCAATGTCATTTCGTCGGAGGCTCGATCAAGAAAAACATTGGGCAGGCGATTGCCAACAATATCCAGGCACGGATCAAGCAACAGCTCGCGTTTGAGTACATACCGCACCGCAAAGTTGCGTTGGGCTGCATAAAATACCAATGGCAGCACGGTGTCACCAATACTGGTGTGACGCGGCAATACGATGGCGGCCGGTCCATCGAGCGCTGCCATCTCATCTGCCTCGAAGTGCAATCGAAACAACCTTTCTGCAGCGCCCTTCAGAGTACTTGCCCACCAGGTCTGCAAGCGTCGATTGGCCGCAAGATATTCGTCGTGGGAAAGAAAAGGGCGCTGAAGCCAGATTGCTCCTGCGGCCAGCACCCCCAGACATTCACACACCGCGAACACTGTAATGAAACAAAGGCAGCGGGTGGCGGACTGCCAGCCGGAAACCAGCAGCCCAACAAGCAGACTCAGCGGCAACCAGACCGGAAGGCTCACCAGTAGCAGCAACGAAACTAGCCCCACCAATGATATGGAGAAGAAACGCCGCAATAGAGTGTGTTTCAACAAAAAATGCACGGTTTACTGTCCTGTGTGTTCGCGTTCCAACGCTCATCCTTCGGGCTGATCCACTACCCCTGCCACCACGTAACAGACCATAGACTGACTCGAGTAAAATATCCCATGGAAGCCACCAATAGCCAACCCCAATGGTTTGACCAGCCCAATCTTTCCAACGAAGCCAAAGCCGTCAGAAGGGCATTAATTGAGGCCGGTTTGGAAACACCCGTCGCCGATACTCATCTCACGCCCGACCAGAAGTACCAGCGTATTCGCGCCGCTATGACCACTGTCGCGCAGACCCTTGGTCTAGATCTGAGTGATGACAGTCTCAGTGAAACACCCCACCGCATTGCCAAGATGTATGTGTACGAGATTTTTTCAGGGTTGGACTACCACAACTTTCCGAAGATTGCGGCGATTGAAAACAAAATGGGGGTAGACGAAATGGTCAAGGTTAGCGACATCAGCCTGACTAGTACCTGTGAGCATCATTTTATTACGATCGATGGCTTTGCCAATGTGGCGTACATTCCGCGGCAATCGGTTATTGGTCTATCCAAAATCAATCGACTGGTACAATTCTTTGCGCAGCGCCCGCAAGTACAGGAACGCTTGACTCGACAACTACTTGTCGCCCTGCAGACTCTGCTTGAAACACCGGACGTTGCCGTCAGCATCAATGCTGCACACTATTGCGTAAAGGCCCGAGGCGTTCAGGATGCTACCTCTACGACGCAAACGACGGCCATGGGTGGCGTCTTCAGGGAACAACCGTCCTTGCGTGCAGCATTTATGGCGTGAGAGCCGCGCCATACAAGCGGGGCGGAACTTAGTCCAAACTTAGCTCCAAACTAGTCCGGCGTGGGCATTTCAAAGGTGGGCAGCGAGTCGGGCATGCCACCGAGTGAAACCGCGATTTTGGAAAAGCCCATAAACAGCGCCAGGGCTGCAGTCAATTCGACGATTTCCTCATCGCTAAACTCGCCCTTCATCGCATTCTGTAACGCGTCATCGATCTCGTTGGGCGCGATCAGAAACGTGTCGGTGTAACTCAGAATCAGCTTTTGCCGCGAGGAAAGATCGCTGTCCTCATAGCCATCGCGAATCTGTTCGACCTGCGTTTCGTCTAGACCCTCAGCCTTGGCCTGCGAAAACCTGACGTTCTTGCAGAATACACAATTGGTTTTGCGGGC